>NZ_JADOGI010000174.1 GCF_015645445.1 Nonomuraea cypriaca | reverse complement strand
GGCCTGCCCCACCGAAGCGCCCGTGCACCAGGAACCGGCGGCAGGGCTGAGCACGTGGTCTTGAACAGAACTTCCAGCCGCCCCGGCGGCAGGGCTGAGCACGTGGTCTTGACCGGCGCTTCCAGACGCCATGGACAACGATGCCTCGGCACCAACGCGCCGGACCGTGACGGCCTGGACAGCGTGTTCAGCGGTTCCCGCACCGACCGAAGCCGCGGCCCCGGCTACGGGGAGAGCCGTCCCGGAGACCGGGATGGCGTTCTCAGACGACGAGATCGGCATCCCGTTAGCAGGGATCCTGAGGATGGCCGCTGCACCCGGCAGGAGGGCGGCTCCAGCCGGGAACGTTCCAGCACCCGAAAGGCGGGTTACGGAACCCGGAGAAGCCGGGGCGGCGTAGCCCGGGAGACGTGTGACGGCGCCCGGGGCGGCTGAGGCGACGTAGCCCGAGTGGCGGGTTACGGCGCCCGGAGAGGCTGAGGCGACATAGCCCAAGACGCCGGTTACAGCACCCGCGGAGGCTGAGGCGACGTAACCCGAGACGCCGGTTACAGCCCCCGGGATGGCAGGGGCGGTGGTCTTGGGGGGCGGGGTCAAATGCCGTGTCCTCGGTTGTGGAGCAGGGTGAGTACGGTGGGCGCGGAGACGAGGCCCGCCGCCACCGCCAGCGCGATCGGCGCACGCGGTTCGCCGCGCCGGGCCGCGAACGTGCGCAGGGCCCAGCGGACGGCCTCGCGCCGATGCCCGAGCGCGGCATGACTGAAGGCCAGCTGGCCGTAGACCCGTGCCGCGCCGCGCGGATCCACGGCCAGTTCGGGATGCCGGGCGAGCATCCAGTCGAGCCCGGCAATGCGGTCCGCCCAGCAGGCGACGTAGTGGGACCCGCCCCACCGCACCCGGACGAGCGGCCGGTCCACGTGCGCGATCGGCCGGCGTTTGGCCGCGCGAAGTGCGAGGTCCCAGTCCTCGTTCTGGCCGGCGGGTGCGCTCTCGTCGGCCCAGAACAGGCCGCGTTCGAACAGGAACGTCGAGGAGTGCACCATCACCATGCGGGACCGTACGAGGTCGTCCACGGTGACGGTGGAGGTCCCGGCGAGCCGGGGTACGCGGCGGCGGCCGTGTTCGACCTCGATGCCGCAGCTGGCGAACTCGGCGCCGTCCAGCAGCGCGCGTACCTGAGCCGTGAGCTTGCCCGGCAACCAGACGTCATCGTCGTCGCAGAAGGCGACGAGGTCGGTGTCGCAGGCCGCGATGCCGGTGTTGCGGGCACCAGGCAGGCCGGGGGTGCGGACATTGGGCAGAACACGGACACACTGCCGGGGCCCGACCACAACCCCGGCCACCTGCCCCGCCACCTGCTGCGCCACCTGCCCAACAACCGAACCAGCCACCTGCCCCATCACCGGCCCAACCACGTGCGAGGCCACCGAACCGGCCACCTGCCCCACCATCGGTCCAACCACGTGCGAGGCCCCCTGTCGAACCTCCAGACCGGGCACGTGCTCACCGACCTGACCCGACGCGTGCCTGCCCACCTGCCCAGACACGTGCTCGGCCACCTGACCGGCCACGTGCGACGCCGCCGGTCCGACCGGGGAGGCGGGAACGGGGCCGGTCGGGTAGGCAGGAGCGGGGCCGGTCGGGTAGGCGGGAGCGGGGCCGGTCGGGTAGGCGGGAGCAGGGGCGTCGGCGACGACGATCACGGACAGCGCGCCAGGGTGGTCCTGGGCGAGCGCCGCCAGGACGGCGTCGCGGAGCCGGGCCGGGCGGTTTCCGCGGGTGGGGATCACCACGCCCACCGACGGGCCCGTCACGCCCCCGCCCTCCGATAGCCGTACTTGGACCTGAGCGGCCAAGTGAGGGCGTTCACCACCCGCCGGTCGGCTTCCGGCAGCCCGTGCACCCAGGCGTCGTCCCGCCGCAACTCCACCCGTCCGACGTGGAACCGCATCGGGTTGCCCGAGGCGGTGTGCGCGGGGCCCAGCCAAGCGGTCCTGCCCTCGACGAACGGCAGCGACGGCACGGACAACCCGAGCTGAACCGTCAGCGCCATGAGCGTCGGGGCGGGCGCGGCGACGAGGTCCTCGTAGCGGACCCTGGTCACGCGTGCCCCGCGACCGGCGAGCAGCTCCAGCGCGGCGTTCTGGGCCGTCCAGTGGATCGCGGTGCGGGCCGGGCCCCAGCGGGTCATGGGGGAGCCGTTCTCGGGGCGCTCGACGACCCGGCTCCAGGAGTGGGCGACGGCGCGCGGGTCCCTGACCACCTGGACGATCCGTACGTCCACCCCGCTCGCCACCAGGCAGCAGGCCAGCGACGCGTGCTTGCTGGAGTCGATCACGACGGGGGCGGCGACGGCTTCGTACAGCAGCCGGTACGCCTGCGCGTACGCCGCCAGATCGGGATGCTCGATACGGACGATCCGCCGCGTCCGATCGACCCGGCGGCGCAGCGCGAGGACCTCCTCAGCCAGCGCAGGCGTCCATCCGCCGAACGCCCGCTCCCCCACCCCCAGCCAGAAACCGCACTCGGGAAAGCTGACGCCGCACCCGCAGAGCTCCTGCGCGAGCACTCCCCGCTCCCAGAGATGCACCACCTCCCCGAGGGCCACCACTCCGGGCAGCTCCCCGAGGAGCCTCTCCAGCAACGTGGTGCCGCTGCGGCCGAGACCACCCAGATAGATCACTCGGGTGGTGGTTGCATGAACACTCACGTAGGGGACTTTCGCGTCGTCGAACACGGAACGCGACGACCCTAGCGCGCAGAGTAATCAGCCGGTCACGGAATCACCAAAAGATCTACGCTCAGCTGGCTTCCATGATCATGCCTGCGCCGACCGTGCCGTTCGTGGCCTCGTCGACGAGGATGAAGCCGCCGGTCAACCGATTACGGGCGTAGTCGTCCACGAACATCGGCTGCGTGACCCGCAACGACACCCGCCCGATCTCGTTGAGGCTGAGCGAGGTCGCCTCCTCGTCCCGGTGCAGGGTGTTGACGTCGAGCCGGTAGTGCAGATCGCGTACGAGGGCGCGCGCCGTACGGGTGGTGTGCTTGATCGTCAGCTTGGTGCGCGGGGTCAGCTTGAGCCCGTCGGCCATCCAGCAGACCATCGCCTCCAACTCCTGCGCCACGTGGGGCTGGTTGTTGGGCCGGGCGATCATGTCGCCGCGCGAGATGTCGATGTCGTCCTCGAAGCGCAGCGTCACCGACATGGGCGCGAACGCCTCCTCCACCGGGCCGTCGAACGTGTCGATCGAGGCGATCCGGGTGGTCAGGCCCGACGGCAGGTGCACCACCTCGTCGCCCGGCTTCAGCACGCCGCCCGCGACCTGGCCCGCGTAGCCGCGGTAGTCGTGGAAGACGTGGTCGTTGGCCCGCTGGGGGCGGATGACGTACTGGACGGGGAAGCGGACGTCGGTGAGGTTGCGGTCGGAGGCGATGTGCACGTTCTCCAGGTGGTGCAGGAGCGACGTGCCGAGGTACCAGGGCATGTTCTCCGAGCGCGAGACCACGTTGTCGCCGTTGAGCGCGGAGATCGGGATGAAGGTGAGGTCACCGACGTTGAGCTTGGAGGCGAACGCGCTGAACTCCTCCCTGATCTCCTCGAACCGCTCCTGGGAGTAGTCGACCAGGTCCATCTTGTTGACGGCCAGCACCAGGTGCGGGACGCGCAGCAGCGAGGTCAGGAACGCGTGCCTGCGCGACTGCTCCAGCACGCCCTTGCGGGCGTCGATGAGGATGATCGCCAGATCCGCCGTGGAGGCGCCGGTGACCATGTTGCGGGTGTACTGGATGTGCCCGGGGGTGTCCGCGATGATGAACTTGCGCCTGGGCGTGGCGAAATAGCGGTACGCCACATCGATCGTGATCCCCTGCTCCCGCTCGGCCCGCAGGCCGTCGGTCAGCAGCGACAGGTCGGTGTATTCGGTGCCGCGGTCGCGCGAGGTCCGCTCGACGGCCTCGAGCTGGTCTTCGAAGATGGCCTTGGAGTCGAAGAGCAACCGTCCGATGAGGGTGGACTTGCCGTCGTCGACGCTTCCCGCCGTGGCAAAGCGAAGAATGTCCATTTTAGAAGTAGCCCTTGAAATAGACGCAGCCGGTCCCCCATGGACCGCAACTGGTACGGACGGTCAGCATTAAAAGTAACCTTCCCTTTTGCGGTCTTCCATGGCCGCCTCGGATGAGCGGTCGTCGGCCCTGGTGGCCCCGCGCTCGGTGATCCGGGTGACGGCGATCTCCTCGATGATCTCCTCGACCGTGGCGGCCGTGGACTGCACGGCGCCGGTGCAGGTCATGTCGCCCACGGTGCGGTAACGCACCTCCGCCTCGAACAGCGGCTCGTCGTCGCCGCGCTGGACGACGTCGGAGTCGGGCAGCAGCATGCCATCACGCTCGAACACCTTGCGGGTGTGGGCGAAGTAGATCGAGGGGATCTCGATGCCCTCGCGCCGGATGTAGTCCCAGATGTCGAGCTCGGTCCAGTTGGACAGCGGGAAGACACGGATGTGCTCGCCCTTGCGGATGCGCGCGTTGTAGAGGTTCCAGAGCTCGGGGCGCTGGTTCTTCGGGTCCCACTGGCCGAAGTCGTCCCGGAAGGAGAACACCCGCTCCTTGGCCCTGGCCTTCTCCTCGTCGCGCCTGGCGCCGCCGAAGACGGCGTCGAACTCGTGCTCCTCGATCGCGTCGAGCAGCGTGGTGGTCTGCAGGCGGTTGCGCGAGGCGCGCCGCCCGGTCTCCTCCACGACGCGGCCCTGGTCGATGGAGAGCTGCACGCTCGCCACGACCAGGCGCGCGCCCAGCTCGGTCGAGCGGCGGTCGCGGAACTCGATGACCTCGTCGAAGTTGTGCCCGGTGTCCACGTGCATCAGCGGGAACGGGATCGGCGCGGGCCAGAACGCCTTCTCCGCGATGCGGAGCATGACGATGGAGTCCTTGCCTCCGGAGAAGAGCAGACACGGACGCTCGAACTCCGCCGCCACCTCACGCATGATGTGGATGGCCTCGGCCTCGAGTACGTCAAGTTGCGACGTCGTGTAGTCGCGCTGGAGCATGGAAGCTTCCTCCGGCGGTCAGCGGTGCAGGTCCCGGATTCCGGCGAGCAGTGATGGCGCCAGCTCCGGTAGGGAAACCAGGATATCCGGTAGCGACGGGTCAGCCTGGTTGTAGGTCAGCGCGGTGCCGTCGATCCGGCTCGCGTGGGCGCCGGCGGCCTGCGCGACCGCGACCGGCGCCGCGGAGTCCCATTCGTACTGGCCGCCGGCGTGGACGTACGCCTCGACCTCGCCGGTGAGCACCGCCGAGATCTTCGCCCCGGCCGAGCCGATCGGCACGAGGTCGGCTCCGACGAGGTAGGCGAGCTTCTGTACGAACTCGGGCGGCCTGGTGCGGCTCACCGCGATGCGGAAGCGCCCCTTCTGGCGCGCGGGCAGCTTCGGCGGGGCGGCGGTCGTCAGCGTGCGGCCCTGGGCGGGCAGCGCCACCGCGCCCGCGCTCAGCTTCCCGCGCTCCCACAGGGCCACGTGCACGGCCCAGTCGGCCCGCCCCTCCGCTGCGCTTATGGTCGCGCTCCCTTCGGCCCCGTCTTGGTTACGCAGGCTGCCGCCTCCGGGGCCGGCTCGCCGCTCTGTGCTTATGGTCGCACTCCCTTC
The DNA here is from genome assembly GCF_015645445.1 of Nonomuraea cypriaca. Lineage (GTDB taxonomy): Bacteria > Actinomycetota > Actinomycetes > Streptosporangiales > Streptosporangiaceae > Nonomuraea > Nonomuraea cypriaca. The sequence continues at coordinate 16,919 of NZ_JADOGI010000174.1, read as the reverse complement.
GGCCCCGTCTTGGTTACGCAGGCTGCCGCCTCCGGGGCCGGCTCGCCGCTCTGTGCTTATGGTCGCGCTCCCTTCGGCCCCGTCTTGGTTACGCAGGCTGCCGCCTCCGGGGCCGGCTCGCCGCTCCGCGAACTCACGGGTGCCGTCCAGGGGATCCACAATCCACACCCGGGACGCCTTGAGCCTGCGCGGGTCGAGCCGCTCCTCGCGGGTGGCCTCCTCCGACAGCACGCTGTCGCTCGGCCGCAGCCGGGCCAGCGACTCCATGAGGAAGACGTGCGAGGCCCGGTCGCCCTCGTCTCGCAGCGCCCGCGAGTCGGCGAAACCCACGCGCTCGCGAATCCGCAGCAGCCTCTCGCCCGCCTCGGTCGCCAGATCGGCGGCGACGGTGTGGTCGTCGCGAATCGTCATCAATATGCTCCTTGCCCGCGCGCGACAGCCGACCAGGTCTTCCAAAGGATTTGGAGATCCAAGGTGAGGGACCAGTTTTCCACGTAACGCAGGTCTAGACGGACAGACTCCTCCCACGATAGGTCAGATCTGCCGCTGACCTGCCACAGCCCGGTCAATCCCGGGCGAACGAGAAGTCTTCTGCGCACGTCGTCACCGTAGCGTGCCACCTCCTCGGGCAGTGGCGGGCGGGGGCCCACCAGCGACATGTGGCCGAGGACCACGTTGAGGAGTTGCGGCAGCTCATCGAGGGAGTGGCGGCGCATCAGCGCGCCCAGCGGCGTGACCCGCGGGTCGTTCCGGATCTTGAACAGCACCCCGTCCCTGTCGCTCACCAAGGTGATCTTCTGCTGCTCGGAGCCGCGCCGCATGGTGCGGAACTTCAGGATCGTGAACGGCCTGCCGTCCCTGCCGACCCTGGTCTGCCTGAAGAGCGCCGGACCGGGGCTGCTCCCGCGTACGGCGACCGCCAGCCCCGCGAGCACGGGCGCGAGCAGCACCAGCAGCACGACCGCGACCAGCCGGTCGAACATGTTCTTGACCAGTTGCCTGACCCCGGTGAGCTCGGGATGCTCCACGTGCAGCAGCGGCAGCCCCGCGGCCGGTCTGATCATGGTACGCGGCCCGGCGACGTCCATCAGGGCCGGCGCGACGACCAGCTCGGTGTGGGTGCGCTCCAGCCGCCAGGCCAGCCGGCGCAGCGCCTGGCCGTCCATCTCGGGGCAGGCCAGCACGGCCACGGTGTCGGCCTCGACCTGGTCGACCACGATGGGCACGTCGCTGAGGTCACCGGCGACCGGCACCCCGCTGACGTGCTCGCCAGGGGCTCCGCCGGGCAGGCAGGCGGCCACGACGTCCATGCCGTGGTGGGGCTCCTCGCGGAAGAGTCGTACGAGCTCGGCGACGGAGGCGGCGTGGCCGACCACGACGACCTTGCGCATGCAGGCGCCGGACGCCCGGCGCCGGTGCAGCGAGCGGCGCAGGGCGTACCTGAAGATCAGGGTGAGGAGGGTGACGAGCGGCAGCGCGAGGACCACGTAGCCGCGGGCGACGTCGGTCTTGGTCACGTAGGAGCCGATGGCGGTGCCCGCGGTCAGCGCCACGCCCGCCTGAACGACCCGGCGGAACTCCTCGGAGCCGACGCCGATCATGCGCGGTTCGTACGCCCGGTTGAGCGCCACCGCGCAACACCACACCACCGGCAGAACCAGACTGACCAGAAGGTACGGCAACGCGTACGGCGTGAACCCGCCGAACCTGACGGAGAACGCCACGCCGGCGCCGACCCCCGCACCGCAGAGATCGGCCAGCAGGGCGCGCAGCCGGTAGGAGCGGACCCAGGAAGGCGTGCGCGGCCTGGACCCACGGGAGACCACATGGCCGGATCTGCCCACGGCCATGAGTCCTTCACCGCGCACGCGCGCCTCCAGGTGACCCTTCCTGAACGGACAGTCACTGATCGTAGCCGCGCGCATGCGGACGAACCTGCGAACGGCCCTTTGCGCGGATCAGCGTGGAGGACCGGAAATGTGCAGATCAGCCCGGTGGAAGTCGTTCTGGGTGGCCTCCAGGCCGCGGGCCATCAGCGACTCCACCACGTCGGCCGCCCGGTCGACGAGGAACGGCAGGTCCTTGCGCTCCATGGTGGCGAAGTCGCGCAACACGAAGGCGGCAGGGTCCATCCTGCCGGGCGGGCGCCCGATCCCGAAACGGACCCGCAGGTAGTCGCGGGTGCCGAGGACCTTGGTGATGGACTTGAGCCCGTTGTGGCCGTTGTCGCCGCCGCCCAGCTTGGCCCGCAGCGCGCCGTAGGGCACGTCGAGCTCGTCGTGGACGACGATCAGCCGCTCGGTCCCGATCTTGTAGAAGTCGGCGAGCGCCTTGACCGGACCGCCGGAGAGATTCATGTACGTCAGCGGCTTGGCCAGGATGGCCTCACGGGTCTCGCAGACCTCGGCCCGGCTCTTGTGAGCCTTGAACCGGCCGCCCGCCCTCGCGGCGAGCTCGTCGAGCACCATGAAGCCCGCGTTGTGCCTGTTGCCCGCGTATTCGGGCCCCGGGTTGCCCAGTCCGGCGATGAGCCAGCGGTCCATGTGATCCCCTCGCGGCGGCACGGGGCGGCGGCGCCGCCCCGTGCCCTGGATGACGCGTTACTCGGCGGCTGGGGCCTCAGCGGCGGGCGCCTCGGCGACCACGCCCTCGACGGCCTCTTCCTCCTCCGCGGGAGCCTCGACCGGCTTGGCGATGACGTGGAGGACGACGGTCTCGGGGTCGGCGACCAGGCTGGCGCCCTCCGGGAGCGGGAGCTGCGCGGCGGTGACCGAGGTGCCGATCACCAGGCCGTCGACGTCGACCTCGACGCCGGTCGGGATGTTGGTGGCCTCGGCCTCCACGGCGACGGAGACGAGCTGCTGGTCGAGCAGGCCGTCGGAGTGGACGTCACCGACGGTGGTGACCGGGATCTCGACGGTGACCTTCTCGCCGCGCCTGACCAGGAGCAGGTCGACGTGCTCGACGAAGCCCTTGATCGGGTCGCGCTGCACGCCCTTGGGCAGGGCCAGCTCGTCGATGCCGTCGCCCTCGAGGCGGATCAGCACGTTGGGCGTGCGCAGCGCGAGCAGCACCTCGTGACCGGGCAGGGTCAGGTGCTTGGTGTCGGTGCCGTGCCCGTAGAGGACGGCGGGGACCTTGTCGGCGCGGCGGATCTTACGAGCGGCGCCCTTGCCGAACGCGGTGCGCGACTCGGCGGCGATACGTACCTCGGACACGACATCTCCTAGGGATGCTGTGGGAATCGGATCGTTGAGCGCTCACCCTCACCCGCCCTAGCGGAAGGCGTTACGAGCGCAACCCCGTCAGTTTACTAGCTACTCGGCCTTCGGCCGTCCAGCTGACGCGTTCACGTGTCGCCCTCGAACAGGCTCGTGACCGAGCCGTCCTGGAAGACCTCGGTGATGGCGCGGGCGATCAGCGGCGCGATCGACAGCACGGTCAGCTTGTCGAACCTGCCCGCCTGCGACAACGGCAGCGTGTTGGTGACGATGACCTCGGAGATCCGGGAGTTCTTCAGCCGGTCGACCGCGGGGTCGGAGAAGACGGCGTGGGTGGCGGCGGTGATGACGTCGGTGGCGCCCTGCTCGTAGAGGGCGTCGGCGGCCTTGCAGATCGTGCCCGCGGTGTCGATCATGTCGTCGATCAGGACGCAGGTGCGGCCGCGTACGCGTCCGACCACCTCGCTGACCTTCACCTGGTTGGCCACGTCGAGGTCGCGGCGCTTGTGGATGAACGCCAGCGGCGTGCCGAGGGTGTCGGCCCAGCGCTCCGACAACCGCACGCGGCCGGTGTCGGGCGAGACGACGGTGGTGTTCTCCAGGTCGAGTTTGTTCTTGAGGTAGCTCTCCAGCACCGGCATGGCGAACAGGTGGTCCACCGGGCCGTCGAAGAAGCCCTGGATCTGTGAGGTGTGCAGGTCGATCGACATGAGCCGGTCGGCGCCCGCGGTCTTGAACATGTCGGCCATGAGCCTGGCCGTGATCGGCTCGCGGCCGCGGCCCTTCTTGTCCTGGCGGGCGTAGCCGAAGAACGGCATGACCACGGTGATGCGCTTGGCGGAGGCCCGCTTGAGCGCGTCGACCATGATGAGCTGTTCCATGATCCACTTGTTGATGGGGCCGGTGTGGCTCTGGATCACGAACGCGTCGCAGCCGCGTACGGACTCCAGATAGCGGGCGTAGATCTCGCCGTTGGCGAAGTCGATCAGTTTGGTGGGGGTGAGGGAGACGCCGACGTGCTCGGCCACCTCGTCGGCCAGCTCCGGATGGGCACGGCCGGAGAAGAGCATGAGGTTCTTCTCGCCGGGCTGTTTGATGCTGGTCACTGCTTTTTCTCCTGCTCTTGCTCGGCCAGCGCCCGCTCGGCGGCCGCGGCCGACTTCGTGCCCGCGCGCCTGCGCAAGACCCATTTCTCGATGTTGCGCTGCCGCGCTCTTGCCACACCCATCGCGCCCGGGGGAACATCGTCGACGATCGTCGAACCCGCGGCCGTGTAGGCACCGTCGCCGACGGTCACGGGAGCGACGAGCATGGTGTCGCACCCGACGAACGCGCCGTCGCGCACGGTGGTGTGGTGCTTGTTGACCCCGTCGTAGTTGACGAAGACTGTGGAGGCGCCGATGTTGGCGTCGTCGCCGATCGTGGCGTCCCCGGCGTAGGACAGGTGCGGCACCTTGGAACGCTCACCGACCTTGGTGTTCTTCATCTCGACGAACGTCCCCGCCTTGGACCTGCGGCCGAGCACGGTGCCTGGGCGCAGGTAGGCGTAGGGGCCGACGTTGGCCTCCGGGCCGATCTCGGCGTGGTCGCAGACGGAGTTGCGGACGATCGCACCCTCGCCGACGAAGGTGTCGGTGAGCGTGGTGGCGGGTCCCACCTCGGCGCCGGCCTCGATGACGGTGTCACCGTGCAACTGCGTGCCGGGGTGGATGACGGTGTCGGGGCCGATCCTTACGCCCACGTCGATCCAGGTGCTCGTGGGGTCGACGATCGTGACGCCGGCGCGCATGTGCGCTTCGAGCAGGCGCTGGTTGAGCACCCGGCGCGCGGCGGCCAGTTGGACGCGGTCGTTGACGCCCTCGACCTCGACGAAGTCACCGGCCACGCAGGCGCCGACCCGGTGGCCGTCGCCGCGCAGGATGGCCAGCACGTCGGTGAGGTATTCCTCGCCCTGGACGTTGTCGCTGGACACACGCTTGACGGCGTCGGCCAGCAGCAGGCCGTCGAAGGCGTAGATGCCGGAGTTCATCTCCTTGATGGCGCGCTGCCCGGCGTCGGCGTCCTTCTCCTCGACGATCTCCAGCACGTCGCCGGTCTCGTCGCGGATGATCCGCCCGTAGCCGGTCGGGTCGGGCACCTCGGCGGTCAGCACGGTGACCGCGTTGCCGTCGGAGGCGTGCTGTTCGAGCAGCGTGGCGAGGGTCTGGGTGCGCATGAGCGGCACGTCGCCGTACGTCACCAGCACCGTGCCGGCGATCGTGCCGACCTCCTCGAGCACGGTGCGGACGGCGTGGCCGGTGCCGCGCTGCTCTCGTTGCACGACGGCGCGCGCGTCGGGGCTGGTGACGGCCAGGTGGCCGCGGACCCGCTCGAGCGCGTGACCGATGACGACGATGAGCTGCCCGGGACCGAGGTCGCGGGAGGCGGCGAGCATGTGGTCGACCAGCGTGCGGCCGCACAACTCGTGCAGGACTTTCGGGGTCTGGCTCTTCATCCGGGTGCCCTCGCCGGCGGCGAGGACGATGACGGCTGCCGGGCGCGGCACACTCACGGACTGAGGCTCCCTGTGACTGGACGGATCAGGGTGATTGGTACGTGTTGATTAGTACGTCTACCGCACCGCTACCCTCCCGACACCGTGAGGATACCTGGCCCCACCCCGAACATTCGCGCGGGGGGAGCCGCTGGAGGACACGTCGAAGCTCCCGGGCGAAGCGGGAGGAGCACGTCAAAGCTCCCGGAAGAGGACTCGAACCCCTACAAAGTGGACCAAAACCACTTGTCCTGCCGATTAGACGATCCGGGATAGATCGGACACGTGGCGTCCGACACATCTCATACGATACCGAGCCCGCACCCGCCCGCGCGCCCGTAATTACACCGCGCCTCCCGCGCGGGAGCGAACTCCGCAGGTGGCACGGGGTGCGCGAGGCACGGCCGCTTATAACAGACGGCCCATAAAGCCGCAAGATACGAACCCCACCCACCTTCGGCGACGGCGCGTGACCTCTCCCACATTCACAGCTTAGGTCTTCCTTACTTACGCTGGCGTAGGTTACGGTTGCGTAGCCGGACATTCATCCTCATACCTGTCGTAGGAGGTCGCCAATGACCGTTGTCGCCGAACGCTCCGCACCTACCCCGAAGCCCGAGCACGAACCCGAGCCCAGGTCCAGGGCCGAGCTGATCATCTTCAGCCTGGTCGTCGGACTCCCCCTCGTCGCGATCGCCGCTGCGGTGCCGCTGGCCTGGGGATGGGGCCTCGGCTGGACGGACATCGCGATCGCGTTCGTCTTCTACGTGGTCTCCGGGCTCGGCGTCACCGTCGGGCTGCACCGCTACTTCACGCACGGCTCGTTCAAGGCCAAGCGGGCGCTGAAGATCGCCATGGGCATCGCCGGCAGCCTGTCGCTGGAGATGTCCGTGCTCGACTGGGTCGCCACCCACCGCAAGCACCACAAGTTCTCCGACAAGGAGGGCGACCCGCACTCGCCGTGGCGCTTCGGCCCCGGCTTCAAGTCCATGTCCAAGGGCCTGCTCTACGCCCACATGGGCTGGCTGTTCGAGAGCGAGCGGACCAACAGGGAGAAGTACGCCCCTGACCTGTGCAAGGACGAGGACGTCGTCAAGCTGCACAAGTGGTTCGGCGCGCTCGCGCTCACCTCACTGCTGCTGCCCGCCGTGCTGGGCCTGCTGTTCACCTGGTCCTGGCAGGGGGCGCTGACCGCGTTCTTCTGGGGGACGCTCGTCCGCATCGGGCTGCTGCACCACGTGACCTGGTCGATCAACTCCATCTGCCACGTCTTCGGCGAGGAGGACTTCCAGGTACGCGACAAGTCGCGCAACGTTTCGTGGCTGGCCATCCCGTCCTTCGGCGAGTCGTGGCACAACCTGCACCACTCCGACCCGACCTGCGCCAGGCACGGCGTGCTCAAGGGCCAGATCGACCTGAGCGCCGGCCTCATCCGCATCTTCGAGAAGCTGGGCTGGGTCCACGACGTCCGATGGCCGACGCCCGAACGCCTGGCGGCGAAGCGCATTGCCTGATGACCATCGGCCGGTAGACGGCCATGGATCCGTGGCCGTCATTATGGAGACCGTGACCGAACCCCGATCTCGCAGGCGCATGTCCGGTAGCGAGCGAAGAGAGCAGCTGATCCGCATCAGCCGCACGCTCTTCGCCGAGAAGGGGTTCGACGGGACCTCTATCGAGGAGATCGCAGCTACCGCACAGGTGTCGAAACCCGTGGTGTACGAACATTTCGGCGGCAAGGAAGGCGTCTACGCGGTCGTGGTCGACCGCGAGATGCGGAAGCTGCTCGGCATGATCACCGAGGCCCTCTCGGCCTCGCACTCGCTCATCAAGCTGGAGCGGGCCGCGCTGGCCCTGCTGCAGTACATCGAGGAGAGCAGCGAGGGTTTCCGCATCCTCGTACGCGACTCGCACGCCGCGTCGGGGACCGGCACGTTCGCGAGCCTGATCAGCGAGATCGCCAGCCAGGTCGAGGACGTGCTGGCCGACGAGTTCGCCGCGCGCGGCTACGACCCCAAGCTCGCGCCCATGTACGCCCAGATGCTGGTCGGCATGGTGGCGCTGACCGGCCAGTGGTGGCTCGACGTACGCAAGCCCGGCCGCGAGGAGGTGGCCGCCCACCTGGTCAACCTCGCGTGGAACGGTTTGACCGGGCTCAACCCCAACCCGGAGATCACCGCCACCACCCGAAACCATGCCGCCCCGGTCAAGCCGCGCGCCGGTGAGAAGGAGCTGCGCGAGTTCGAGAAGGTGCGCGAGAAGGAGCTCAAAGAGGCCGAGAAGATCCGCCAGCGGGAGTTGAAGGAGGCGGAGAAGGCCCGGGTGCGGGAGCTGAAGGAGCGCGAGCGGCTGCTCAAGGAGGCGGAGAAGGCGCGCGAGCGCGAGGAGAAGATCCGCCAGCGCGAGGCCAGGCTGGCGGAGCGGGCCGCCCGGCTGGAACAGGTCGACCACCCCGAGTAGTGGAGTTGAACCCGCAGGCCACCAGGGGTGACGATGGGGTTGAGCCGAGCTGACCATCCGGGGTGAGCCGTTGCGGCTACGTTAACGTTCTGTTCAACCAATCGGGGCAATATAGGTCATATGTCCGCGGAACCGTTGCATCCCGCCAACGACCTGCCCTTGCCTCAGGAGCGGTTCCTCAACCGTGAGGAAAGCTGGCTCTCCTTCAACGAGCGGGTGCTCGAACTGGCCGAGGATCCGTCACTTCCCCTCCTCGAACGCGTACGTTTTCTGGCGATCTTCGCGAGCAACCTCGACGAGTTCTTCCGCGTACGCGTGGCCGGGCTCAAGCGGCGCATGGCGACGGGCCTGCTGCTGCGGACCAAGAGCGGGCTGAAGCCGCGCGAGGAGCTGGCCAGGATCGCCACGATCGCGAACGAGCTGGCCAGGCGGCACGCGGCGGCCTTCCACGAACGGATCTGCCCGCAGCTCGCGACCGAGGGCATCGAGATCGCCCGCTGGGACGACCTGGGCCGCGAGGAGCGTACGGAGCTGCGCAAGCTGTTCAGGGAGCGCATCAGGCCGGTGCTGACCCCGCTCGCCGTGGACCCCGCACACCCATTTCCGTATATTTCCGGGCTCAGCCTGAATTTGGCCGTCCTGGTGCGCAATCCGGCCACCGATCACACGGTTTTCGCGAGGGTCAAGGTTCCTTCGCAGTTGCCCAGGTTCGTACCCGCATCTAAGGACCGATTCGTCCCGCTAGAGGACGTTATTGCGGCACATCTGGGACAGCTCTTCAAGGGCATGGAGATCCTCCAGCACCACGTCTTCCGCGTCACCAGGAACGAGGATCTCGACGTGGACGAGGACGTCACAGAGAACCTCATGCAGGCCCTGGAGAAGGAGCTGCTCAAGAGGCGCTTCGGCCCGCCCGTCCGGCTGGAGGTCGAGGACACGATCACGCCCGAGGTGCTGGCCCCGCTCGTGGAGGAGCTGGAGCTGGCGCCGCACGAGATCTACCGCCTGCCCGGACCGCTCGACCTGACCGGCCTGCACGCCATCGCCGACCTCGAACGCGGCGAGCTGAGCTACCGGCCGTTCGTGCCCGCCGAGGTGATCAACGCCGAGGACGACATCTTCGCGACCCTGCGCGAGCGCGACGTGCTGCTGCACCATCCGTACGACTCGTTCGCCACCAGCGTGCAGCACTTCATCGAGGTGGCCGCGGCCGACCCCAGGGTCCTGGCGATCAAGCAGACCCTCTACAGGACCAGCGGCGAGTCCCCCATCGTGAACGCACTGATCGACGCGGCCGAGGCGGGCAAGCAGGTCGTGGTGGTCGTGGAGATCAAGGCCCGCTTCGACGAGCACGCGAACATCTCCTGGGCCCGCAAGCTGGAGAAGGCCGGCTGCCACGTCGTCTACGGCGTGGTCGGCCTGAAGACGCACTGCAAGCTCGCCCTGGTGGTCCGCCAGGAGTCCTCAGGCGAGCTGCGCCGCTACTGCCACATCGGCACAGGCAACTACAACCCCAAGACCGCCCGCCAGTACGAGGACTTCGGCCTGCTCACGGCGGACCCGCTGGTCGGCGAGGATGTGACGGACCTGTTCATCCACCTCACCGGCTACTCCCACCACTCCGCCTACCGCCGGCTGCTCGTCGCCCCGCACTCCATGCGCAGCGGCCTGCTGGCCAGGATCGAGCGGGAGATCGCGCACCAGCAGGCGGGACGGCCTGCGCGGATCCGGATCAAGACGAACTCGCTGGTGGACGAGCCGATCATCGACGCGCTCTACCGGGCGTCCAGGGCCGGTGTGCCGGTCGACGTGTGGGTCCGCGGGATCTGCACCCTCCGCCCCGGGATCCCAAATTTGTCGGAAAATATCCGCGTAAGGTCGGTTCTGGGGCGGTTTCTGGAGCACTCCCGGGTCTACGAGTTCGGCCTGGGGCGGCGGCCTGAGGTGTGGATCGGCAGCGCCGACCTGATGCGCAGGAACCTCGATCGCCGCGTCGAAGCCCTGGTCAAGGTGACGGCGCAGCAGCACAGGGCCTATCTCATCGAGCTGATGGATCTGGCCATGGCCGAGACCACGAACGCGTGGTGGCTCAACTCCGACGGCACCTGGGCCCGCCATCAGGGCGAGGACTCACAGAGCCGTCTCATCGGCACCCGCCGCTGGAGGACCGTTGATGACTGACCTGCTCCGCGCCGCCGGAGCCGTGGTCTGGAGGGGCGAGGAGAGCCGCCCGGAGGTCGCCGTCATCCACCGCCCCGCCTACGACGACTGGACCTTCCCCAAGGGCAAGCTGAAGACCGGGGAGCACGTGATCGCCGGCGCGCTGCGCGAGGTCCACGAGGAGACCGGCATGACCGTCCGGCTGGGCCGCGCCCTGCCGCCCGTCCACTACTTCAGCAGGGGGCGGCTCAAGCGGGTCGACTACTGGGCGGGGCGGATGGTCGCCGACGACGGGTTCGTGCCCGGCGAGGAGGTGGACGAGCTGTTCTGGCTGCCGGCGGAGGAGGCCAGGGCGCGGCTGACGTACGAGTGGGACGCGGGGCTGCTGCGGGCGCTGGCGGTGGCGCCGCTGGAGAGCGTGCCGCTCGTCCTCGTACGGCACGGCTCTGCGGGCGCCAGGAACGAGTGGGCCGGCGAGGACGCGCTGCGCCCGCTGGATCCCGAGGGCGCCTCCCAGGCGGCGCGGCTGGCGACGGCGCTGCCCGCGTACCGGCCCGAGGTGCTGATGAGCTCGCCGAGCGCGCGGTGCGTGGAGACGCTGGTGCCGTACGGGGGCGGGATCAAGGTCGAGCCGCTGCTCAGCGAGGAGAGCCAGGACCCGCACAAGACGCCCGTCCTCGTCGGGGACCTGACCGTGGCCGCGGCCGTGTGCAGCCACGGCAAGGTCCTGCCCGCGCTGATCCACGCGTTGAGCGGCAAGGACGTGCACCTGCGCAAGGGCGCGTTCGCCGTGCTCCACAGGCTGGACGGGCGCGTGGTGAGCGTCGAGCGCTACACCACCTGACCGGCTACCTCAGAGCACCTGACCGCTACTACCTCAGAGCACCTTCCGCACAGATACGAGGGTTTCCGCCCAGACCCTGGGGAAGTCGGCGTGCGCCCGCTCGGCCGTGTTGCGCTCGATCCCGATGAGCAGCCCGTACGTGAACGTGTCCTCGCCCGCCTGACGGGCGCTCTCCGCCTCCTTCGCCAGCCTCTCCTGCGCGACCACCCCGTCCTGGTGCGTGCCCAGCACTTCCTGGATGTCCGCGGCCAGCCGGGCCAGCCGGGCCATGTTCCTGCCGAGGGTCGGTCGCAGCGCTTCGGCGGTGTAACGGGCGCGTTTGGCCGCCTTGCGCACGTCGTGCATGGCGATCTCGCGGCGTTCCAGGTCGTCGATGGCCTGGGCGGTGTCGTACGCCCTGGTCACCCTGTCCCAGTTCGCGGCGGCGATCGCGGTGAGCCGCTCCTCCGCCGGCTTGGCCGCCGCCTTGCCCAGGTTCGGGGTGGAGACGAGGTCGTCGAGCGCGTTGAGGAGGGCGTAGTACCGATCGCCGCTGAGCGTCTCCTTGATCCGCTCGTACGCCTCCTGCTCGCGTTCGAGGAGATCCGCGCCGAGCCTCGTCTGGATGGGGCCGGTGACCAGCTCGGGGGCGAGGGTGGCGAGCGCATCGCCGAACCTGGCTCTGATCACCTCGAGGTCGCGGGCCTCACCCAGCACCATGCCGAGCCACCGCAGCTCCTCCTGGACCTCCTCGGTGTCGACGACCACGGTCCTGAACGCCTTCAGCGCGCTGCGCAGCCTGCGGGAGGCCACGCGCATCTGGTGTACGGCGTCGTGCTCGGCCCGGCGTACCCTCGGGTCCTGCGCGAGGAGGGCGGTCACCTGGCTCGCCAGGTAGTTGACGATGATCTCTCCGGCGCTGCCCGGTTCGGTGGGGGCCTTGGGGAGCGGTGTGGGTTCGAGCAGTTTGGCGAGCTTGCTGGCCGCCGCGGAAGGGGTGGCGCCGGCCTTCTTGAGCCGCTTGCCGACCTTGGCCAGCAGCGCCGTCCTGGACTCGTCGAGCAGCTCCGCCTCGACCTCGCGCCACCGTACGATCTTGGGCTCGGGACCGTGGACGGTGCCCTTGACCCGGTCGTCGGCGATCTCCACGAGCCCCGTGTCGCCGTCGCGCAGGACGGTGACGGTCCTTCGGGTGACGAGTTCGGCGACCACCTGGAGTTCGGCGCCGCGGGCGTGGGCGCGGACGAGCTCGGCCAGCTCCGGGGGCACGACCTTGGTGCTGCGGGTGAGCGGGTGGGTGATCTCCTGGCGCACGCCCTTGGCCTTGGGCAGCTTCAGGTGCCAGCCGGCGTCGTCGCCGCCACGTCGTCGCCTGAGCGTGACGCCTCGGGCGGCCAGCCTCAGATCGGGCGTGTCATAGTAGAGCGCCACGAGCTGGTAGCTCTTCGGGCCCACGACGTCGGCCAGACCGCTCAGATCGGGAATCTCGTAGTCCTGGGAAACGTCGAACTTGTCCTCGATCTCGATGCCCACTACACCTCGCAAGAGTCCGATTTCGGACAATCATGCCACCGGCAGGTGAACATCACACGGCCTGTAGGAGTTCGATTCTGTTGCCCACCGGGTCGGCGACGTAGATGCGACGGTAGCCGGGGAAGAGGTCGTCGGGCACCGCGCCCGGGAGCTTGGCGGCGTACAGGTCGAGGTCGTCGACCAGGAACGCCGGGTGAGCCTTGCGCGCGGGCGTGAAGCCTGCCTCGATGCCGAGGTGGATCTCCACGCCCTCGCCACGGAACCACACGCCGCCGCGCTTGGCGAGCTCGGGCGGCTTGGGCACCTCGCGCAGGCCGAGCACGCCCTCGTAGAACTCCCTCAGCAGGGGCTCGCTGCCCTCCGGTGCGGCGAGCTGCACGTGGTGCAGCGACTTGATCATCTCTGCGCCACCACGAAGATCCGCCGGAACGGGAACGGCGTGCCATAGATCCTGGCCGGGTACGCCTCGGCCAGCAGCTTGCCCAGGTCCTGCTTGAACCGCCGCTGCTCCTCGGGGTCGAGCCGGTCGAGCATGGGGCGCAGGGCGGTGCCTGAGACCCAGTTGAGCACCGGGTCCTCGCCCTGGAGCACGTGCACGTACGTGGTCTCCCAGGCGTCCGCCTGGCCGCCGCCGTCGTTGAGCAGGTCGACGTACTCCAGGGGGTCGCCGACCGGGTCTTTCCTGATCAGGTCGGCCAGCCGGTCGGACCAGGCGCGGGAGGCGCACAGCTCGCGGATCGCGACGTGGCTGGGCGCGTCGAAGTTCCCCGGCACCTGGAAGGCCAGCCAGCCGCCCGGCGCGAGGTTCTCCATCCAGTGCTCGAGCACGGCGCGGTGGTCCGGTACCCACTGCAGGACGGCGTTGGACACGATCACGTCCATCGGCCGGTCGGGCCGCCAGGTGGTCACGTCCGCGACGGCGAACTTGATGGGGGTGTCCAGCCGGCGCGCCTTGACGATCATGGCGGCCGACGAGTCGAAGCCTTCCACGGTCGCGTCGGGCCAGCGATCACCCAGCGCGACGGTGAGCTCGCCGCTGCCGCAGCCGGCGTCCACGACATAATCGGGATCAACCGCCCCCACCCTGGAGATCAGCTCGACGAACGGCCGTGACCGCTCGTCGGCGAAGATGGCGTAGGTCATCGGGTCCCAGATATCTCTCGACATAGAGATTATTGATATCGAGAGAGATATCTCGATGTCAAGACAGTACACTCTTGTGTCATGACGGAGGATGCTAGAGACGAGGTCGACCGCCTCGTCGCGGCCTGGCGAGTGGAACGCCCAGACCTCGACGTCGAGCCGCTCCAGGTGCTCTCCAGGGTGTCACGATTGGCCAAGCATCTCGACCGAGCGAGGCGGGCGGCGTTCGCGGAGCACGCTCTGGAGCCGTGGGAGTTCGACGTGCTGACGGCGCTGCGGCGGGCCGGCAAGCCTTACGAGCTCAGCCCCGGCGCGCTGCTGCGGGCCACGCTGGTCACGTCGGGGACCATGACCAACCGCATCGACCGCCTCGCCGCCACGGGACTGGTGCGGCGGCGGCCCGATCCCGAGGATCGGCGCGGGGTGCTGGTGTCCCTGACCGAGACGGGCCTGTCACGAGTCGACGCCGCCTTCTCCGACCTGCTCCGCCGCGAACACGAACTCCTCTCCGGTCTAGCGCCCGACCAGCGCGTCGCTCTCTCTTCCCTCCTCCGGAGCCTGCTTGCCCCCTTTGACTCGTCTTGATTTTTCTTTACGGCGGGCCAAGTTGACCGGACTCGCCGACGTTGGTTTCCCTCCGTCAAGCGCCGGTTGTGAGAGCTCACAGGGTTCTCGCCGTTACGAGCGCATCCTTGGCCGGCTTCTTCGCCGAGTCGGGCACCTTCTACCCAACGACCCCCAACTAGTCGCCCAGGCGGTCGGCGGCTTCGAGCCATTCGGCTTCGATGGTGTCCTTCTGGGTGATGATGTCGCGTAGCTGGGCGTCGAGGGAGCCCAGTTTGGCGTAGTCGCTGGCCGCTTCCGCCATGGCGGCGTGGAGGCGGGCCTCCTGGCCGCTCAGCTTGTCCAGTTGGCGTTCGAGGCGGTTGAGCTCCTTGCGGAGCTCGCGTTCTTCCTTGGCTGACAAGCCGATTGTCGATTGTTCGGACGCACCCGCCGCTGATTCGCCCGGCACCGTTTCGCCGGTTGGGGCCGCTGCCGCGGTCGCCGGGCGGGAGGTCGTGGCGGTGCCGATGCGTGTGGTGGGCGCGTCGGCGGTGGCGAGGCGGGCCGTCACCGCCGTGCCCGCCGTGCGGCGTTCGAGGTATTCGTCCACCCCGCCGGGAAGCAGCGAGAGCCTGCCGTCGCCCAGCAGCGCCACGCTCCGGTCGGTCACCCGCTCCAGGAAGTAACGGTCGTGGCTCACCAGGATCAGCGTGCCCGGCCAGCCGTCCAGCAGGTCTTCGAGCTCGTTGAGGGTCTCGATGTCGAGATCGTTGGTGGGCTCGTCGAGCAGGAGGACGTTCGGGTCGTCCATGAGGAGCCTGAGCAGTTGCAGCCGTCGCCGCTCACCGCCCGACAGATCACCGACGACCTTCCACTGCGCCTCGCCCTTGAACCCCAGGCGTTCGAGCAGCTGGGAGGCGGTCCACTCCTTCTTGCCGAGCTTGAGGTACTTGCGTACTTCCTCTACCGACTCCAGCACCCGCCGCGCCGGGTCGACCTCGCCGAGCTCCTGGGACAGGTGCGCGACGCGTACGGTCTTGCCCCTGACCATCCGCCCCGATTCCGGCTTCACCGTGTCGGCGAGCAAGCGCAGCACCGACGACTTGCCGGAACCGTTGACCCCGATCAAACCGACCCGGTCGCCGGGACCGAACTGCCACGTGCAGTGATCGAGAACCAGCGGCCCGCTGCCCGGCCCGCCGGCGTGCAGCGTGACGTCCTCCAGGTCGTAGACGGTCTTGCCGAGCCGGGCCGCGGCGAACCGCATCAGCTCGACCGTCTCGCGCGGTGGGGGCTCGTTCGCGATCAGTGCCTGGGCGGCATCGATGCGGAACTTCGGCTTCGACGTACGGGCGGGCGGGCCGCGGCGCAGCCAGGCGATCTCCTTGCGCATGAGATTCTGGCGGCGCTCTTCGGCGGCCTGCGCGATGCGTGCCCGCTCGGCCTTGGCCAGGACGTAAGCCGCATAGCCCCCCTCGTAGCGCTCGACGCGGCCGTCCACGACCTCCCACGTGCGGGTGGAGACCGCGTCGAGGAACCATCGGTCGTGCGTCACGACCACCAGCGCGCTCTTCCTGGTGGCCAGGTGTCCTGCCAGCCACGCGATGGCCTCGATGTCGAGGTGGTTCGTGGGCTCGTCCAGCATGATCAGGTCGTGGTCGTCGATGAGCAGCTGGGCCAGCCCCGTACGCCTGCGCTCGCCACCCGAGAGATCGGCGGCCTTGGCGTCGAGGTCGAGGTCGCCGATCAGGTTCGTCAGGATCTCGCGAACCCGCTGGTCTCCGGCCCACTCGTGCTCGGCCAGCCCGCCGAGGACGATCTCGCGCACGGTGGCGGTGGGATCGAGCGTGCCCTGCTGCGACAGGAACCCCACCCGCAGGCCCCTGTTGTGGGTGACCCTGCCGCTGTCGGGGCGTACGTCTCCCGCGATGACGTGCAGCAGCGTCGTCTTCCCGCCCCCGTTACGCCCGACCACGCCGATGCGCTCCCCGGCCTCGACACCCAGGGAGAGGTCGCTGAGGAGCGGCTTGGGACCGTAGGCATGGGAAACCGACTCAAGATTGACCAGATTCATGACCTCCCCAGAGTATCGGCTCCCGCCTGCCTCCCATCCGCCCTCGCCTCTGAGCGCCCTCACCTCTGAGCGAGGAGGATGCGCCTCTGCACAACCGCGGCCGTCCCAAGGCGGCCGCAATTCGGAGGTCACCAAGCACGGCCGGCCCGGAGGCCGCCGGCCAATCCGGAGGTCACGAATCGCGGCCGGCCCGGAGGCGACCGGTCGATCCGGAGGTCACGAATCCCGGCCGATCCGGAGGCGACCGGTCGATCCGAAGGCCACGAATCCCGGCCGATCCGGAGGCGACCGGTCGATCCGAAGGCCACGAATCCCGGCCGATCCGAAGGCCACGAATCCCGGCCGATCCGGAGGTCACCAACCACGGCCACTCCGAGGTGGGCGGCCGGTCCGGAGACGGGCGAACGATCTGGAGGTGGTCGGGTG
>NZ_JADOGI010000173.1 GCF_015645445.1 Nonomuraea cypriaca | reverse complement strand
CAACACCACCCGCCCCCGCGTCCCCGCCGCCGACGGGCCGCGATTCATGAACCAGTCGATGAATCGCTCCCGCGCGAACCGGGGCAGCTCTCGTTCGGCCGCGACTCCCCCGGCGGCCTTCACCAGCCGCGACAACCCCGGCAGGTGGGTGACGGCGTTGACCGCTCCGGGCGCGGCGGAGGCGAGCGCCGCCCACAGGGGCAGCCAGCCCATGGAGTAGTGCGCGACGGGCCGGAGCCGGTGCCGGTAGTGGTGTGCCAGGAATTCGGCCTTGTAGGTGGCCATGTCGACGTTCACCGGGCATTCCGCCCTGCAGCCCTTGCAGGCCAGGCACAGGTCGAGCGCGTCGCGCACGGCCGCCGACCGCCAGCCGTCCGTGATGACCTCGCCGCGCGCCATCTCCTCCAGCAGCCGGGCCCGCCCGCGCGTGGAGTGCTCCTCCTCGCGCGTCACCCGGTAGCTGGGGCACATCACCCCGCCCTCGAACGTGTGCTTGCGGCACTTGCCGGTGCCGACGCAGCGGGCGGCGGCGTGCCCGAACCGGCCGTGGTCGGCCGGATAGTCGAAGAACTTGTGCCGGGGCTCCAGGGGGAAGAAGTGCCGCTGGGCCAGGTCCTGGTCCAGGCGGTGGGGGTGGACGATCTTGCCGGGGTTCATCCGGTCGCGGGGGTCGAAGACGGCTTTGAGGCGGCCGAACGCCTCCACGATCCCCTCGCCGAACATGCGCGGCAGCAGCTCGGCCAGCGCCTGCCCGTCGCCGTGCTCGCCGGACAACGATCCTCCGTAGGAGGCGACCAGGTCCGCGGCCTCCTCGGCGAACGCGCGGTAGCGGGCGATCCCGTCGTCGGTGTGCAGGTCGAAGGGCAGCCTTCCGTGGACGCAGCCCTGGCCGAAGTGGCCGTACAGCGCCGATTCCTGGTAGCCGTGGCGGCGCAGCAGCGTCTCGTACTCGCGCAGGTACGCGCCCAGCCGCTCGGGCGGCACCGCCGCGTCCGACCAGCCCTCGTACGTCTCCCGCCCCGACGGCGGGTACGCCTCCACACCCAGCCCCGACTCGCGCCACCGCCACAGCCGGTCCTCCCTGGCCGGGTCGCCCAGGAACGCATGCGTCGTGTGCGGGCCCGTGTCACGCATCATCTCCTCGGCGCGCTCCCGCGCCTCCTCAGGCGTGTCGCCACCGAACTGCACCAGCAGCCACCCGGCCCCCTCAGGCAGGTCCCTGAGCGTCTCGTCGTCCGGATGCTCGGCGCGGGCCAGCCGGAACATCCTCTCGTCCATCGCCTCCAGCGCCATCGGCCGGTACGCGGCCACCCGCGGCACCGCGTCGGCGGCGGCGAAGACGTCCTCGAACCCCAGCACCGCGAGGGCCCGCGCGGCCGGCCTCGGCACCACGTCCAGCTCCGCGCGCAGCACGGTCACCAGCGTGCCCTCGCTGCCGACCAGCGCGCGGGCCACGTTGAACCCGTTCTCGGGGAGGAGCTGGTCCAGGTTGTAGCCGGAGACTCGGCGCTCCAGCCTGGGATAGCGGGTGCGGACCAGCTCCATGGTGTCGTCGCGCAGGTCGCGCAGGTGCCGGTAGATCTCGGCCAGCCGGCCGCCGGCCGCCTGGATTCTGGCGTACTCGGCGTCGTCGGTCGGGCCGACCCAGGCGCGCACGCCGTCGTAGGTGAGGATCTCCAGCCGGGCCACGGAGTCGGTCATCTTGCCGTACGCCTGCGCGGACGCGCCGCACGAGTCGTTGCCGATCATGCCCCCGATCGTGCAGGCCGCGTGGCTGGACGGCCTCGGCCCCACCATCAGCCCGTACGGCGACAGCACGTGGTCCACCGCGTCGAGCACGGCCCCCGCCTGCACCCTGACCAGCCGCCGCGCCCGGTCCACGGACTCGACCCGGCCGCAGTACTTGGTCCAGTCGATCACCACGGCGGCGTTGCAGCACTGCCCCGCCAGGCTGGTGCCGCCGCCCCGCGACAGCACCGGCACGTCACACGCCCGGCACACCGCCACCGCGGCCACCCCGGCGTCGAGCGTGCGCGGCACCACCACGCCGATGGGCGGCTGCCGGTAGTTGGAGGCGTCGGTCGCGTAGGCGGCCCGGCTGCCCGCGTCGAACCGCACCTCCCCGTCGACGTCCTCCTCCAGCCGCCTGCGCAGCGTGTCGACGTCGATCTCGCGGGGTGCGGGTGCGTGCCGGACGGGTGTTCTGACCAGGCTGTCCATGAGCGGCCCCTACCCGGGCCGCCTCACGACGCACCCAACTTCACGCCAAGCGCCACCCCAGACGCCTGGAGGGCGGCGCGGGCGGCCATCAGGGCGAAGCCGAGGAGGTTGAGGCCCCTCCAGGTCGCGGGTGAGGCGGCTCGCTCGTCGGTGGCCGTCAGGCCGATGCCCCACACCCGGTCCAGCGGGCTCGCCTCCACCAGGACCCGGTTCGACGTGCCGAGCAGGAACTCCGCCAGGTCCGCGTGCTGCCCGAACTTGGCGATGCCGGCGCGTACCACGATGTCGAAGCGGTGCGCCTCCCACGTCGCCTGGTCGAAGCCCCGTACGGCGCGGCCGAGCTTCTTGGCCTCCCCCGGATGCCCGGCCGCGAGGATCTCGCGGGCACCCTCCTCGTCCCCGAACAACCACGCCTTGTGCGCCATCATGTAGTGCTCGGCTGAGGCGAACGTGTGCCCGTCCGCGACGAACGCGACCGGCCACCACTGGCTGAGGCACCCGGGGCCGGCACCGCCGTCGCGAGCGGGCCGGTGGCCCCAGAAGTACAGGTATTTCAGTGACCGGCCCGCCCGCTCGGCGGCGATGGCGTCCTGGACGGTCATGGGCAGGGGAAGTTCGTCGGACATGATCCTCATGATGCCCTGGCTCCGTCGTATGGAATGCGTGGTTTTCCGGTCAAGGACCCGTATGTTCGGTGGACTTCGGCGGGCTGTTACGGTAAGCCCGCCGGCCAAGACTGGTACCCGAGGAGCGAGTCATCGTTGACTGAGCACAAAAGCGATCCCGTCGTGGTCATCGGACTGGGCCGGTTCGGCACGTCCCTGGCCCTGGAGCTCACCCGGCGTGGCACCGAGGTGCTGGCCATCGACAACCGGCCCAAGATCACCCAAGCCCTGGCCGGGCGGATCACCCAGATCGCCACCGCGGACGCCACCGACATCGAGGCGCTGCGCCAGCTCGGCGTGGCCGACTTCTACCAGGCTGTGGTGGCGATCGGCGGGGACATCGAGGCCAGCATCCTGACCACGTCGCTGCTGGTCGAGCTGGAGGTCAACGACATCTGGGCCAAGGCGATCAGCATCCAGCACGGCCGCATCCTCGACCGGATCGGCGCCCACCACGTCGTCTTCCCCGAGCACGACATGGGCGAGCGGGTCGCCCACCTGGTCAGCGGGCGCATGCTCGACTACATGCAGGTGGACGAGAACTTCGCGCTGGCCAAGACGCAGCCCCCGAAGGACTACGTAGGCGTCCCCCTCGGGCGGTCCAACCTGCGCCGTAAGTACGGCGTCACGATCGTGGCGGTCAAGGCGCCCGGCGAGGAGTTCACGTACGCCACCGCCGACACCGAGTTGTCCTACGGCGACGTCATCCTGGTCTCGGGCCGCACAGAAGCGGTCGAACGCTTCGCGGAGCTCCCCTGAGCGGATCCCGGCCGGATTCGCCGGCCGGATTCCGTCGATTCGTTGGCTAGGCTCGGTCTGGGGAGGCCAGTGATGCGTGCACGCGATCTCGCCGTCGAGTTCCCGACGGTCACTCTGGACAGCCCGGCGCTGGAGGCGGCCAAGCTCATGGCCGAGCGGGACCTGCCGGGGCTCATCCTGGTCGACGGGGACGGGCTGCCGCTGAGCATCCTGCCCGGCACCCAGGTGCTCCGGCTGGCGGTCCCGCCCTACTGCCGGGACGATCCGGCGCTGGCCCGGGTGGTGGACGAGGCCCACGCGGACCTGTTCCTGCGCAGGCTGGAGGGGCGTACGGTACGCGAGTGCCTGCCCGAGCAGCCGCGGGAGCTGCCGGTGGCCGACATGAAGGCGACCGTGCTGGAGCTGGCGGCGTTGATGGCGCGGACCCGCAGCCCGGTCGTGGCCGTGGTCGACGACGGCCGGCTGGCCGGGGCGGTCACGCTGCAGTCGCTGCTGGACCATGCCCTGGAGCTCTGACCACCCGCTCGGCCCGATCAGCGCTCGTCCGGAAAGGCGCTGATCAACGGCCGCCCGAGAAGGGCACCGGTCAGCGCTCGTCGGGGAAACCGACGGCGAACGCTCGTTTGAGGTAATCCCAGGCGGGCGCGCTGAGCAGGCCCTTCGTCGCCGCTTCCGCGCCCTCGCCGTCGATCTTGCCGTAGATGGCCGACACGACGGTCCGGTCACCACCCGCCAGGCCCGCGACGGCCGCGCTCCAGCTGTGCGCGAGCTCCTGAACGGCCGGATCCGCCGGGTCGGTGCCGCGCTCGGCATGGGCCCGCGCCTCGGCGGCCAGCCCGGTGAGCCGCCGCAACCGGTCGGCGACCCCGTAGTCCGCACCGTTACGCCCGTGGCGGCGGCCAGCTCGCCGATGTTCCAGCGTCGTTCGTCCAACTCGATCACCCGCTGCCGACGGTAGCGGCTGACGCCGCGTCAGCCGCAAGCCCGCCCTTCACGGTGGTGTGCCAGGGGCGGGTCGTAGGCTGGTGTACGTGGCAAGGAAGGCGGCTCGACACCCCGTACCCGCCCGGCGGGCCGACGCCGAGCGCAACATCGTCGCGATCCTCGAGGCCGGGACCCGGCTGCTCAGCTGCGACCCCGGCGCCGGCGTGGCCGACATCGCCAAGGCCGCCGGCGTGGGCCGGGTCACCCTCTACGCCCATTTCCCCTCCAGGGAGGAGCTGGTGGACGCCGTGCTGAACCACGCGGTCGGCATGGCGGACGCGGTCCTGGAGGACGAGTCGATCGACACGGCTCCCGCGCCGGAGGCCATGACCGGGCTGCTGCGGACGTCCTGGGAGGTCCTCGACCGGCATCGCCGGCTCTTCCTGGCCGCCGACCAGGTCCTGCCCACGGAACGCATCAGGGAGCACCACCGCAGGCCGTTGCGGCGGGTGGAGCGGCTCATCGCGCGCGGGCAGCGGGACGGCGACTTCCGTACGGACCTGCCGCTGGCCTGGCTGGTGACCGCGTTCTTCGCGATCGTGCACAGCGCCGCCCAGGAGCGGGAGGCTGGCCGGCTCGAGCCGGAAGAGGTCGAGCGGGTGCTGGTCACCACCATGCTGTCGCTCCTCTCACCGCCCGCGTAGGTCCACGGACCTGTAGGCGAAGATCGGGCCACGGGCCCGGCTTCCAGAAGGCCGTGAAATCGTCCTTTCGCCTGCCGCTCGGGGCCGCGGCCCGATGGCTACACTCCAGTCATGAAGGCCGCAGTCCGCGCCAGGTATGGCCCGCCGGAAGTGGTTCGCGTCGCCGAGGTGGACAAGCCGGCCGTCAAGGACGGTGAATTACTCATCCGGGTCCACGCGACGACGGTCAATCGCACGGACTGCGCGTTGCGCGCGGCCAAGCCCTTCATCTGGCGGTTCTCCACCGGGCTGGTCCGGCCGAAGGTGACGATCCTGGGCAACGAGTTCGCCGGCGAAGTCGCGGAGATCGGCGGCGGCGTCAGCTCGTACCAGGTCGGCGACCGGGTGTTCGGCTACAACGACGCCGGGTTCGGGGCGCACGCGGAGTACATGCCGATTTCCCAGGACGGCGCGCTCGCCCTCGTTCCGGCGGGCCTGACGTACGAGGAGGCCGCCCCCGGCACCGAGGGCTCCCACTACGCCCTCTCCCTCATCAGCGCGGCGAAGATCCGGAGCGGGCAGGACGTCCTCGTCTACGGCGCCACGGGGGCCATCGGCTCGGCGGCGGTCCAGTTCCTGAAGGGTCTCGGTGCCCGCGTGACCGCAGTCTGCGAAACCAGGAACCTGGAGCTGGTCAGGAGCCTGGGAGCCGACCAGGTCGTCGACTACACGGCCGAGGACTTCACGAAGGACGAGCGGAGATACGACGTCGTCATCGACGCGGTCGGCAAGAGCACGTTCGGCCGATGCCGGCGGCTGCTCAAACCGCGCGGGATCTATCTCGCCTCGGATGTGGGACCCCTGTGGCAGAATCCGATCCTGGCACTCACGACTCCGTTGTTCGGGGGCAGGAAGGTCATGTTCCCGCTCCCCAAGAACGACCCGGGGATGGCGCGACACTTCCAGGGGCTGATGGAGTCCGGGCAGTTCAGGCCCGTCATCGACCGGCGGTATCCACTGGACGAGATCGTCGAGGCGCACCAGTACGTCGAAACCGGCCAGAAAACAGGAAATGTCGTGATCACGGTCACGCATTCGGCCTGACGACCGCAACCGCGATGTCCCGGTGCTGCTGGAGAGGTACGCCGGCATGGACGTCCAGCCCGCGAACACCGTCGACGACCTGGCGCCCCAGGCCCATGCCTTTATCTGCGCAATTGGTAATCGCCGCCGCCCGGGGCCTCGCTATTCCCCCCACCCCGCTCGGGCGAGGATCTCGTCGATCACCGGCTTCTTCGCCTCGGCGTAGTAGTTGACGTCGCGCCACTCCCGTTGCGCCAGTTCGCGTTTGGTCGCGGCGTACAGGTCCCGATCACTCTCACTCGTCCGGAGACGGTCGCGGAAGGCGAGGTACCGGCGCACTTCGACGTGATCGGGCGGGTAGCAGTGCAGGACCGGCTCATCGGGCTCCCCGGTCCGCAGGCACCGGTGCTCCGGCTCACGAACGCGCACGTCGTAGCCCGCAGCTTCGAGATCGGGCAGGTAGGCCCGCTCATCGTCCGGGTCGTCGATGCCGGCGACGATGTCGATGACGGGCTTCGCGGCGAGGCCGGGCACCGACGTGGAGCCGATGTGTTCGATCAGTCGCGCGCGATCGCCCAGGATCGCCCGTAGTTCGGCGGCACGTCGTTCGAAGCGCGTCGGCCAGACGGGGTCGTAATCGACGATGGTGACCTTCGTGGGACGCAGGCCGTGGACGAGTGCGGCGGACAGCTTGGCGTCATCGAGCGAATCGGGCATGTTGGCGGCCTTCCTGTAGGCAGCCGATCATCATACCTCGAAGCTCGTGGACGCCGAGAGACCTGTCGCTACTCCGCCCCCCTCGATATCCAGGTGCGGCGAGCCCGCGGTTCGGGCGAAGATGGCCGCGCCGGGCTGTGGGAGCCGGCACCCCCGGAAGAGGAGTGTGCCATGAGCGCCATCGGATCCGCAGACCCGGAGGTCCGGGTGAGCACGGGAAAGCTGCGCGGGCGGATGGAGGACGGCGTGGCCGTCTTCCGCGGCGTGCCGTTCGCGTGCCCGCCGGTGGGCGCCCTGCGACTGGCCACACCGGTGCCGGCCGAGCCGTGGGACGGGGTGCGCGGGGCCGGCGCGTTCGGTCCGCTGCCGCCGCAGTCCAGGTTGCTGGGCGGGTCCGCGGCGGACGGCGCGGACGGTGACTGGTTGACCGTCAATGTCTGGTCCCCCGATCTGGGCGCCGCCCGGCTGCCGGTGATGGTGTGGATCCATGGCGGGGGTTACATGTCCGGGTGGTCCGGCGACCCGGTCTTCGACGGCCGCGTGCTCGCCCGGGACGGCGTCATCGTGGTCACCTTCAACTACCGCGTCTCCGCCGAGGGCTTCGGACACTTCCAGGGGGCACCGGCCAACCGCGGCTTACTGGACCAGGTGACCGCCCTCCGCTGGGTGCGGGGCAACATCGCGGCCTTCGGCGGAGATCCGGACCGGGTCACCGTCTTCGGGGAGTCCGCCGGAGCCGGGAGCATCGCGGCGCTGATGGCGATGCCCCAAGCCGCCGGCCTGTTCCGCAGGGCGATCGCGCAGAGCGTGCCGGGCCTGTTCTTCTCCGCTGAGCTGGCCGCCGACATCGCCGGCGCCGTAGCCGGCGAGCTGGGCCTGCCACCGCGCGCGGGCGAACTCGCCCGCCTGTCGCCGGAGCGGCTGAGCGACGCCGGGGACGCGGTGGCGGACAAGATGGACGGCTGCCCGCAGTGGGGCCGGGCCGCGTACGTCCGGACGCCGTTCGCGCCGGTCGTGGACGGCGAGGTGCTGCCCGAGGTGCCGTGGCGGTCGCCGGCGGACGGAGCCGCGCGCGATGTGGAGCTGATCGCAGGGCACACCCGCGACGAGTATCGGCTGTTCATGGCCATCGGGGGCGACACCGGCCAGATCACCGCCGAGCGGGCGGCCACCGCGCTGCGGGAGCTGGCCCCCGATCCGGAGGCCTACCGGGCCGCCTACCTGGGAGCGGGCGAGGAGCGGCTGTATGAGCTGGTTCACTCCGACTGGTTGTTCAGGATGCCTTCCGTCCGGCTGGCCGAGGTCCACCAGAGGCACGGCGGCCGGGCACACCTGTACGAGCTGACCTGGCCGGCCCCCGGCATGGGCGGCGATGCTCTCGGCGCCTGTCACGGGCTCGGCCTGCCGCTGACGTTCGGCAATCTGACCGCTGGAGCGGCAGGACTGCTACTCGGACAGGATCCGCCACCAGCCGCGGCCGAACTGTCGGCCCGGGTCCGCGCGGCATGGATCGCCTTCGCCACGACCGGGGATCCGGGCTGGCCGGCCTACGAGCCGCAAGACAGACATACCTGGGTCATCGACACCGAGCCCGGCATAAGAGCGTATCCGGAGGAGACCTCCCGCGAGTTGTGGGCCGGGCACGCCTTCACCGCCCTCCCGTTGCGGGCGCGGCCGTAGCCGGTCCGGTCCAGGACCCCAAGCCGGTTTCCGCCGGGCGACCGGGGACGCCTTCAGCGATATCAGCGCCGCCGACCCGGCGCCGAACCGGATCACCGCGATCCCGGCACCGACGACGCCCACCCTGTCAGCGGCCAGCCCCGGAGGCCTGTCGTCCGGGGTGGTGGCTGGGGCATCCTAGGTTTGGTGGAACTCCCTGACGCGGACCGCCTCCTCGCCGACGCCCGCGCGTTGCTCGGCGAACACCACGCCGTACGCCGCCAGGCCATGGACGCGCTCGACGCCTTACGCGTCGGCGTGGCCAGGGCGGGGCTGGGGTCGATCCCCGTCTCCAGGCTGAGGGACGTGACCGACGGCCAGCTGCGCGTCGGCACGCTGGAGAAGGCCGGATACACCACGGTCAGGCAGGTCGTGGAGGTTTCGCCGTACGAGTTGCAGCTGCTTCCCGGCATCGGCGCGCGGACGGCGGGGCAGATCCACGTGGCCGCCCGGCAGATCGAGCGGGCGGCGGCCGAGGCCGCGAGCATCCGCATCGACGTCGAGCGGCACGATCCCCCGACCACGAACCTGGTGATCGCGCTGCACCGCCTGGTGAGCGTCGGCCCCGACCTCCCCCGGGCCGTCGAGGCGGCCCGCGAGCTGGACGCGCGGCTCGCGCCGCTGCTGGCGGCGGCGCGGCCGGCGCGGAGCCGGTGGCGGATGTGGTTCTCGCTGCCCGAGCGCCAGCGGCGGGCGCGCGAGGCGGTGTCGGAGCTGGCCGGCGTACTCGAGGGGGCCGCCGCGACGCGGCTGCTGCTCGCGCAGGTCACGGCCGACCTGCTGCGGCCCGCGGCCGGGGAGTTCGAGGCGTGGGCGGACTTCGAGTCCCGCTCGCCGGAGTACTTCGGCCTGCTGGCCGAGCTGGCCGGTGAGCCCGTCGGGACGGTGCAGGGGCTGCTGCCCGACGATCTGGCGGCGAAGGTCGGCGCCCAGCCGCTCGACGACACCCACCGGCGGGTCTCGCTGCGCGGTTACCAGGCGTTCGGCGCCCGCTTCTCGCTGGTGCAGCAGCGGGTGATCATCGGCGACGAGATGGGGCTGGGCAAGTCGATCGAGGCGATCGCCGCGCTGGCGCACCTGCGGGCGCTCGGCGCGACGCACTTCCTGGTGGCCTGCCCCACCAGCGTGCTGATCAACTGGATCCGCGAGATCGAGGCGCGCAGCACCCTGCGCGCCGTCCCGCTGCACGGCCCCGACCGGCTCACGGCCCAGGAGGACTGGGTACGACACGGCGGCGTCGCCGTCACCACGCTGGACAGTCTCCACCGGCTCCAGGCGGAGACCGAGATCGGCATGCTGGTCGTGGACGAGGCCCACTACGTCAAGAACCCGCAGACCAAGCGCTCCAAGGCGGTGGCCTCGTGGTGCGCGCGCACCGAACGGGTGCTCTTCCTGACCGGCACGCCCATGGAGAACCGGGTGGAGGAGTTCCGGGTGCTGGTGTCGTACCTGCGGCCCGATCTGGCCGCCGAGCTGCGCAGCAGCGACATCGTGGCGGGGGCGCGGGCGTTCAGGAAGGCGGTCGCGCCCGTCTACCTGCGGCGCAACCAGGAGGACGTGCTCACGGAGCTGCCCGACCGGGTGGAGGCCGAGGAGTGGGTGGAGTTCAGCGGGGCCGACTTCGAGGCCTACAGGCAGGCGGTCGCGGCCGGCAACTTCATGGCCATGCGCCGCGCCGCCTACGCCGAGCCGGCCACCTCCGCCAAGCTCAAACGCCTGCTGGAGCTGGTCGAGGACGCCGAGGCCAACGGGCTGAAGGTGGTGGTGTACTCGTACTTCCGCCCGGTGCTCGCCGCCGTGCGGACCGCGCTGGGCGGGCGCGCGCACGGGCCGATCGCCGGTGAGCTCGCGGCGGCGCGGCGGCAGCGGGTGGTGGACGAGTTCTCGGCGGCGAAGGGGCACGCGGTGCTGCTCAGCCAGGTGCAGGCGGGCGGCGTCGGGCTCAACCTGCAGGCGGCGTCGGTCGTCATCCTCTGTGAGCCGCAGGTCAAGCCGAGCATGGAGACACAGGCCGTGGGGCGCGCGCACCGCATGGGCCAGGTGCGCAAGGTGCAGGTGCACCGGCTGCTCACGGTGGACTCGGTCGACCAGCGCATGCTCGACCTGCTGAGCCGCAAGTCCGGCCTGTTCGACGCGTACGCCAGGCGCAGTGACCTGGCCGAGTCGGCGGCCGACGCGGTGGACGTCTCGGACCAGACGCTGGCCCGGCTGGTGGTGGAGGAGGAGCAGCGCCGCCTCATGCCCTGATCCCGGGGCCGGGCCCTGCCAGATGGGGACCCGGATGGGGACAAGGTAAGATCGGCGCGGTGAACGCGGTTTTCGTCTTCGACCCTCCCTCGCTGGTCGACCGGTTCTTCACCCCGGAGCTGGTGTCCAGGCTGCGCCGGCACGTCGAGATCGACCCCGAGCTGGTCCTGACCGCGTACGAGGGGCCGGAGCTGGCGCGGGCGGAGATCCTCATCACCGGCTGGGGCGCCCCCATGCTCGACACCCGCGCCCTCGCCGCCGCGCCGAACCTCCGGTACGTCGTCCACACGGCGGGCACGGTCAAGTGGATCGCGAGCCCCGAGGTGTACGCCCGCGGGATCCAGGTCAGCTCGCAGGCCGCGGCCAACGCCGTCCCCGTGGCGGAGTACACCCTCGCGATGATCCTGCTGGCCAACAAGCGGGTCTGGGAGCTGTCGCGTACGTACACCGAGAGCCGGCGCGCCCCGAGCGTGGAGACGATCTGGGACGCGGGCGGCAACGCCGGCCGCACGGTCGGCGTGATCGGCGCCTCGGCCGTCGGGCGCAAGCTCCTCGACCTGCTGCGCCCCTTCGAGCTGCACGCCCTCCTGTACGACCCCACCCTCGCCTCCGCCGAGGGCCTGAACGCCGAGCTGGTGGAGCTGCCCGAGCTGATGTCCCGCAGCGACGTGGTCACCATCCACGCCCCGGAGCTGCCCCAGACCCGGCATCTGGTGGGCGCGGACGAGATCGCGCTGATGCGGCCCGGCGCCACGCTGATCAACACCGCCCGGCCCTCGCTCGTCGACCAGGACGCGCTCACCAAGGCCGTGCGCGGGGGCCGCGTCCACGCCGTGCTGGACGTGGCGGAGCCCGACGAGGAGCTGTTCGCCCTGCCCGGCGTGCTGCTCACCCCGCACGTGGCCGGCTCGGTCGGCACGGAGCTGCACCGGCTGGCCGCGAACGCGGTGGCGGAGGTCGCCAACATCGCCGCGGGCCTCCCGCTGAGCTACGCCGTCGACCCGGCGACCCAGCACCTCAAAGCCTGACCGGCAGGACCCCGGCTGCAGTCTTTCAGAAAGTTTTCCGCAAGGGATTGCAATGGGATGACGGCGTGGATACCTTCCGGGCAACGCCCCCGGAACAGCGCCGGGCCCGGGTGTCGCCACACCCGAGCCCGGCCAGGGGAGCAACCCCTCGTATCACACCTCAGAGGTGCACATGAGACGGTACAAAGCAGCCATTGCCGCCCTGTTAACGATCGGCGGCATCACCGCAACGTTCCTCACGGCGCCGGCCCAGGCCGCTCCCCCCGGCGGCAACGACGTGATCGCCAACCTGTGGAGCTGGAACTGGAACTCCGTGGCCAGGGAGTGCACCGGCCACCTCGGCCCGGCGGGCTACGGCGGGGTGCAGGTCTCGCCCCCGCAGGACTCCCTCACCCGGGGCGGGGCAGTCTGGTGGGACGTCTACCAGCCCGCCGGCTACACGCTCACCAGCAAGTTCGGCACCGAGAACCAGTTCGCGTCCATGGTCAGGGCCTGCCACGCGGCCGGCGTCAAGGTCTACGCCGACGCGGTCATCAACCACATGACCGGCCAGGGCAGCACCAGCTACGGCGGCAGGACGTTCACCAAGTACAACTACCCGGGCCTCTACTCCCCCGCCGACTTCCACTACCACGCGGAGGACTGCGGCAACTCCGACAACCTCATCCACGGCGGCGACTACACCGGCAGCGCCCGCAACGTCCAGAACTGCGAACTCGTGGGCCTGGCCGACCTGGAGACCGAGGAGGAGTACGTCCGGGCCACCATCGCCGGCTACCTGAACAAGCTCATCGCCCTCGGCGTGGACGGCTTCAGGATCGACGCGGCCAAGCACACCGCCCCCGGCGACCTGGGCAACATCTACGGCAGGCTGAACGGCTCGCCGTACATCTACCAGGAGGTGATCTACGGCGGCGGTGAGGCGGTGCAGCCCGGCCAGTACACCGGGATCGGCGACGTGCTGGAGTTCCAGTACGGCCGCTACCTGCGCGAGAAGTTCTACGGCGCCATCTCCGACCTGCGCACCTTCGGCTCCTCATGGGGCGGCATGCAACCGGCCGGCCAGTCGGTCACCTTCGTCGCCAACCACGACACCGAACGCGGCACCAGCGCGCTCAGCTACAAGGACGGCGCGACGTACCGGCTGGCCAACATCTTCCAGCTCGCGTGGAACCACGGCACGCCGCAGGTGTACGACGGCTTCACCTGGAACGACAGCGAGGCGGGCCCGCCGCACGCGAACGGGTTCGTGACCGATGCGGTGTGCGGCGGCGGCTGGGAGTGCCTGCACCGCGACCCGGCGATCACCGGCATGGTCGGCTTCCACAACGCGGTCAAGGGCACCCAGGTCGCCAACTGGAGCGCGCCGAACTCCAACGTGATCGCCTTCAGCCGGGGCGACAAGGGCTGGATCGTGATCAACAACGGCGGCGGCTCGTACGCGGGCACGTTCGCCACGGGCCTGCCCGCGGGCACGTACGCCAATCTGACGGGCGGCGGCTCGGTCACGGTGGGCTCAGGCGGCCAGGCCACGGTGACCGTCCCCGCCAAGGGCGCGGTCGCGATCAGGGCGGGCGGCACGACCGCGCCGTCCCAGGTGGCGGTCACCTTCAACGTGACGGCCACCACCACCTGGGGCACGAACGTCTACCTGGCCGGCTCCATCGACGCGCTGAAGGGGTGGGACCCCGCGAACGCGGTCCCGCTGTCCGCCGCGGCGTATCCGGTGTGGAGCACGACGGTGACGCTGCCGGCGAGCACCTCGTTCGAGTACAAGTTCATCAAGAAGGACGGCTCGGGGAACGTCACGTGGGAGAGCGGCGCCAACCGCACCCACACGACGGGGACCTCGGCGTCGAGTGTCAACGCCATCTGGAAGTGACCTCCCGCATGAGAGCCGGCCCGCCGCCGGCTCTCATGCGCCGATGGCCGCGCGCATCATGGGCAGCGACCGTTCGAGCGCGCGTTCCCAGTACGGGAAGGTGTGCGTGCCGTCCCCGTAGAAGTCGGTGGTGACGTCGATCCCCGCCGCCTTCGCCGCCTCGGCGAACGCCTCCGACTGGTGTAACAGCACGCCCTCGTAGTCGGCCCTCGTGCCCGGCGGATCCAGCGGGCCCGGGTCGCCGTCGCCGGAGGAGACGTAGAGCCTCACACCTTTCAGCCGCCCGGCCAGCGCGGTGGGATTGTGCGCCTGCCACACCTT
Organism: Nonomuraea cypriaca; assembly: GCF_015645445.1. GTDB lineage: Bacteria > Actinomycetota > Actinomycetes > Streptosporangiales > Streptosporangiaceae > Nonomuraea > Nonomuraea cypriaca. Next base: position 8,353 of record NZ_JADOGI010000173.1, on the reverse strand, counting down.
CTTGTCGCTGATCGGGTCTCCCCAGAGCGCCTCGGGATCCTCGCCGTTGTCCACGGCGAGCCCGCGCACCCCCGACCGGTCGTCGGTCGTGTCCAGCACCCCGGAGTAGGACGCGGCCGCCTGGAACATGCCGGGGTGCCGCGCGGCGTACGCCATGGCCCCGTGCCCGCCCATCGACAGCCCTGCGACCGCCCGCCTGGGGCCCGCCCCGAACTCCTTCTCGATCAGCGGTACGAGTTCCTCGATGTGGAAGGTCTCCCATTTCGGGCCGCGCAGCCAATCCGAGTAGAACCCCACCCGGCCGCCGTCGGGGATGACCACGATCGCGCGCAGGTCCGCGGTGAGCCGTTCCGCCCCGCCCTCTTCCGCCCACCCGAGATGGGTACGGCCACAGCAGCCGTGCAGCAGGTAGAGCACCGGCCACGGCCCCGACCCCGGCGTCCATCCCCGGGGCAGCAGCACGCGTACGGGAGCCGTACGGCCGAGTGACGGGGAGCCGACGGTCAGATCGTGCCCACGCTCGCCGACCGGCTCCCTGTCCACGATCGCGACCTCGCTGATCGGCTCCGGCCCGGCCGGGGCCGCCGCGCACCCACCGGCGGCCAGCACGACGGCGGCGAGCACCGCCGGCCAGATCCTCAGCGTCCGGGATCGACGCCCCGCAGCATCATCCCCTGGCCGCGCGACCGGTGAACGTCGTCGGCCGGCCGGTCCTCCGGATCCCTGAACTGGATCAGCAGGGTGGTCCTGGCCTCCGCCGCCCGGTTGACGCCGGAACCGTGCACGGTGAGATAACCGAGAAACAGCACGTCCCCCGCCTCGGCCTCGATCGGGATCGCGGCCTCCAGAGGCCACTCCGACAGCGGCAGATGCCATCCGCCCTCCTCGATGTGCGCCAGCGGCCCGCCCTTGTGGCTCCCCGGAACCACGCGGACGCACCCCTTCTCCTCGGGTGCGTCGTCGAAGTGAAAGATGGCCGCACCGACCGTATGCCTAGTATGCGGAAAATGCGCTGAATCCTGGTGCATGGGGAACGGCGAGCCCTTCTCCGCCGGCTTCACGAAGATCTTGGTGTGGTGGAGCTGCACGTTCTCCGACCCCGTCAGCGCCGCCGCGACGTCGGTGAACCGCGGATCGACCAGCAGCCGGGTGAACGCCGCCGAGTGGAACTGAACGTCGTGGCAGTGCCGCAACTCGGTCGCCCGGCCGGCGAGCGCGCGGGCGCTGCCCCAGGTCGCCTCCGTCTGGCTCAGCCGCCCCAGGAGCGCGTGGCACTCCTCCCGGTACGCCCGCGCCTCCGCCTTGGTGAGCAGCCCCTTGACCAGCGCGTACCCGTTGTCCTGGTAGAAGCGCACCATCGATGAGTCGGCCATGCCATGGTCATGCCCGCATTCGGCGACCCTCTCCCGCTCAGGCGACGCCGGGCGGCGAGCAGGCCGCGGGCACCGCTGTGGCACCGGCTCCATACTGGGCAGGTGACCATCGAGAACGACCGCCCCGGTCCGCCCGTGACCAGCCCGTCCATCCTCCTGCTCACGCTGGCCCGCCGGATCGAGGCCGACCTCGGCGCCGCGCTCGCGCCCCTCGACCTCACGGTCAGCCGGCTCGGGCTGCTCGGTCACATCGCCGGCGTGCCCGGGGTGTCGTTCAGCGACCTGGCCAGGATGTCCGGCACCACGGTGCAGAGCGCGCACACGGCGGTGAAGGCGCTCGCCCGCGCGGGGCTGGTGCGCGACCACACCGCCCGCGCCGGCTCGGCCTCCGCCATCGAGCTGACGCCCGAGGGCGCGCGGCTGCTGGAGGCGGCGAAGGAGGTGGTGGCGGAGGTGGACGAGCGGCTCTTCGGCCCTGACGCGGACCCGATCCACCGCCAGGTCGCCGCCACCGTCCGCGCCGCCTTCTCCCCCTGACCCACTTTCAACAAGGCTGAAGCTTCGGGTAGGCTTCAGCCTTGTTGAAGGTTGTCTCAGGAGGTTCCGTGGAAGCCGTGTTGTTGTCGGTGCATGTCCTGGCCGCCATCGTGTTCGTCGGGGGCTCGGCCGTCGCGGCGAGCCTGTTCCCCCGTTACGCGCCGATCGCGGTGAGCGTCCCCGCGGGTCCAGCCGCCGGGGAACGGGACGCGAACGGACGGAGATGGGCCGTGGCCGCCGCCCTGCACCGCATCACCCGCGGCTACAGCGTCGCCGCCCTGGTCGTGCCCGTCGCCGGGATCGTCCTGGCCGTCGTTCAGGGCCGGATGGGCGAGATCTGGATCAACATCTCCATGGTCCTGACCATCGCCGCGGGCGGCCTGCTGGCACTGCAGATCCAGCCGCGACAGCGGGCGGCGCTCGCCGAGCCGGGCGATCCAGGCCGCCTGCGCACCCTGAGCATGCTCGCCGGGATCTACAACCTCCTGTGGGCGATCGTGGTGGTGCTGATGATCGCCCGCCCTGGAGCCGATTAGTGGTGCTGATGCCCCCCGCGCGAGCCGGTTTAGCGGTGCTGATGACCGCCCGCCCGCGAGCCGGTTAGCGGTGCTGATGACCCGCCCCGGCTGGGAGCCGGCTAGACGGGCACCGACTCCGCCTTGGACGCCCGCCGGTCGCGCAGCCAGGCCGAGAGGCTCACGGCGATGCCGAGCACGGTGACGGCGGCGCCGGCGAGGTAGATCGACCGCAGCCCGAGCCCGCCGTCGATGACCCGCCCCCCGAGCCATGCGGCGAAGGCCGCGGCGAGCTGGTAGGCGGAGGCGTTCACCGCCATGGCGAGGGTCGGCGCCGCGGCGGCGGTCGTCAGGACGCGCGCCTGCATGCCGGGGATGACCGAGAAGCCGAGCGCGCCGAGCACGAACACCATGATCCCGACGGCCACCGTGCTGCCGGCGGTCGTCCACGTGAGCACGAGCGCCGCCGCGAGGGCGGCCAGCAGGCCGAGCTGCGAGGCCATCGGGGCGCGGTCGGACAGCCGCCCGCCCGCGAGGTTCCCGGCCGCCGCGCCGAGGCCGTACACGAGGAGGAGGACGGCCACCGCCTCCGTGGCGAACCCGGCGACGTCGGTGACCAGCGAGGCGAAGAAGGTGAACACCATGAGCAGCCCGGCGTTCGCGACGGCGGTGACGGCGATGGCGAGCTGCACGTCACGGCTGCGGAACACGCGCAGCTCGGCCACCGCGGAGGTGGCGGGCGCGGCGTCGCGGACGTCCGGCACCAGCCACAGCACCAGCGCGAACCCCAGCGCGCAGCAGGCGGCGATGACCGCGAACGTGGCCCGCCAGCCGTGGTCGTTGCCGATGAAGGTGCCGATCGGCGCCCCGAGGATCATCGACAGGTTCATGCCGAAGACCAGCTTGGACACAGTGGCCGCCTGCCGGCCGGGCGGCGCGGTGGACGCCGCGATCACGATCGCGTTGGCGAAGAACGTGGACGTCACCAGCGCGGTGATCATGCGTCCGGCGAAGAGCACCGGGTAGACGGGCGCGAGCGCGGAGGCGAGGTTGCCGGCGACCGCGACCGCGAGCAGGGTCAGCATGAGGGGTTTGCGGGGGAAGCGGGTGGTGAGCGCCGTCAGCACGGGACCGCCGACGATCATGCCGATGGCGTACGAGGTCACCAGCAACCCGGCGACCGGTATCGAGACGGTCAGGTCGCCGGCGATGTCCGGGAGGATTCCGGCGATGACGAACTCGCCGGTCGTGATGCCGAAGACGCACCACATCAGCGAGGGAACGGCAGCCGATCGCATCGTACTCACTTCCTTGTTGACTGGCCAGTACAAAATGGGGGCACAAAAAGACCCCGTCCCACGGAACGGGGCTACAGCGCCGCGACGGCCCCTTCGACGACGTCCAGCAGGACGTCCCTGTCGTCGGTGACCTTCGCGAGCACCCGCAGGCCGTAGTAGGCGCTCTGGAACGCGCGCGCCACCCGCAGCGGCGGCCGGTCGGACGACAGCTCGCCCGCGCCCTGCCCCGCCGCGATGATCAGGCAGAGGGCCTGCTCCAGGTCGGTGAACTGGCGGCGCACCAGCCCGGCCACGGCGTCGTCGCGCCCGCTGGACTCGGAGGCGGCGTTGAGCGCCAGGCAGCCGCGTCGGCCGGGGTCGGCCATGTCGGCGTCGAGGACGCCCAGCATCAGGTCTCTGAGCCGCTCCCGCACAGAGCCGGGCTCGGCCAGCATCGACAACTGCCGCCTGGCCAGGGTCTCGGCGTAGCGGCGCAGCGCCTCCTCGTAGAGGCGGTGCTTGGAGCCGAACGCGTTGTAGAGGCTGCCGCGGCCGAGCCCCGTGCGGGCGCACAGGTCCTGGGTGGTGGTCGCTTCGTACCCCTTCTCCCAGAACACCTCCATCGCGGCGTCGATCACGGTCTGGTCGCTGAACTCACGTGGCCTGCCCATGGCGAGGAGGCTACCAGAGTTCTGTACAGAACAGTCAAGAACCCTGCGGGGTGAGCCGGTCCAGGTGGTAGCGCACGGTCTCCGTCGCCTCGCCGGGATCGCGCATGCCGAGCAGGATGTCGGTGGCGAGTCCCTCGATCATGGCGAGCAGCACGACGGCCTCCCTCTCGGCGTCGAGCTCCGGCCGTAGCTCGCCGTCCCGCCCGCCCCTGCCGATCAGCTCGGCCACCCGGCCGTGCAGCCAGCGGTCGCCATACCGCAGCGCCTCCCCCAGCTCCGGAACGTCGACGGCCCTGGCGGTGAACGCCTGGCCGGCCCGCCGCTCGGCCCGGCGGCGGTCGTCCAGGGGCAACATCTCGGCCGCCATCGACAGCAGGAACGACCGCACGGGGCCCGGCGCGGCGTGATCGCGCATGCCTGCCACGATCCGTGCGGTGACCTGCTCCCCCAGGTAGCCGACGACGTAGCGGAGCATCTCGTCCTTGTTGCGGAAGTAGTGCTGCACGGAGCCGAGCGAGATGCCCGCCTCCACCGCGACGTCACGCAGCGTGGCGCCGTCCAGGCCGTCACGGCCCGCGACACGCAGGACGGCCTCGGCGATGTGCCTGCGCCGCTCGTCGTGGTCGACCTTCTTCGGCATGGTCCTCCTTCTTCATACCCACGTATTATAATACAGCGGTATGAAAACCATAGCGTTCTACGCCCCCGCCGCGTCCGGTCATGTCAACCCCACGCTCGGCCTCGTCGCCGAGCTCGTACGGAGGGGCCACCGCGTCACGTACGCGACCACCGCGACCTACGCGGGACGCGTCGCCGAAACCGGCGCCGAGGTCGTACCCGTCACCTCCATGCTGGAGTCGCGCGTCGGCGCCGAGGTGCCGCAGATGCACGGCAAGGAGCTGGTGCGGGCCATGGGCCTGCTGCTCGAGGAGACGAAGGTGATGCTGGCGCAGCTCGACCGGGAGCCGCGCCCCGACCTGGTGGTCCACGACGGGACGATGGCCTGGTGGGGCCGGATCCTGGCCGCGCGCCTGCGGGTCCCGTCCGTGGAGACCTGGCCGAACCTGGTCAGCAACGAGCACTGGGGCATGCAGACGAAGTACACCACGCTCAACCCGCTGAGCCCGCGGTTCCTGCTCATGGCCGCCCGGATCGGCGCTCTGCTCCGCAAGGACGGGCTCACCGACGTGCCGGGGTTCATGCGGGGCGACGGCTCCGCGCTCAGACTGGTGCTGCTGCCGCGTGCCTTCCAGTACGCGGGCGACACCTTCGGCGACGGCTACGCGTTCGTCGGCCCCGGCCTGACCGAGCGCGCCTACCAGGGCGGATGGGAGCCGTCCCGCGATCTCCCTGTGGTGCTGGTCTCGCTCGGCACCGGCTACAACAGGCGCCCCGATTTCTACCGCGCGGTGCTGAGCGCGGCGGCGGACCGGCCGTGTCAGGTGGTGCTGGCCGTGGGCGAGACGGATCGGGCGGCGCTCGGGCTGATCCCGCCCAACGTGGAGGTGCACGCGCACGTCCCGCAACTGGCTGTGCTGCGCCACGCGCGGGCGTTCGTCACGCACGCGGGGATGGGCAGCACGATGGAGAGCCTGCACTTCGGTGTCCCGATGGTCGCGGTGCCGCAGATGGCCGAGCAGCGGGCCAACGCCGACCGGATCGCCGAGCTGGGCCTCGGCCGGACGCTGCCGCCCGGCGAGGTCACCGGTCCCGCGCTGTGGCAGGCGGTGACGGAGGTGGCCGACGACGAGCGCGTACGCGAGCGGCTGACCTGGATGCGCGGCGAACTGGCCGCCGCGGGCGGCGCGACGGCGGCGGCCGACGCGGTGGAGAAGCTGCTTTCCTGAACGCGGTCGGGGTACGGTAAGCCGCGTAAAACGATTCATTCACCGGAAGGTCAGCCTTGGACTACGAACGTCAGCCATACCGCCGATGTGGCCGCAGCGGCCTGCTCCTGCCCGCCGTGTCGCTCGGCCTGTGGCACAACTTCGGCGAGGGCAAGCCCGTGGACAGCCAGCGGGCGATCCTGCACAAGGCATTCGAGCTCGGCATCACCCATTTCGACATCGCCGACCGCTACGGCCCGCCGATCGGCGCCGCCGAGTCCGCGTTCGGCCGGATCTTCCCGCGCTCACTGCGCGACGAGGTCGTGATCACCACCAAGGGCAGCAACCCCATGTGGGACGGCCCGTACGGCAAGGGCAACTCCCGCAAGCACCTGCTCGCCACCCTCGACCGCTCGCTGACCCGGCTCGGCCTCGACTACGTGGACATCTTCTACCTGCACCGCGAGGACGCCGGCACGCCGCTGGAGGAGCAGGTCGCCACGCTGGACCACATGGTTCGCACCGGCCGCGCCCTCTACGCCGGCGTCTCCAACTTCTCGCCGGAACACACCGCCGAGGCCGCCCGCCTCCTGCGCGACCTCGGCACCCCGCTCCTGGTGCACCAGCCGCCCTACTCGCTGCTCGACCGACGCATCGAGGGGTCGCTGCTGGGCGTGCTCGAGCAGGAGGGCGTCGGCTGCGTGGTCTACTCGCCGTTGGCGCAGGGCCTGCTCACCGACCGCTACCTCGGCGGCATCCCGGCCGGCTCCCGCGCCGCGGAAGGCCGCTTCCTCACCCCGGACCGGGTGACGCCTGAGGTCCTGGCGTTCGTACGGTCGCTCGCCGAGCTGGCCTCGGCCCGCGGGCAGACGGTCGCCCAGCTCGCGCTCGCCTGGGCGCTGCGCGATCCCCGGATCACCTCCGTGCTGGTCGGCGCGTCCAGCCCCGAGCAGTTGGAGGCGAACGTGGGCGCCGTGGACGGCCTGGAGTTCACCGATGAGGAGCTGGCGGCCATCGATCGGGCCGCCAAGGAGGCCGGCGTCGAGGCATAGATGCGGGCGTGTCCGGCCGCCGGTCCCGCGTGGGGCGGCGGCTGGCCACCCTGATATATGCCGAAAAATGGTGACAAAAGCGGTCGCTGGGGATCTACCATTCAGGCGTGGCCGACGCATCGATTGATCCCACAGTTCCCAATGTGGCTCGTATGTACGACTTCTACTTGGGAGGCAAGGACAACTTCGCCGCCGACCGGGAGGCCGCCGAGAAGATCATCGCGATCGTGCCCGACGTGTGCTCGACGACCAAGGCCAACCGCGACTTCCTCGGCAAGGCCGTACGACTGGCCGCCGAGCACGGTGTGCGGCAGTTCCTCGACATCGGCGCCGGGCTGCCCACTCAGGAGAACGTCCACCAGGTGGCCCAGCGGGCCGCCCCCGGCTCCAAGACCGTCTATGTGGACAACGATCCGGTCGTGCTGGTCCACGCCCGCGCCCTGCTGGACGACAGCAAGGACACCCGGGCGGTGCAGGGCGACCTGCGCCGGCCACAGGAGATCCTCGACCACCCTGAGGTGCGCGACCATCTCGACCTCTCCCAGCCGGTGGCGGTCCTGATGCTGGCCGTCCTGCACTTCCTGCCCGGCCACGACGAGGCCGCGCGGATCGTGGAGACGGTCAAGCAGGCCATTCCGCCGGGCGGCTTCCTGCTGCTGAGCCACTTCTACACTCCCGACGAGCAGGAGCGGAAGGTCCAGGCGGGGGGCCGCGTCTACCAGTCGACCAACTCCGGCTCGCTGACCGCCCGCTCGCTGGAGCGGATCACCGGCTACTTCTCGGGCCTGGAGCTCGTCGAGCCCGGCCTGGTCCCGGTGCAGGCGTGGCGGCCCGACTGGGAGGAGGACAGCGTCTTCGACCTGTCCGTCCCGGGCCTGCTCGGCGGCATGGCCCGCGTACCCTGACGGCCTTTCGCCTGCACGCCATGGCGTCCGCTGACGGCGTCCCTGCGGTGCCCTTGACGGCCTTTCGCCCGTCAAGCCCCGCAGCGGGTGCTATGCGATCACTTCGGGCTCGGCCGGCCGCCGGAGATCGCCATCCGGTGGGCGGTGGGCCGGGGGGCGGGCGGTCGAGCGGGGCGGGATGAGGGTCGGCGTGCCGG
>NZ_JADOGI010000172.1 GCF_015645445.1 Nonomuraea cypriaca | reverse complement strand
AAGCTCTGGATGCCACCCGACCCGGCTACAGCCTGACGCTACGGAGCCACCGTACTCACGCACGCCTCCAGACGATCACACAGCGCGATCACCAGAACTCGACATGCGCTGGGGGTGAATGCTTACCCTTGATCGTGACGCAGTGACCCACATCTTCGAAACCTTTCATCGCGGATGGGACTACAACGAGCGACTGGATATGACCCTCCGGCACTTTGACGCATGGAGGGGGAAGATGGCATGACCTTCCCCGGGGAGGACTTTCGACCGACCTTCGCCACCAACCATCCCGAAGGTGGTCAGACGGTTGCTGACGCGATCAATACGCTGCTGGAGGGCATGCGCACCCATCTAGTTTCGCTGCCGCCGGTATTGATCGCGTCCGCATATTTCAACCCAGGCGGGTTCGGGCTGCTGGCCAGCGAACTGGAGCAGACCGGAACGGTTCGGCTGCTGTTGGGCGCAGACCTGGATCAGGACCGACCTAGGATCCGCCCGCTGGCCAGCGGACTGGGCAGGCGGGCCGAACGGGAGCAGATAAAGCGGGCGCTGGAAGGCCATCAGCGTCGTCTGGAGGAGGATCGGGACCTGCTGGGCTTTAGCTTCGAGGCCGACGCCACTGCTCGCCGCCTGGTCGGCTGGCTGCGCTCCGGACGAGTCGAGGTCCGCCGGTACGAGAAAGGGTTTCTGCACGGCAAGGCGTTCATCGTGGACAGCCCAATGCCGGGTGTCATCGCCGGATCTAGCAACTTCACTTACGCGGGTCTGGCCCGTAACAAGGAGCTCAACCTCGGTCAGTACCAGCCTGGCACCGTGCGCGCCGTACGGGACTGGTTTGAGGAGATGTGGCAGGCGGCCTCGCCGTATGACCTGGCCGGCCTGTATGAGTCGCGGTGGCAGCAGCATCAGCCGTGGGAGGTTTTTCTGCGGATGCTGGACGAGCTGTACGGCGCGGAGGTTGAGCAGGAGCAATCGGTCCGCACGCGTTCTCGGCTCAACCTCACCGGGTTCCAGTCTGACGGAGTCTGGCGGGCCCAGCGAATCTTAGACCGGCTCAATGGCGTGATCGTGGCCGACGAGGTCGGCCTGGGCAAGACCTTTATCGCCGGGGAGATCCTGCACGAGGCGGTGATCACTAACCGGCAGAAGGCGCTCATTGTCGCGCCCGCGACACTCCGCGACTCCACCTGGGGCCCCTTCTTGCGAGACAAGAACCTGCGCGCGGACGTCGTCTCCTATGAGCAGCTGACCGGCGGCCTGCAGAACGCCGGACAGCTCGGTGCGGCCCTCCAGGATCCCGACGAGTACGCCGTGGTCGTGGTGGACGAAGCACACGCCCTCCGTAACGCCACCACCCAGCGGGCCGAGGCGCTGCGTATGTTGCTCGCCGGCAGCACCCCGAAACGGCTGGTGATGCTCACCGCGACGCCAGTCAACAACACCCTCTACGACCTGTACAACCTGATCTCCTACTTCGTCACCAACGACGCGACGTTCGCCGACTCCGGGGTGCCTTCGTTGAAGGGGTACTTCGACCGAGCCATGGCGATGAATCCTGACGATCTGTCGCCTGAGCACCTTTTCGACGTTCTGGATAAGGTAGCGGTCCGACGTACCAGGCGATTCGTCCGAAATCACTATGTTGGGGACCGTGTGGTCATCAACGGCGTCGAGCGTCAGATCAGCTTCCCGACGCCCCGCGTGCACCGCGTCGACTACAACCTCGATGACGCGCTCCCCGGCCTCTTCGACCGGCTCGCCATCGCCCTCGGTGACCGTCTGAACCACTACGACGACGGTTCGGCTGTGATCCTCGATGCTCCCGGCGAAGTCCTCACTCTGGCCCGATACGTGCCCTCCCGCTTCCAGCACGGTGAACGCGAGAAGCAGTACGAGCAGCAGAACGCCGGACTTCTGCGATCCGCGCTGCTTAAGCGGTTCGAATCATCGGCCTACGCTTTTCAGCGCACCTTGGACAAGATGATCAAGGATCATGAGGCGTTCCTGTCCGCGCTCGCCCAGGGGGTGGTCCTCATCGGTGATGCCTTCCGGGAATGGACGTCCTCCGACAGCGACACCATCGACGACTTCCTCGATGTACTCGATGACGACGTCGATGGGGTGAAGAACGCCGACGGGTTCGACGTACCGGAGCTTCGCGCCGCCGTCGAGGCTGATCTCATCCTGTTGACGTCCTTCCGTGATGAGGTGCAGGCACATCAGGCCGGCCCTGACCCCAAGGCCGAAGCGCTCGTCGAGGAGCTCGCGGTCATCGCGACGGAGGCGGCAGCAGAAGGGATCAGCGAGCAGCAGACTCGGGACAAGCGTAAGGTCCTCGTCTTTTCCTACTACTCCGACACCGTCGAGCACGTGCATGGCCGGCTGCTGAGCGCGATCGAGTCCGATCCACGCCTCGCCTGTTACCGTGCCCGGGTCGCCACCGCCTCTGGTCCGGACCGAGCCGGACGTTCCCAGGTCATTGCCGGATTCGCTCCCCGTACCGCGGGTGGCGCGGCAGACGAGGATCTGTTTGACCTGATCATTGCCACCGATGTGCTTGCCGAAGGCGTTAACCTGCAACAGGCCCGGCACATCGTCAACTACGACCTGCCGTGGAATCCGATGCGGCTCGTCCAGCGGCATGGCCGAATCGACCGGATCGGCTCCGACCACCAGGAAGTCTTCCTGCGCTGCTTCTTCCCTGACCAGCAGCTTGAGCGGTTCCTCGGCTTGGAAGAGCGACTGCAACACAAGCTAAAGCAGGCGTCTGCCGCTACCGGAGTCGGCGAAGTCCTTCCTGGATTTGTAGGCCGTGACATCAACCTCACCGAGACCCGCGAGGAGATCGACCGGCTCCGCCGCGAGGACGCCGCCCTCTTTGAGACAGGTGGTGCTTCGGCCCTCTCAGGCGAGGAGTATCGGCGTCGGCTGGAGACCCAACTTGCCAACCCTCATATCCGCGATGCCGTACGACGCTTGCCCTGGGGCAGCGGTACTGGATTCGTCCGCGTCGGCGGACCCCATCCAGGTGTGGTGTTCTGCGCTCGGATCGGCGACCATCCCCGGCCGTGGTTCCGATACGTTCCCCTCACCGACGATCTAAATGTCACCTATGACGAACAGGGGCGTGTCATCGTCGTGGACGACACGCTGTCCTGTCTGTCCGCTGCTGACCCTGGCGGTCCTGAGACGCCAGCGGCCCTGAGCGACTCGATTTATCAGGCGGCCTTCCCTACGTGGACGCATGCCAGGCGGCACATCCGCGATTCCTGGATGCATAATGCCGATCCGGCCAACCTGCAGCCGCGTATCCCGAAGGTGATTAGGGATGCCGCCGAGCTGGTCCAGCAGCATGGGGTCCATCTCGGTGAAGATCAGGATCATCTCGTTGGACGCCTCCAAGCGCCCTACAGTCCCCGGATCCTGCGCGACATCCGTGCGAGCCTTGCCCAGCCGGGAACCGCCAGGCAGAGAGTGAACCACCTGGCGGAACTCGCAGACCGGCTCGGGCTGGTTCGCCAGACTGCCCCGGAGCCTCTCCCCCAGATCACCGAAGAAGATGTCCACTTGATGTGCTGGATCGCCATTACTCCTGGATGATCTCCCGAGATACTCGGGTTGCTAGTACGGCAGTCTCCATTCGTGAGCTGAGCTGTGGTTAGGCGATGGCCAGGCGGGCGCGTTTATGGAACCAGCGGGCCCGGGCCTGGTGTCGGCGTCGCCAGACCGACCAGTGGGCGGCGTGCAGCACTGAGGGTGGTGACATGGTTGCGGCGTTGTACAGGCGTTTGATCTCGGCAACGGTCAGGGGGATCATGCCGGTGTCCGCTGGGGGTTGCTGGCCGGGCCTGGTGGGTGGCGGGGCCTGGGTGTCGGTGCGGTGCCGGGCGGCCGCGGCGCTGACGGCGCAGATGGCCAGCGCGGCCATGACGAGCACGAGGTGGCGCAGGAACGCCTCGTAGAGACGGACCTGGGACTGGTCCAGGCCGAGGAGGTCCTTTCCGTGCTCGTTGTCTTCTTCAGTCCGCCACTGGCAATGCCCCTGAAGATGTAATTGTCTCTATCGCGGATCAGGGACATGGACCGATACTCAGTGTAGAGGCGCTACTACAATTGGTGGCGCACGTGGGTCGGCTACGGCTCCAGGTGAGGGAGACGGGTGATGCCCAGTGCCCGGTGAACAGGACGGATCCCCTGGTGAGCCCCCCAGGCGGAGATCTGGACGCAGTTGCCCGCAGAACGACGAACGGCGGTGATCAGCCTGCTGAGCACCCTGGCCGTCCGGGCCGCCAGCGGACGGCGCAGGGCGAGTGATGGGCCTGTCGGCGTATCGGCCCTGGGGCCAGAGCCAGGACAAGATCAGGGCTGAGCATCGAGATCGTGCCGCGGTGGTGTACGTCCGCCAGTCGACCCGGCAGCAGGTGGTCGAACACAGCGAGTCCACGCGGTTGCAGTACGCGCTGGTGGAGCGAGCGGTGACGCTGGGCTGGGCCCGGTCGAAGGTCATGGTGATCGATGACGACCTTGGCGTGTCGGCGGCGCGGGCCGATACTCGGGCAGGCTTTGCCAAACTCGTCACCGAGGTCACCATGGGACGAGTAGGCATGGTGCTGGGGATGGAGATGTCCCGGCTGGCCCGTACCGGCCGGGACTGGCATCAACTGGTCGAGCTGTGCTCGCTGTCCGGCGCGCTGCTGGCCGATCCGGACGGCGTCTACGACCCCAGGATCTACAACGACCGGCTGCTGCTCGGGTTGAAGGGGACGATGAGTGAGGCGGAGCTGTACCTGATCCGGCAGCGGATGCTGGCGGGCAAGCTCGCCAAGGCCGAGCGCGGCGAGCTGAGCTTTCAGCTGCCGATCGGGTACGTGCGCCGCTCGTCGGGAGAGGCCGTCTTCGATCCCGACGAGCAGGCTCAGCACGTTGTCCGGCTGATCTTTTCCTCCTTCGCCCGGCTGGGCACGCTGCACGCGGTGCTGCGCCATCTGGTCGACAACCGGATTCAGCTGCCGGTACGCGCTCGCAGCGGGCCGGCCAAGGGCGAGCTGGAGTGGCGGCGCCCGAACCGGGAGACGCTGCAGATCATGCTGCACAATCCGATCTACGCCGGCTATTACGCCTACGGCCGCCGCCAGGTCGAGCACGCCCGTCAGCAGCCCGGCCGCCCGGCAACCGGGCGAGTGGTCAAGGCCAGCGGCGAATGGCTGGTGCTGCTGCCCGATCGGATGCCGGCCTACATCAGTGTCGAGCAGTTCGAGGCGAACCTGGCCCGGCTGGCAGCCAATCGGCACACCGCCCAGACGCCCGGGGCGCCACGATCGGGCAGTGCGCTGCTGTCCGGGCTGCTGTGCTGCGGCCGCTGCGGCGGGCATCGGATGAACGTGAGCTACCACCCCGTCTCCGGCTCGCAGCAGGCCACCCACACCTACGGCTGCGCCTACAACCAGATCAACTACGGAGCCGTCGAGTCGTGCCAGTTCATCGGCGGCCCGGCGCTGGACGCCTACATCACCGCCCAGGTGCTGACCGCGGTGGCCCCGGCCGCCCTCGAGGTCTCGCTGCGGGCGGCCGAGCAGGCCGAAGACGAACGCGCCGAACTGGACAAGCTGTGGCTGCAACGGATCGAACGCGCCACCTACACCGCTGAGCGGGTGCGCCGGCAATACCAGCTGGCCGAACCGGAGAACCGGCTGGTGGTCCGCCAGCTGGAGCGGGACTGGGAGGCCGCGCTCGCCCAGCTCGACCAGCTCAGCAACGACTACCAGCGCTTTCGCGATACCCAGCCACTGCGGCTGACCGCCACCGAACGTCAGGCCATCAATGCGCTCGCCGAGGAGTTGCCCGCCCTCTGGCATGCCCCGACCACCACTCAGGCCGAGCGCAAGGAACTGCTGCGCCTGATGATCGAACAGATCGAGGTGAACGTCGCCGGAGACAGCGAACTGGTAGACGTGAGCATCGCCTGGGCTGGCGGGCATCACACCCACGGCCAGGCCGTCCGGCCGGTCCGGCGAGCCGAGCAACTGTCCTACTTTCCCCGGATGATCGCCCGAGTGACCGAGCTCGCCGCCCGCGGCATGTCCTGCCCACGGATCGCCGACGCGCTCAACAGCGAAGGGTTCCGACCGGCCAAGCGTTCCCACCGCTTCACCGCACAACAGGTCCAGCGCCTGATCGCCAAGCACGGCATTCGCCAGACGGACCCGCGGTCCAACGCCGCCATCGCCGCCGACCTCAGCCCCGACGAATGGACGCCATCCGATCTGGCCACCGAACTCGGCATGCCGACGGCCACCCTCCACTCCTGGATCATCCGTGGCTGGATCACCGCCCGCCGGGCTCGCAACAACCGACACCAGATCATCACCGCCGATGCCGCCGAACTCGACCGGCTTCGCCAGCTCCGTGTCCGGCCGCCGGGCTACTACCAGCGCAGACGCTGGCTCGACGCCGCCGCTGCTACCGATCCCGAAATCAGCAGGAAGGACCCACCGTGAAAGACGATCAGCACTTGAGTAGTACTGAAGGTGGCGGACCTCCACCGGCCACCTCAAGCCGGCGGCGGCGATCAGGCGGGGCAGGGTGACCGGCTGGCCTTCGGGCACGAAGCAGTAGTGAAAGGCCAGTTCGCCGCTCTTGCGGTGCTTGCGGACGAGCAGGAAGTGGCGGGGGCCGGCGGTGGCGATCCAGGCCCAGGCGTAGGCGCGTTCGCCTTTGGAGCCCTCGCCGGCCGGGCGGACGGTCCAGGCGCGTTTCGGCCTGCAGTGCCGGGCGACGGCTTGTGCGCAGGTCAGGCGGGTGCCGCCGCCTAGGGTGAGGGTGAAGGAGGAGCGTACCCGCAGCACGTAGGCCTGTTCGTGTTCCTCCAGGAAGGTGCGCAGCTTGGTGCAGGCGCCGTAGACCTCGTCGCCGGCGATGAAGTCGACGACGATGCCGTCGAGGTAGGCATCGGTGAGCAGGCCGATGGCCAGTTCGCCCTTGGTGGCGAAGGCCAGGTCGAGGGGCAGGCCGGTGGTGATCGCCGTGACGGGGTCGGTGATCTGCTCGGCGGGGATCCATTGGCGGGCGCCGATCAGCGCGTGCCCGGTCCCGGCTCGGATGTAGGCCAGGTAGACGGTGTTGACGCCGTTGTCGATGCCGCCTGCGCAGCCCATGTGCTGACGCTTGACACCGGTTGTGGCCTGTCCCTTCTTCTCCTGGCCGGACTCGTCCAGCGCGCCGACGGTCAGGCCGGCGGGGCCGGGGACCGCGTTCAGTCGGTCGGTGGCGTAGCGGCGTACGGCGCTCATCGCCCCGGCGGTGTCCCAGCTGGCGCGGTTCAGCAGGCGCTGGGTGGCGGCGGGAGAGCGGTCCCCGGCGTGCTCGGCGATCGTCCAGCCGTTGCGTTTGGGCAGGTCGGACATGATGGCGCGGATGTATTTGGCGGCTTGCAGGCGGGGTTCGATCCGGGCGAACATCGGGGCCAGTGCGGTGAGCAGGTCGTCGGTGTTCCGTTGCACGCGGCGTGCCTCTAGGATGAGCGCGGCAGCCGCTCTCGATCTTGTACTCGTCACAAAGTCATGATCACGAGCGGCTGCTCTCGTTGTGCCTGCTTCCGATCACAAGATCACAACGGCCTCTCGCTCGTCCTCGCTGGTCAAACCGCGAATGGAGACTGCCGTACTAGGAAGAACGCCTTCGTCCTCCACGGCAGAGGAGACCGAGTCTGGGACAAATGAGGGATGATCAAGCTCCTAAAGTGCTGCTGTGCAGCAATTCGTACAGCAACAGCGCCGCACAGCATCAATCTCCGTCTTCCAGCGTCGCACAGTCGAGCTGCGCGACGGCGCTGTCGGCACGGGTATGCCTGCAGTTCGCATCGAAGGGGTCAGGGGTTCGAATCCCCTCATCTCCACCCAGGTAAAAGGCCGCTTCCAGGGCGTTGGAAGCGGCCTTTTGCGTTGCTGGGTGACTAAGTGAGTGACTAGCGGGTTGAATGCGAAGATGATCAATAGGTCGAGGTTCGAGTTCAGCTACAGGGCTCCGAAGAACGGATGGGCCCTCGCCACCGTAGGCCACGGGGACAGCCAAGTTCAGATGCACGTGTCCGACCTGACAGATGCGCTCGGAGACCTTCTGCGCAGCCTGGTGCAAGTCAGCCAGGGGTACGACAGCCGCTTCTCGTGGGATGGCGAGCCCACGGAATACCGGTGGATCTTCATCCACCAGGACGACACGCTACAGGTACGCATTCTCTCGTTCGATGACCGAAGGAGGCCCGAACCGGATGAAGCGGGGTGGGAGAGGTTCACGCTTTGGAGCGAGCCCCGCCCGATCGTTGATGCGGTGGTCCAATCGGCGCGGCGAGTGCTCTCGGCGACGGGAGAAGAGGAGTACGCCCGGCAGTGGGATGGCGAGGCCTTCCCACTGCACGAACTGAACATCCTGGAGTTCTGGCTTAAAGATCACTGATCCGGGTCAAAGATGCGATCCATTGCCTCGGCACCCTCCAGAAGGACCGGGCGGAGCTGCTTGCGGTAGACGGTCTCGGTGACGGTGGTGTTGCGGTGGCCGACCAGGCGTGAGATGGCCTCGATGGGCATGCCCGAGTCGGAGAGCAGTGAGACGAAGCTGTGGCGCATCTCTCTGGGTGTCCAGTCCTGTGGGTTGAGGCCAGCCTTCTTGAGGACGGCCCGGAACGAGCGGCGGACGTTGTGGGAGTCCAGTTCGGTGCCGACCTTGGACGCGAACACGAGGTCGTTGTCCTGCCAGCGTTCGCCTGCCGCCTTCCTGGCTACGTCTTGGCGTTCGCGGTGGAGCTTGAGGGCATCGATGCAGCGTCTGGGGATGGCCAGGGTGCGGCGGGACTTCTTGGTCTTGGTGTCGCCGCCCTCCCGTCGCGGATGATCTGCTTGAGCTTGTCCTTGGCTGTGGTCTTGGTCTTGCCGCTGGCCTTCTTGACGATGCGCTTTCCGGCAGGCGTGTAGCCGACCGTGACGGTCGCTATCCAGCGTTGCCGGGCTTCGTCCCAGTGCAGGCCGCCGTCCCCGTGGCTTCGACGCTTGGTCGTGACGCCTCCCGCTGCAAGAGGGCGATGTACTCCGTCAGGGCGCTCGCCGGGATCAGGCGGCAGCGGCCCTGCTTGACCGACCGGAGGCGGCCTGAACGGAGCTGCTCGTAGATGACGCTGCGGCTCATCCGGAGCTTCTGCATGGCGTCCGGGACACGGTAGAGCTGGATGTCGTCAGTCATGGCGGACCTCCGGCGCGAAGGAAGCGGCCAGGGCGTGTTCGCCAGGTGTGAAGCCCTGTCCGGCGTATTGCCAGTGGCCGAGGACGAAGGTGGTTTCCGGGTCGTACGGCAGGCGGGCGCGGGTCCAGTCGATGCGGGCCTGGCGTAGGTCGCCGAGGGTGGTGGAGTAGGCGCGGCTCTTGGTGGAGAAGTGGCCACGGAAGCCGAGCATGTGGGCCCAGTCTCGGAGGCGTAGGTGGGCGAGGGGGTGTCCGGCTTGCCCAGCGCCTGCACGATCTCCCTCGCCCGCATCGGTCGCTCCGCCGTGGCCAGCAACGCCACCGCCTGCTCCCGCCAGCCGCGCAAGACAGGCAACAGCGATGCCACATCCTCTGGATCATGAGGGTCGAGGCCGGGCTGCTCTCCGGCGTCCTCGCCGTCGTGATCGGCGAGCAACATCAGGGTTTCCCGAGTGATAGACAACCGCCGGACCTGCTCTTCGGCTTCAGCCAGCCGCGTTCGCAGCTCATCCACCTGCTGCAGCGCGGACCTCTCGGCCCGGGCCAAGCGTTCCAGCAGCGACGTCACCATCGTCTCCCTGAAGAGAAGCGGTCACACTCACGTGGTGCATTCACGCCATGCAGTCCTGCAACTCCACACTGTAAATGGCAAGGCACTGACAGTCACCACTGAGCGCAAGATCCTTATGTCGCAGCCAAAGCCTTCGCCCACCGGGTAAGGCTGCGAACCCCTTGCGGAAATGTCAGTCGGCTCTGCCAGGGTGACCTGATCACGAACGTCGATCACCGCCAGGCGCCTGCAGCTTGACGGTGTCAGGCGTAAACTTGGATCAGTGCACTCAGGCGAGAGGTGTCCTCTTGTGTGAGCTCGAGCGCATGCTGCTGAACCTCTGCGGAGCGCTCGCACGTCTGAAGGTCATGCGCTCACTCGCCTTCCTCGCCCTCATGGTGCTGACCGCCTGCGGCAGCGGAGTGGCGGCCGACAAGCCGGTCACGTACGCGGCCGACGCCGTCTCCGTCCTGGAGAACCCCGGCCACGGGCCGCAGCTGTGCGCCGCGATGGCCGAGTCGCTGCCGCCCCAGTGCGGTGGGCCGGACATCGTCGGCTGGGACTGGTCCAAGGTTCAACACGAGAGCGTCCAGGGTACGAAGTGGGGTCAGTATCGGGTGGTCGGCACCTGGGACGGCTCCCGGCTGACCCTGACCGAACCACCAGGGGCGGCGGTCCAGGGCACGCCGGAGGAGCACAGGTTCGATAGCTCGTGCCCCGTCCCGGAGGGCGGCTGGCGGCCGGCCGATCCCGCCAAGGCCACCCAGGAAGCGCTCCAGGCCACTCAGTGGCGGCTGGAGAATGAGGAAGCCGTGGGCGGGGTGTGGCTGGACCAGAGCTATCTGGACTCGATCCCCGGCTACGACGGCAGCAAGCGGGAGTGGGCGGAGAAGTACGCCAACGACCCGACGAAGCTGGTGCTGAACGTGAAGTTCACCGGCGACCTGACCGGCAGGGAAGCGTGGATCCGGGAGAGCTGGGGCGGCGCACTCTGCGTCAGCCAGGCCCAGCGCAGCCAGGAAACGCTGCGGCAGATCCAGGAATTTATCGGCGACGATCTGGCCCAGCCCCTCACCTCGACCTCCGTCGACATCATGAAGGAGCAGGTGGTCGTGGGCGTCTGGGTGGCCAGTGAGGAGCTCCAGCAACGGCTGAAGGACAAGTACGGCGAGGGCGTCGTGCT
The DNA here is from genome assembly GCF_015645445.1 of Nonomuraea cypriaca. GTDB lineage: Bacteria > Actinomycetota > Actinomycetes > Streptosporangiales > Streptosporangiaceae > Nonomuraea > Nonomuraea cypriaca. Next base: position 11,724 of record NZ_JADOGI010000172.1, on the reverse strand, counting down.
CCTGCAGGCGGCACTGAAGCCGGTGCAATAGAGAAGCCGTGGCCACAGACCTTCAGCCAGTGACCGCCCTGACGCGCTGCCAGAGAGCCGACTCGTTGCCGGCGCCCCAGCCCGGCACGAAAGTGTATGCCTGCAGGCACTGGTAGCTGACCCTGGTGGGCAGCGGTCGTCCGACCTGATCAAGACACGTCGAAGCCCGATCCGCGGACCCCACCTGATCGGCGGAGTAGCGGTGCTCAATGCCGGCGGCAACTGCATGCTGGTACACCACTCAGAAGATCTTGAATCTCCGAGCCGTGATGGGAAACGATCATTTGCAGCCTGGGAAGCGATCTTCTCAACCCTCTCTCAGTCCCAGACCGACCTCACTCGTGAACACCCCACCCAGGTCAAGGGCCGCTTCCCAGCTGTGGGCAGCGGCCTTTTGGTCTTTGTGCAGCTAGATGTGCAGCAGTCTCACCCGTGGAGGCTGTTCCCCAGGTGCTTGGGCGGTGGCGTCGGTCGGGATCTCGCTGTAGATGTCCATCGTGACCGCGATCCGGCTGTGCCGGAGGAACTGCATGGCCACGCGCGGGCGGACAGCCGCCATGTCCGGGCAGGACAACCAGCGTGCGAGGAAGCTCACCGGGACCCATGTGCACGCGAACGACGGCTTGACCCGGCGCGTCATGCCCGGTATGGCTACCTCTGCCCGACGAGGAGATAACCTCAGCATCACTGCATTGCATGCGCGTCAGAGGCGTCTGCCGTGCACTCAACAAACTCGCAACCGAACGTCAACATCCGGCCGCTACGTTCGCGGCATGAACCTCGGTCTTCCCGAAATCACCATCCTCTTCGGTGTCTTCCTAATTTTTGCGGTCCTCGTGGTGGGTGGTGTGGTGTACGCCGCTGTTCGGCTCGCGAATCGACACCGCAAGTAGGCTGACCGAGAGACGCCCTGGTCATATCTGGAGCCGTAGCTGTAGGGGCCATCTGGTGTGTGCAGCACGAAAGTGCAGCAACCTCACCGGCCGCCAGCGACTATTCACGATCTCGGCAGGCCCCTCAACCCCGCACCGACCTTCAATGACCTTCATGCCGCGAGTTCGCATCAAGGGTCACTTCCAGACATCGGAAGTGGCCTTTTTGATCTTCTGAGTGACAAACTGAGTGACATGTTGACGGGCTACATGTCCGTGATGTCCTGAAGATGCGGTCCATGGCCAGCGCCCCGGTTTGGATCACGGGCCGGATCTGATGTCGATGGACGGATTCACGGCGCGACCAGATCCCGAGCCTGACCTCGCGCCCAGCGCGGCCCGGGGCGCGCCTCCAGTCCGACCTGTCATCCTGGTCGGCGGCCGGGCCCGTGGGTGACCCGGAGCTGGTTCACCGCCTCGACGACGGGCGCCGCGCCGTCCTCTGCCGAGACCCGGACCGAGAGGGCCTGGGCCCGCAGCCGGTAGGCCGGGTCGGTGACCGCTGTGGTGAGCGCGGTTGCCAGCCGTGCGGGCGTCAGGCGGCGAAACGGGATCGCGGCCGGAGCCACGCCGAGTGCCATCAGCCTGGCCGCCCAGAACGGCTGGTCGTTCATGACCGGCACGGCCACGGCGGGCACCCCCGCCCGCACCCCGCTCCCGGTAGTGCCGCCGCCGCAGTGGTGGGCGACGGCGGCCAGCCGGGGGAACAACCAGTCGTGCGGCACGTCGCCGACCGCCAGCACATCGTCCGATAGGTGTCCCCGCAGGCCGGTCTGCAGCACGCCGCGCAACCCGGCCCGCCGCAGCGCGTCAACGGCCAGCTCCGTGTACTGCTCCGCCCGCGCGCCCGCCAGGCTGCCGAAGCCGACGAAGACCGGTGTGGGCCCCGACGTCAGGAAGTCGAGCAGCACCGGATCCGGCTGCCATCCTCGCGGCCGGAGCGGCCACCAGTAACCCGTGATCTCCAGCCCCGGCCGCCGGTCGGCCGGGCGCGGCACCACCAGCGGGCTGACCCCGTGGAAGACCGGCCAGCGCGTGCTCTCCCGGCGCCGGTAGAGGGCGCGCGGGGTCATCGGGGGCAGCCCCAGCCGGGCCCGCATCTTCGTGCTCAACCCGGCGAGCAGCGGGCCGGCGGCGGGCAACTCGAACGCGAGCCGGGCCGCTCTGCGGTTCCCCCACCGTCCGAGCGACCGCTGGAACAGGCTCATGACCGGCGGAAAGTCCCCCGTGGGGTCGACCGGCTGCAGGTGCACCCCCATGCTCGGCACGCCCATCGCCTCGGCGACGTGATAGCCCAGTGCGCCCGCCATGCCGAGCAGGAGCAGGTCGGCCTCCTGCTCGGCGATCTCGGCCAGGCCCTCCACGAGTTGCTCGCTGTATTCCTTGAAGGCGCTGATGGAGAAGCGGCCGGTCAGCGCGGGGAGCGGGTCTCCGGGAAGTGGTAGATACTCCAAGCCCGCATCGGTCACCAGCTCCGCGTACGGCTTGTGCGCGGCGATCGTCACCTTGTGCCCGGCCTCGCGTAACCGCATCCCCAGCCCCGTGTAAGGCGCCACGTCCCCGCGCGTGCCGACTCCGATGATCAGAACCCGCATCCGGATCCCCCCGTCGTCCCTGTTTGTCATACAGTCGCATGATAAACGGAAGCGATGGCTTTTACCATGCACTCGCATGAGAAAGTGGCGGGATATGCCGAAGATCGTCGACCATGACGCCCGGCGGCGGCACATCGCCGAGGCTGTGCACCGCGTCATCCATGACAAGGGCATGGAGAGCGTCAGCCTGAGGGAGGTCGCCGCCGAGGCCGGGATGTCCATGGGGGCGGTGCAGTACTACGTCACGACGAAGAACCAGATGCTGCTGCTGGCGCTGGAGCGCATCGGGATCTGGATCGGGGACCGGCTGGCGGCCGTGGTCGCGCACCAGTCCACGCCGCTCGACGTGCTCCGGGCGACCGTGCTGGAGCTGTTGCCACTGGACGAGAAGCGCAGCTACCTGAACCGCATCGGGCTGGCGTTCCAGGCGAGCTCGGTGGTGTCCGAGGACCAGGCGGCCGCGATGCGGATCGGGTTGCCGGCCCTGCTGTCCTTCTTGGCCGAGCAGATCAGGGCCGCCCAGGCCGCCGGGCAACTCGCCGCCCACCTGGATGCCGGCAAGGAGGCGAGCATCCTGTACGCCTTCGCGCAGGGCATCGTGAACGCCACCCTGGTCGGGCACTACACGCCCAAGGAGGTCGCGGCGTTGCTCGACTACCATCTGGCGCGGCTCCGCGCGGGGTGATGGCCGTAACGGGAATCTTCGGCCGGTCCAAGCCGTAGCCGTCTTCCAAGTTCAGCTCGAAGGCCTGCCAGCACTTGCGCCACGTCTATGAGTGGGTCCCCACCCAGGGTCAAAGGCCGCTTCCAGGGCGTTGGAAGCGGCCTTTTGCGTTGCTGGATGACTAGCTCGGGCAGGCCCGGCGTGCTCTCCTGCCGTAGGCGGCCGGTTGGTATCGGGGGCGCGTTCTGAGGGAGTGGCGGCACGAGTGTGAGTGCGAGCTTCCTACTTGTCGTGCTGCCGGCGCACCATCTCGCTGATCCAGATGGGCGCGAACGGAGACGTGCAGCCCGGGGGAGTCGGGTAGTCCTTGAGCACCTCCAGGCGCTCACCGATGTCGAGCGCACGGGCGCGGTGCTCGGCGTGCTCGATCCCGATCTGAGCCAGGCAGTGGTTCATCGCCCACTGCAGGCGATCCGGGGCGTCTTTCATCTCCGCCTCGATGACGTCGAGCAGTCCTGCGGGATCGAGGCCCTCGGGCTTCTTCGCCACGCGTTCGGTGGTCAGCGCCCAGCCGGCGCTCGCGACCACTGGATCCGGATCGGCGGACCAGGCCAGGCGCAGCTCTTCGGAGTGCGGGTTCTTCTTCACCACGTAGTTCACGAGCCAGTCGTGCACCTTGGGTGTGCGCGCCTCACGCAACATGACGTCCAACTCGTCACGCTCGAACGCCTTCGGGCGGCAGATCAGGATCGCCAGCAGTTTCGCCGCGGTGTCATCCGTCTCCCAGAGCCGGCACGCGAGTTCCTGCTGCGTCTTCAGCCGCTTCGCGAGCGCGCGCAGCTTGCCGAGGTTCACACCGTGATCGTCACCGTGTTTCTCGTTCACCTCGCGTGCCTTGGGGTCCTCCAGCTCGGCCAGCTCGGCCATCACCTCGGCCACCATCGTCTCGGTCAGCGTCGTCTCGGCCACCTCTGCCTCCTGTCCATCACGTGCGACACTAACGCAATTGCCAACAACGGACTTGGACGACTGCGGATACGTCGGCGTGCTTGAACGCTGCTGAGCAGGCCCCGAGGCTTATCCTGGACGGCCGTGGACAGTCGTGATTCTTCTACGCCTACTCCGGCGACCCCGTGAAAAGGCAGGGTCAGGGTCGCTAGTTGCAATTACCCCACGTGGAGCGACCGGTACCCCAGATGGGTCCGCCGCCGAGCGTTTGGACCGATCCCCACCACCTGACGCACGTGTTCGCGGCGTAGGCGCTGGCTGCCGCGTAGTGGGCGTATGCCCCGCTGTCAGAGACGGGGGCCCTACCCTGGCGCTCCAAGATGGCCTCTGTGAAGCCGGTGACGCCGTGTGCCTGGCCGACTCTCCTGGTGACCACACAGTTTTCCTGATATTGGCCGTTCCACAGCAGATAGGCGGTTGCCAGAGTGATGTTGTTTCTCTCATCGGGGATATCGGCCCAGTCGAGCACGGAATAGGAGCCGTTCGGCCAACCGCACCCCTGCTCCGAAACGACGGCGGAGCTCAGGTCGTGGGCCGAGGCGGGAGAGGTCACGAACACGATGGAGGCGAGCGCAAGACCAAGGGCCACACCGGTGCGTTGAAGTATGCGCCGGTACGTGCGGGGCATGGCAGGTCCTTTCGGCCACGGGCACATCGACACTCCGGCAGAGCCGCAAGACTGCCGCTGGATATGGGCTGAATGCGCCCAGCGGCTTGGATTCATTATGCTGCGGCATGCGCGCAGCGTCCTTGACGGAGCGTTCACAGTTTCTTGATGCTCTCTCCACTGCGACTCACTGACCCTTTTCAGTGGCAGGTCGAGCAGGGTGGTGTCGTGGATGCCCAACTCCCGGGCGACATGCGACACCGGACGATCCCCATCCAGCACCATGCGGACGGCCTCATGGCCTAGCCGATGAGGGACTCGGTGATCTGACGGGTGGTCTGCGCGGCGACCCTGGGGTCGACGGCGGCGTAAGAGGTGTAGGCGTTCAGGCCGGTGGCGAGGGCCCAGCCGCGGCCCCGGGCCCAGGTGGCGTCGTCCACGCCGAGCGCCGTGCGGAGGGCGGCCCGGCCGGCGGCCGACATCAGGGTGAAGGCGATGGTCAGGTCGCAGGCCGGGTCGCCGATGCCGAGTCCACCGAAGTCGATGACCGCGCTGAGACGGCCGTCGACGGTCAGCAGGTTGCCGGTGTGGAAGTCTCCGTGGAACCAGACCGGAGGGCGGTCCCAGCCCGGGGCGCTCAGGGCCGCGTTCCACAAGTCGGTCATGGCCGTGGTGTCGAACGTGCCGCCGACCTCTGCGATGGCGGCCCGCGTCGCATGGTCCCGGCTGGCCAACGGCGGGGTCGTGAGCTCGTCACGGGCCGCCGCGGCCGGCATGTCCTCGGGTGCGAACCGCTGGAGGGCGGTGAGGAACTTTGCCAGTTCGACGGCGGCCGCGGACGAGTCGGCCAGTGCCTCGACGGTCGCCACCTCGCCCTCCAGCCAGCGGGAAATCGCCCACCGCCACGGATAGCCGAAGCCGGGCTCACCCACTCCCACTGGTACCGGAATGGCCAGCGGCAGCTGCGGGGCGAGCCGCGGCAGCCACTCGAACTCCTTCTCGGCCTGTCCGACGGCACCGGCATGGCGCGGCAGCCTGACGGACAGTTCCTCGCCCAGCCGGTAGATCACATGGTCCGAGCCTGCAGGCTCAAGCAGGTCCAGAGGCAACGCGGCCCACTGCGGGAGCTGCGAATCGACCAGGTTCCTGACCAGTGCGGCATTGATCGCCGGGCGGGCGTCCGCGGTTCTCGCGGTTACCAAGAGCAGCTCCTGAGGCCGGCCCGCTCTGTCGGTGGGCAGCTGGAGCCATCACAGTGCACCGCGGGCTCGCCTGTCGACCGGATTTCTCGCTGGACCGGCCGGCAAAGCCACCAGACGGCGCGCGGTCATCTGTGTCTCCCAGCGCGCGTACCGCTGCCTGATCCCAGGTCGGGAGTGCCCGCGCATCTCCTCGAGTCGCTGCTCTCGGCAGGGCAGGGCCGCGCTCGCCGATCGCCCGCGTTTGACTTCAAGCGCTTGAGGTGTGTTGTGCTGCCCGCATGACAGCTTTCACCATCCAGGAGGTGTCCCGGCGGAGCGGGCTGAGTGAGCCGACGCTGCGCTACTACGAGGAGGTCGGGCTGATCGGCCCGATCGACCGGGACGAGAACAGCGGGCATCGTCGTTACCGCACCGAGGACCTCGACGTGCTCGAGGCGCTGGCCTGTCTGCGCGCGGTCGGTGTGGGCATCGATGACATGCGTACGTACCAGGCCAATCGCATACGCGGGCAGGCGGCGGCGGGTGAGCAGCGCGATCTGCTGTTGCATCACGCCGAGCGCATCGAGGCCGAGATCGTGGCCCAGCACGCGCGGCTTGGCTACCTGCGCGAGAAGGCGGCGCTGTGGGATGCCCGCGACCGCGGCGACACCGCCGCGGAGGCCGAGTCGATGCGGCGTCTCGTGGACGTCGTCGGTGGCTTGCGGGTGCTGCGATGAGCCCGGTTCTGGTCACCGGTGGGTCCGGTTACCTGGGAACACAGTTGATCGCCGCGTTGCTGAGGGCCGGGCGCCCGGTGCGCACCACGGTGCGCTCCACGGCCCGCGAGGCCGGCCTGCGCGCGGCGGTGCGCCGCGGCGATGCCGACGACACCGGGCTGAAGGTCGTCGTCGCCGACCTGATGGCCGACGACGGCTGGCCCGCCGCGGTAGTCGGTTGCAAGGAGGTCCATCACGTCGCCTCGCCCATCCCGGTCGCCCAGCCCGAGGACGCCGACGAGTTGATCGTCCCTGCCCGCGAGGGCGCGCTGCGGGTGCTGCGTGCCGCGCGCCACGCGGGCGCCCGGCGCGTCGTGCTCACCTCGTCCTTCGCCGCGGTCGGGTACACGCCCAAGCCGGGCGCCGAGTTCACCGAGGCCGACTGGACCGATCCCGACACCCCGGGCTTGGCGCCCTACCCGCGCTCCAAGGCGATCGCCGAATGTGCCGCGTGGGACCTGATGGAGCGCGACGGCGGCGACACCGAGCTCGTCGTCGTCAACCCGACGTTCATCCTCGGGCCCACCCTCACGGATGATCTGCGCTCCTCGACGCAGTTGATCAAGGCGATGCTCCAGGGGACGATGACCGTCGCGCCCCGCCAGCGCTTCGGAGTGGTCGACGTGCGCGACGTGGCCGACCTGCACATCCGGGCCATGGCCGCGCCGGAGGCCGCGGGCAAGCGCTTCCTGGCCGTCGCCGACGGCCCGACGCTGGGCTTCCTGGAGGTCGCCGGGATCCTGCGCCGGCGACTCGGCGCCCTCGCCGCGCGCGTTCCCACGCAGGAGGCGCCGGGGGACGATTCGCCGCGGCCGATCATCCACAACGACAGGGTCCGCGATGAGCTCGGATGGCGTCCGCGCGCCGCCGAGACGACGATCGTGGAGACGGCGGAGAGCCTGCGTGACCTCGGTCTGGTCGAGGAAGGACGATGACAGGCATCGTGTCCGGACGTCCCCGCGGCGGACAGATCCCTCACCCTGGCCACCCGCCCCCGCCCTGCTGACCTGGACGGCCCTCGTTCACCAAGGAGCGCGGTACTGGCAAGGAGCCCCGGAGCGCACCGTTCATGGAGAGAACACACGTTCGCGTGCCTGTTCGACCGCGACCAGCAGAGCGCCGCGCACGACGGGCCTGTCCAGGATCGTGCTCGCCCGCACTCGGGGCCGGGCCAGACACATGCCGGCAACGGCCTGCTGAACGCGACCAGCCAAATCGTCACCCCGGGCGGAACCGACATGGCTGCCCAGGACGACAAGTTCAGGATCGAGAACGGCGCAGATGGAAGCGACCCCTCGTGTGCACCCGCTTCGGCCGGATCCGCGGTGACATCGGTCGAGACCGTCGTCTCCACCAGCACTCGCCCCGTGATGTCGGCGAGAACGGCGGTCGTCGTGTCCAGGTAGATCTCGATCGCGATCACGTAGCCGCACGACGGGTTGAGCCCGTAGAGGACCGCGTTGGGGCCGCGTCCTCCCTCGTGTACGCCGACCTTGACGACCAGGCCACGCTCCTCCAGCCGAGACAAGACATGGTTGGCCGTCACCTTCGACAGTCCGGTCATCTCGCTCACCCGCGCCCGGGTCAGCGCTCCTGACGAACCCAGCAATTCCAGCGCGGCGCGATCGTTCAGTTCGCGTAACAGGCCCGGGCGCCCAGGATTTGCGTTCATGTGATCAATCCTGACCCGCAAAGCGCCCCTGGTGAAGCCGGGGCCGCTCAACAGATCACGCCATGTCGCCGCATGGCAGCATGCGACATGGCGCTCGAACTGCGCGTGCAACATCCAAACGGGCGCTGCGAATACGGAGGTGCAGTCATGTCCACGCCATTGTGGCCGGAAGAACTGGTCAGTGCCGGTGCCGAACGTGAAGTGCTGGAAGCGTTCCTGGACTGTCAGCGCAGACAGATCAAGGCCAAGATCGCAGGAGTCTCGGAGGACGCCGCACGCCGGCGGATCGTGCCCTCGATGACCACGTTGGCAGGGTTGATCAAGCATCTGACCACGGTCGAAAGGAACTGGTTCCAGCGCTAGCTCGCGCAGCGGGACCCCGCCGGCATCCCGGGCAACTCCAGAGGTGACGACCGAAGCTGGGAGTTGGGCCCGGAGGACGCTCTCGACCACCTCATCGCCGAGTACGACGACGTATGTGAGGAGAGCCGCCGCATCGCGGCAGGATTCACCCTCGATGACACGGTGCCCTCCAAGAGGCTCGGCCAGGTGTCGCTGAGGTGGATCTACACCCACATGATCGAGGAGACCGCCCAGCATGCCGGGCACGCGGACATCCTGCGCGAACTCATCGACGGTGCCACTGGGCTGTGACGGGGGGCGGCCGGCGACCTGGCGTAGGACCGCGCGGGGTCCGCCAGGGTCGTTCCGCTCATCCATGAACGGCAAGTACTGTGGCGCGGTGATGACTCAGGTGATCGTCCTCAATGGTGGATCCAGTTCGGGGAAGTCCGGGATCGTCCGCTGCCTGCAAGCGGTCCTGCCGGATCCTTGGCTGGCCTTCGGCGTTGACACGCTGGTCGAGGCGATGCCTTCGTCAATGATCGAGATCACCCCGGGTGGCGAAGTGAACGTCGGGCCGGAGTTCCGGAGGTTGGAAGCGGCGTGGACCGAGGGGATCGCCGCGATGGCGCGTGCGGGTGCCCGGGTCATCATCGATGAGGTCTTTCTCGGTGGGCCGGCCTCCCAGGAGCGGTGGCAGAAGGCTCTCGGCGGACTGGACGTGCTGTGGGTGGGCGTCAGGTGCGACAGCGAAGTGGCCGCGGGCCGGGAGGTCGCACGCGGCGATCGGGTCACCGGGATGGCCGCGTTGCAGGCGGAGGCCGTGCACCAGGGTATTTTCTATGACCTGGAGGTGGACACCACGCATGCCGAGTCGATGGCGTGCGCGCGGACGATCGCCGATCGGGTCACTTAACCCGCGTTGACGGCGTCCATGACCTGCTCGCCGGTCTGACCACCGCGGGCACGGCAGCCCCGTATCAGGGCAGGTAATAGCCCTCGACCGGTACGCGTGCCTCCTCGAACAGCGCCGGACCCTCCTGGCGCGCGGCGGGCCCGACGGTGGGCGGCTTGAGCTTGGCGAGCTGCTCGCTGGACAGTGCGAACACGACCCGGCCGAGGCCCGAACGTTCGATGGCGCCCGCGCACATGCCGCAGGGCTGGCAGCTGGTGTACATCGTGGTGGTGGCCGCCGTGGCGGGGTCGAGCTCGCGGGCGGCCCATCTGGCCAGCTTCAGCTCGGGATGGGCGGTGATGTCGCCATCGGTGAGTACGGTGTTGTGCTCCTCGGCGATCACGCTGCCGTCCGGCCCGGTGAGAAGCGATCCGAAAGGCGGGTTACCGCTCTCCCGCGCCGTGGCGGCCAGTGCGATGGCCCTGCTCAGAAGGCGTTGGTCTTCGGGTGTCATGACTGCTCCATTCGTCGTCGGGCGGACACGGCCGCCAGGGCCTGCCACGCGATTTCTGGGTGGTTCGTCTCGCGCGGATCGCCGTTGTACGAATCCAGCACGACGGTGTCGGCACCGAGGAGGCGCAACTGTTCGAGGTCGTCGGCGATCTGGTCGATCGTGCCCTCGCCGGCGAGTCGCCCCTCGTCGGTGACCGGCGTCTCGGTGAGGCGCAGGGCGATGCGGGGGGCCAGAGCGGGAACCGGCCGCCCCAACTCGTCGGCGACGGCCTTCATCCGGTCCAGCCTCTCGCGCAACCGGGCCAGGGGAAGCAGCAGCGGATGCCACGCGTCGCCGTGGCGTACGGCACGGCGCAGCGCGGGGCCGCTGTGGCCGCCCACCCAGATGGGTATCCGGCCGCGTCCGTAGTCCTCCTCGTCGTCCCAGGCGGCGCGGACCGCCTGGAGGTGGTCGTCGGTGATGGCGCCCCGCTCCTCGAACGGCACTCCGAGCGCGTCGAACTCCTGCCGCGCCCAGCCGACGCCCACGCCGAGGACGAAGCGTCCCCCGCTGAGCTGGTTCAGGTTGGCGGCCATGCGAGCGACGAGCAGCGGATGCCGGTACGGCGCGATGAGCACCGTGGTGCCGAGCCGTACCCGGTCGGTGACGCCGGCCAGCCAGGCGAGCGTCGTGAACGGCTCGTAGAACGGCGCCGGGTACTGCTCGGCCACGTCGGGTGTCACCACGACATGGTCGGAGACCATCAGCAGGTCGAAGCCGAGTCCTTCCGTGGTCTGCGCCCAGCGCCGCAGCACCTCCGGGTCGGTTCCGGGCCCGAAATTCGGGACGTTCACCCCTATGTGCATCGGTTCAGGCTATCCACCGGTCATCCGCCGTTGGAAGAGAATCCTCTCGGCGTACGGGCCTTCTGGCCGTGGATCTGCCGGTATTTTGGCAAGGTGACCGAGAATCTTGACGTGACGGACTGGTCGATCCTGGCCGAGCTCCAGAAGGACGGGCGCATCGCGCTGACCGAGCTGGGCCGCCGGGTCAATCTCAGCGCCTCCGCGACCACCGAGCGGGTCAGGAGGCTGGAGGCGACCGGCGTCATCACGGGCTACCGTGCCGACATCGACCTTGAGAAGGTCGGTTTCACCGTGCTCGCCGTGGTGCGCCTGAAGTATCCGGGCAACCAGCACCAACCCCTGCATCGGCTCCTCGACGAGCGCTCCGAGATCCTGGAGTGCCTGCGCACCACGGGCGAGGACTGCTACACGCTGAAGGTCGCCGCCGCCTCCATGGGCCACCTCGAACAACTCGTCAACGAACTGACCGACCTCGGCAGCACCACCACCAACATCGTCTACAACCAGACCCTCCCCTTCCGCGGTCCCCACCGTCCCTAGTACTACATAGCTAGATCTGTAGGACCTGTAGGCGCAGGTGCCGCTTGAAGTGGTGCCTGCGTGCTCGAGCTTGGTGGCTGCGACGCTGCTCGGACCAGTAAAGTCCCAGCTCAACAGCGTGAT
>NZ_JADOGI010000171.1 GCF_015645445.1 Nonomuraea cypriaca | reverse complement strand
GGGGGACGGGGTGGGGGCGATGGCGGCCATGGCACCGGACGACAGCACGTCCCCGGCGACGTCCTGCCCCAGCAGCCGCCGCAGCACCTCCTCCGCGTCCGGCCGCTCCCCCGGCTCCGGAGCCAGGCAACCCTCCACGATCTCCCGCAGCCGTCCGCTCAGCGCCCCAAGGTCCGGCTTCCCGTACAGGATCCTGGCCAGCACCTCGCGATGGGTGTCCGCCGTGTACGCGTGCCGCCCCGAGGCCGTGTACGCGACGGTCAGCCCCCAGGCCCACAGATCGGCCGGCGGCCCGGCGGGCTCCCCCTTGATGCGCTCGGGCGCCAGGTACGCAGGAGTGCCCATGGGGATGTGGCTGGTGGTGACGGTCGCGCTGTCCACAAGCCTGGACACCCCGAAGTCGATCACCCGGGGCCCCTCCAGCCCGAGCAGCACGTTCCCCGGTTTGAAGTCCCTGTGCACGACCCCGGCCCGGTGGATCGCGCCGAGGGCGGTGGCGGTGCCGATGGCCAGCCGTTCGAGCGACCCGCCGAGCCGCGGCCCCTCGGCGACCACGTGTTCTCTGAGCGAGGGGCCCTCGACGTACTCGCTGACCAGGTAGGGCCGGTCGCCCTCCAGGTCGGCGTCGAGCAGCTGCGCCGTGCAGAACGCCGCCACCCGGCGCACCGCCTCGATCTCCCCGAGGAACCGGCGGCGTACGACCGGGTCGCCGGACAGGCTGGCGTGCAGCAGCTTGACCGCCACCCGCGCCCCCTGCGGAGAGTGGCCGAGGTAGACGACCCCCTGGCCGCCCTGGCCGAGCCTGCGCGTCAGCCGGTACGACCCCAGCTGTCGCGGATCATCGGCACGAAGCTCGGACATATTTCGCCATTATGCCGGGGGAACCCCTGAGCCGCGCGTACCCAGGAGAACAACCAGGGGCGATAGCCTCGTCTCGTGCTGGAAAAGATCGCGGCCACCCGCTACGTGACCCCCCTGCGGGAGGGCGGGTCGCTGCCCGGCGTCGTCGAGGCCGACGACCTGGGCACGTACGTGGTGAAGTTCCGGGAGGCGGGGCAGGGCCGCCGCGTGCTCGTCGCCGAGATCATCGCCGCTGAGCTGGGCCGCCGGCTGGGGCTGCGTACCCCCGAGCTCAAGCTCATCGATCTCGACCCGCAGCTCGGCATCCGCGAGCCGGACGAGGAGGTGCAGGACCTGCTGAAGGCCAGCACCGGGCTCAACCTGGCGATCGACTTCCTGCCGGGGGCGCTGGGGTTCGATCCGCTGGCGTGGGCACCCGATCCGGTGTTCGCGGCGCGGGTGGTGTGGTTCGACGGCCTGATCCACAACGTCGACAGGAGCTGGCGCAACCCCAACCTGCTGATCTGGCACCGCGACACGTGGCTGATCGACCACGGCGCGGCGCTCTGGTTCCACCACAACTGGCGCACGGCCGATCCCCAGCGGCCGTTCGACGCGGGCGATCACGTGCTCGCGCCGTACGCCGGTGACGTGGCGGCCGCGGGTGACGACCTGGCGGGGCGGATCACCCGCGAACTGCTGGAGACCGTGACGGCGCTGGTGCCCGATGAGTGGCTCGACGGGGAGCCCGGGTTCGGCTCGGCGCGGGACGTACGCGAGGCGTACATCGATCATCTGCTGCGGCGGGCACACGGGCCGCGTGAGTGGCTCGTGCGATCGGAGCGGCGGGCCCCGAGCAAGGGTCCCGGGTCGGTCGGCGAGTTCTGGCGGGGAGGCGGCCGATGACCAGGGATGTCTACGAGTACGCGGTGATCCGCGTGGTCCCCAGGGTCGAGCGGGGCGAGCTGATCAACGCGGGCGTGCTGCTCTACTGCCAGCCGCGCGGCTACCTGTGCGCGCGGGTCGAGCTCGACCCGGCCCGGCTGCGCGTCCTCGACCCCGGCGCCGACCTCGACGGCGTCAGCCGGGCGCTGAGCGCGTACGAGCTGGCCTGCGGCGACGATCCCGGACCGCTGGCGGGAGAGTCGCTGGGCGGCAGGTTCCGCTGGCTGACCGCGCCGCGCAGCACGATCGTGCAGACCGGCCCCGTCCACGCGGGCCTGACCGCGGACCCGGACATCGAACTGGCCCGCCTGTTCGACAAGCTCGTACGCCTCTAGAACAGCCTCTGGAACAGACCTGTGGAACAAAGCCCTCAGAACAGCACGGACATGAAGGTGTCGACCTCGTGGAAGCCCACCTTGCGGTAGACGGCACGGGCCGAGCGGTTGAAGTCGTTGACGTAGAGGGTGACCACGGGGGCGAAGCAGCTCATCGCGGCCTCCACGACGGCCGCCATGCCGGCCACCGCATGCCCCCTCCCCCGCAACTCGGGGGCGACCCAGACGCCCTGGATCTGGCAGGCGTGCGGCGTGACGGCCCCCACCTCGGCCTTGAACACGACCCTGCCGTCCTCGATGCGCGCGTAGGAGCGGCCGATCCTGATCAGCTCGGCGACCCTGGTGCGATAGAGCGCGCCGCCGTCGCCGAGGTTGGGTGAGACGCCGACTTCCTCGGTGAACATGGACACGCACGCCGGCAGCAGGATGTCGAACTCGTCCGGCCGCACCCGGCGTACGAGCGGATCGGCCGGAACCGGCGGCCGGACCGAGGTGGCCATGACCGGCTGCGCCCAGCGGATCGCGCGGGCCCGGCCCCAGTGCGGCTCCAGCCGCTCCCACAGCAGCGAGACCGCGTCGACAGGACCCACGATGGACGAGCAGCGCCGCCCCTGCTTGCGGGCACGGTCGGCGAAGGCGTGCACGGCTTCCTGACCGGCGTTGACCGGCACCATGTTGGCCCCGGCGTAACAGAGTGACACGAGACCACCACGCGGCCCGAACCCCCACATCTGCCCGCCCAGACGCGCCGGATTGAGTCCGACCGCCCGCACTCTGGAGGAGACGAAGACGTTCGCGACCGGATCGCTGTCCAGCAGGGCTAGGACTTCGTCCCGGTCGCTGTCGTCGAGCACGCGCGACGCCGATGTACGCAGCATCACATGGTCAGACTACGCGAAGGGTTACCGAATAGCTCATTGGCGATGCCCGCGGTAACCCTTTCTTGACGTCATCTCCCGCGCGCGTGCTCCAAGATCCCCAGAAGGTGCTCCCGCGAGCCGCCCGCCGCCTGGCGCTCGGCCGGCTGGGGATGGGGCAACGCCGCACAGGTCGCGTCGCGTGGCGGCAGGGACCCGTCCGTCAGGTACGCCCCCAGATGCGCATCGATACACCGGTTGCCGGCCATCGACACCCCGTGGTTGCCCCCCATGTCCACCACCATGCGCGAGCGCGGGAAGTGCCTGCGCATCTCCAGAGCCCCCCGGTACGGGGTCGCCGCGTCGCCGCGGGACTGGATGATGAGGATCGGCGGCAGCCGCTTCGACTCGTGGACCTGGAACGGCTGCCCGCCGGCCACCGGCCAGAAGGCGCAGGGCGCGTTGTACCAGGCGTTGGGCCAGGTCAGGAACGGCGCCCGGCGGTGCATCGCGGTCATGTCCGTCCGCCACTCGTCCCACCGGCGCGGCCAGGGCGCGTCACGGCACTGGACGGCCAGATAGACCGCGTAGCCGTTCTCGTCGGCGGCGTCGTTCTCGGCGTGCTTCTTGTAGATGTCCAGCAGCCCCTGCGCGTCGCCCTTACGCACGTACGCGGACCATCCACGGGCGAACTCGGGCCAGAGCCTGTCGGTGTAGGCGGCCGTGGTGAACGCGTCGTCCAACTCGCTCGGCCCCACGACCCCGCCCGCCGGGCGCTCGCGCAGCCGGCCGCGCATCGCGTAGTAGGCGAACGAGGTCTGCTTCGTGGTGGCGCCCAGCTTGTAGACGTCGTGGTGCCGGGCCGTCCACGCGAGGAACTGGCGGTGGCGTAGCTCGAAGGAGCGGTCCTGCCTGAGGTTCGCCTTGTACCAGACGGCGGTCGGGTCGACCGTGCTGTCCATGACCAGCCGCTTGACCCGGTGCGGGAACAGGGTGGCGTAGACGGCGCCGAGGTAGGAGCCGTACGAGTAGCCCAGGTAGCTGATCTTCTCCTCGCCCAGGGCGGCACGGATCATGTCCATGTCCCTGGCGGAGTTCTCGGTGGTGAGGTGCGGCAGCAGCCAGGACCAGAAGTTGCCGCACTGCTCGGCGAACTGGGCCGCCCGGCCGAGCAGCACCCGTTCCTCGTCCCGCCCGCGCGCCATCGCGTCCGGCCTCGGGGGTTTGAAGTAGACGTCCTGGTCCACGCAGTGCAGGGCCGGCTCGCTCCCGCCGACGCCCCTCGGGTCGAACCCGACGACGTCGTAGCGCTCACCGAGCCTGCCAGGCAGCGACGAGGACACGAACCTGGTGAGGTCCCGCCCGGAGGCTCCGGGGCCGCCGGGGTTGATGAGGAGCGTGCCGAGGTGGTTGCCGTCCCTGGGGACCTTGGCCTTGATCCGGTTGAGCGCCAGCTTGATCGTCTGGCCCATGGGTTCTCGGTAGTCGAGCGGCACGCGTACGGTCGCGCACTCGAGCTCGGCCGGCACCACCTTTCCCTCCACCTTCGGACAGGCTCCCCAGACGACCACGGTGTACGGCGCCCTGCCGGCCACCGCCACCCCATCCGCGCTCACGACTCCGGCGATGAGCACCGCCATACCGGCGACGAACCGAAAAACCCGCTTCACCCGGCCCCCTTCATGTAATAGGCCTTGCGATGTTCTCCGAGCGACCGGGTCATGACGCTGGGTATGGGGAAAGGCTTGCCAATCTGTAATCAGTCCATTGCAGGGAGTACGCGACCGGGCGTCACGACGGGCGGCCGACGCGGCGCAGCGAGCGGTCCACGACGGTGACGGTCAGGAACAACACGGCGATGGCCAGCAGCAGCCAGGCGAGGTGGTGCAGCCCGGCCGTGGTGGCGCCGTCCCGGTAGAAGGCGGCGTTGGCGGCGGAGGCGGCCAGCGCACCGAGGTACATGAACGTACGCAGCAGCCCGGCCGAGGAGCCCATGCGGGCCGGATCGGCCTGGGCGTAGAGGGCGTTCTGGTTGGCCAGGCCGTTGAGGCCCTGCGGGATGCCGAGGACCGTGCCGACGAGCACCAGCAGCCAGACCGGGCTGGTGGCGTGGAGCAGCAGCATCGCGGCGCAGCCGACGATCTGCACGAGACTGCCCGCCAGCAGCTTGCCGCGCACCTCGGGGTGGCGCCCGGTGGCCGCGGTGACGGCTATCGCCGCCACCGACATCGGCAGCAGGAGGAGGCCGGCGGCGGACGGGCTGAGCGAGCGGCTCTCCTCCAGCCACTGGGTGAAGCCGAACAGGAAGGCGTAGGAGGTGATGAAGGCCAGGAACTGGCGTACGTACGTGGCCAGCAGCGGCAGGTTGCCCCCCAGCACCCGCAGATCGAGGAACGGGGCCGGGGTGCGCAGCTCCCGCAGCACGAACCCGCCGCCGACCGCGGCGGTGAGCACCAGCAGGTACCAGTGGCCCACCTCAGGATCCATCAGGAACATCATGAACGCGGTGAGCGTCGCGGCGAACAGCACCATGCCCGTGATGTCCGCACCCTCGGCCGCTGGGGCGTGCCCCTGCCTCCTGAGCGTGGACGCTCGCGGCAGTCGCAGGGCGCCCAGCACGAGACACGCCAGGGACAGCGGCACG
This sequence comes from Nonomuraea cypriaca, assembly GCF_015645445.1. Taxonomy (GTDB): domain Bacteria; phylum Actinomycetota; class Actinomycetes; order Streptosporangiales; family Streptosporangiaceae; genus Nonomuraea; species Nonomuraea cypriaca. The sequence goes on along the minus strand of NZ_JADOGI010000171.1, from coordinate 17,101 downwards.
TTGACGCCGAAGATCCAGTGCCAGCCGCCCACGCCGATCAGCAAACCGCCCAGGGGCGGCCCGAACACCGAGACCACCTGGTTGCAGATGGACAACGCGGCCAGGATGCCGCTCGGACTTCGCACGCCGGTGCGTTCCGACTCGGTGCGCAGCAGGAACATCGACGCCGGATACGCGGCCGACGTCCCGAATCCCAGGAGCACCCGGGAGAGGATCAGCACCCACAGCTCCGGGGCGAGCATCCCGATCAACCCGGCGACGCCGACCAGGGCCGTACCGGTCAGATAGAGCAGGCGCGGGCCGTAGGCGTCCACCAGCCGCCCGATGACGGGCTGCCCGACGGCGGTGGCCACGTAGAGGCCGGTGATCAGCCAGGCGGTCTCCGACGGCGCCGCATTGAAGGCCTGGCCGATCGGGATGAGGGCCACCGCGAGCATCGCGGAGTTGATCGGGTTGAGGATGGAGCCCAGGATCATCGGCGCGATCAGCCTGCGATCGAACCCCGCACCGGCGGAGCGCCGCCTGCCGCCCAACCACGTCGAGGTCCGCGTCACGAGTGCGCCACCTCGTCCAGCAACGCCATCACCTCGATGACGGCACGCAACTCCGCCTCGGTGCAGCGCTCCCCCAGCGCCCCCGCCAGCCACTCCTGGCGGGCCCGGCGGACGCCGAGCCGGTGCTCACGCCCGCTCTCGGTCAGGCTGATGAGCTGACGGCGCCCGTCCCCTGGATCTGGTTGCCGCGCCACCAGCCGGGACTGCTCCAGCGCCACGACGATCTTCGCCATGGACTGCGGCCGCACCCGCTCGGCCACCGCCAGATCACTGGCCGAGGCCGGGCCTTCCTTGTCCAGCCGGGCCAGCACGGACGCCTGCGCCGGGGTGAGGTCACCCTCGCCGACCACGTCCTTGAGCCGCCGGCGCAGGCGGCTGACGACGACCCACACCTCACTCGCCGCCCGCGCCGCCAACTCGGTGGTGTGCGCGTTGCCCTCGTCCATCCCTCCACGCTAAAACCTTCAGCACAAACTGTGCAGTTTCAGCTGGATAATGTGACATGCCTAACTATGAACCGTATGCCCCACTCGCCCTCGCCCGGCTCCTGATCGGCCATGTGCTGACGGCGCGACCGAGGAAGCGGCGACGAACCGACTGGCGACGCAGGATGAGAAGCCGGACGAGTGGACCGGCCTTCATCCTCAAGTGCACTGTCTGCACGACCCCAGTAACACCGCGTGCCGAGGGACCGTCTGCGGAGGACGACCCATCGGCGTGGAGTCCCAGGTCAGAGCGGGTATCACCACACTTGATGTCGATCTTGACAGTTTGACGAGTGATGATGCCGAACGCACAGGTGGCCTCACTCACGGTTGACTATCGTGACTTAACCGGAATACTGGATCTTCCCTAAGGCCGTCGTCCCAGTGAGACCGAGGATGCCGATGTTGCTTGGCGCCGCCATACCTCAGGCAGAGCCACACCAGGCAGGCAACTGTGTCGGCCACACGGGAGAGCGCGCGCCACTCCGACGCGGTTCCGCCCGGCCGCCCCGCGCCCCGTAAGAGCGACATGCGCCGCTAACACAGGCCCTTCAGCGGTCGACCCTTCCCCGCCGGCCCACCGACCCCAGGACTGTCATGCCGCCAGACTCCTTCAGTGCCCCGATAGTGATCGCCTTCGCCGTATTCATCCTCGCCCTCGCGGGCGTCGTGATCATCCACGTGCGTGTACGCCGGCACCTCGCCCAGCTCCGTGGGCAACTCGATCAGGCCCGTCAGGCGCAGACGCACCTGACACGCGAGACCAGCGCCAGAAGCCAGCGGCTGCTGGAGGCCGAACGCCGGGCCCAAGACGGCGCGAAGGCGCTGCGCGACGCGCGCACCCAGCAGGACCTCGTGCGCGCCGAGACCGAGCACCTGATCTCGAAGCGGATTCCCGCCCTGCTGTCCCACCTGCGCACCCCGCACGTGATCGTGCCCGGCGTGCAGAACCAGGCGCTCGCCGGCACGGACATCGACAAGCAGCACCGCGCCATCCTGGACGTGTTCGCCCGCGGCGTGCGCGACGAAGGTGAGCGCATCGACGAAGCGGCCCAGGCGGTCGTCAGGGGCGCGATGTCCCGTGCCCAGACCCAGGCGTTGCGCGCCCAGGACCTGCTCGCCGACCTGCAACAGCGCTACAGCAGCGACGAGGACACGGCGCTGCTGCGCGAGGTACTGGGGCTCGACATGTTCAACGAACTGATCATCCGGCGCGCGCAGGTCACCGGCATCGCCTGCGGCGCCACGCCCGGCCTGTCGCGTGACGACACCTATCTGGTGGACCTGGTGGTGGGCGCCATCTCCCGGGTGGAGAACTTCGAGCTGCGCATCGAGGGCCCGGCCAACCACCTGCGCCGCCGGATCGGAGTCGCCGCCCGCGCCGCGGAGTCGATCCTGTTCATCATCTCCGAGCTGCTGGCCAACGCGGTCCACCACTCCCACGGCACGCTCAAGGTGACCATCGCCGTGCACGAGACCAACAACGGCGCCGCCGTCGTCATCGACGACGCCGGCGTCGGCCTCAACGAGGAGCAATATGCCCGGGCGAGCCAGCTCCTGAGCGGCACCCACCCGGTACGCCTGGTCGACCTCGGCAACCCGCCCCGCACCGGGTGGGCCGCCATCGGCCGCCTGGTCGCGCACTACGGCATGCAGGTCACGACCAAGAAGAGCGCCTTCGGCGGTGTCCAGGCCGTGCTGAGCGTTCCCACCACCCTGCTGGTGGAGATGCCGGAAGACAGCCGGCCGTCGGTACTGGCACCCGAGCCGGTCCGCGCCGCCGTGCCGTCCGCCGCCACGGCCATCCGGCCGCAGCCCGTGGCGTCCTCGCGACCGGAGCATGTGGCCTCCTTCGGACGTCCTGAGTCCGCGGCGGCGTCCCATCAGGAACCTCTGGCCGCGCCCGGACAACGGCGGGCCTCGGCGGAGGATCTGGCGGCGCTGCCGCAGCGCCGCCGCCAGTCGCCGCGCGCCGCGTCCAGTTCCAGGCCCCCCGGAAGCTCCGGCGGCTCTGACAACGCCGCCGGCAAGCCGCTCACCACCCCGGAGGAGGCTCAGAAGCGGTGGGGAGACTTCCAGGTCGGAGCCGAAGCGGGCCGCCGCGAGGCGCTCCCGTCCCAGCAGCATGACTTCACCGAAGGGAACTGACCGCACCATGGACGCTCACAGCGTTTCCAGCCGTGTTCAGACCAAGGGTCGTCCGTTGGCCCTCGACGTGTCGTGGGTCCTGTCGCCCCTGTTGGCCCTGCCCGGTGTCGCCCGCGGTGTGGTGCTGAGCCGTGACGGGCTCATCCTCGGCGGCTCGGCCGACCTGACCACCGAGAGCGGTGAACGCGCCGCCGCCATGACGAGCTCCGTGCTGGGGGCCGCGCGTGCCCTGTGCAGCGGCCTCAGCGACAGCGCCGAGAGCGAGGTGGTGGACATCGTCATCTCCGCGGGCAGCGGCTATTACTACATCGCCCCGGCCGGCGACCGCGCCGCCCTCGTGGTCGCGGCAACCGGAGCGGCCAACATCGGCTCACTGGCCTACGAGGTGCAGCTCCAGGTGCAGAAGCTGATCAAGGCTCTCGACGAGGCCAGCGCGGCCAGAGTCCCGGGCACCCGGCCATGACCTCGGGACGGCAGCGGCGGCGGGTCGTCCCGGACTACATGGCCGCCGCGAGACTGAACGTGCCCGAGCACATCAACGTCGAGCGCACGACCCTGGTCTACATCGCGCCCGACGCCCCTGCCAACGGGCTGAATCCTCCAGGGTCGTATCTGCTGGCCCTGCTGCAGGACGGGCCGTTGTCGGTGTACGAGTGCGCCGCGCACTTGGACCTGCCGTACTGCGTGGTGCGGTTGCTGGTCGCCGGGCTGGTCGGCGGTGGAACGCTGCTGACTCGTGATCCGCCGACCGCCGACCTGCCCGACATCGAGATCTTGGAGTTGGTGCTCAGTGGCCTCCGCGCTCTCTGACAGCCGTATCAGTGCCGAACACATCCCGGTCAAGTTGGTCATCGCGGGGCCGTTCGGCGTGGGCAAGACGACCATCGTGAGCGCGCTCTCGGAGATCAAGCCCCTCAACACAGAGGAGGTGCTCACGCAGGCGGGCACGCTGGTCGACGACCTCACCGGCGTGAACGAGAAGACGACCACGACCACCGCCATCGACTTCGGCCGTCTCACCCTGCCCGGCGTGGTGCTCTACCTGTTCGGAGCGCCGGGACAGACCCGGTTCCAGGTGCTGTGGGATGAGCTGGTCCGCGGCGCGCTGGGGGTGCTGGTGCTGGCCGACACCCGCCGCATCGACGACAGCTTCGCCGTCCTCGATCTGGTGGAGAGCGCCGGCATCCGCTACGCGGTGGCCGTCAACCACTTCCCCGACTCGCCGGACTACCCGCCGGGTGCCCTGCGCGACGCGCTCGACCTGAACCCCCGCACGCCGCTGGTGGTGTGCGACGCCCGAGATCCCTCCTCTGCCCGCGCCTCGCTGATCGCGCTGGTGGAGCACATCAAAGAACTGGTGCTGTCATGACCCTGCGCTATATGCCCGGAGCCGGGCACCTGTACGGAGCCGAGTACGCGAGGAACCCGCAGGCGGTCTACGCGGAGCTACGCCGAAGGCACGGCGCGGTCGCGCCCGTGGAGATCGCTCCGGGCGTCGAGGCCCACCTGGTGATCGGGTACCAGGCCGCCGTGGACGTGCTCACCAACGTCGGTGGCGTCTGGAGCAAGCACCCCAGCGCCTGGCAGTCCCGGCTCCCCGACACCCCGGAGGCCGCGGGGATGATCGCCATGCTCGGCCACCGCCCGAACGCGCTGTTCTCCGACGGGGCCACGCACTTCCGCTACCGGAAGGCGATCTCCGACTGTTTCCAGCAGATCCAGCCGCACAAGCTGCGCCAGTTGGTGACCGAGGTGTCGGACTCGCTCATCAGCCAGTTCGCCGCAAAGGGCGAGGCCGACCTGGTCTCCGACTTCGGCAGGCTCATCCCGGCCCGCATCTTCAACCTCCTCTTCGGACGGCCCGACTCCGACAGCGCCGGCTTGACCCAGGCCCTGTCGGACCTGATGGAGGCTGACGGCGAGACGGGCGCGCGGGGCAGCGACGCGTTGACCCGCTACATCGGCGAGCTGATCCAGGCCAAGTACGCCGAGCGGGGGGACGATCTGACTTCCTGGTTCATCGACCATCCGGCCGCACTGCAGCCCGACGAGCTGGCGCACACCCTCGTGCTCGTGGTGGCCGCCAGTTACGAGCCCACGGCCAACCTGATCTCCAACACCATCTCCCGGATGGTCAGCGACGACCGCTACTACAGCTCGCTCACCAACGGCGCACTCAGCACGTACGACGCCCTGATGGAAGCCCTGCGTGTCGAGCCGGCCATGTCCAACTACGGCCCGTACTTCGTGCTCCAGCCCGTGCACTTCCACGGCACCTGGATCCAGCCGGCCGAACTGGTCCTCGTCTCCTACGAGGCGGCCAACACCGAGCCTGTCATCGTGCCCGACGAGCTACGGTCCGACGGCGGCGCGTACCTGGGCTTCGGCGCTGGGGCGCACCGCTGCCCGGCCAGCGACCCGGCAGTGGTCATCGCCATGACCGCGATCGAACGCCTGACCTCTCACCTGTGTGACCTCGAACTGACCGTGCCGCGCGAGGAGCTGGAGTGGCGGCCCGGCCCCTTCCACCGTGCGCTGGCTCACCTGCCGGTGCGATTCACTCCTATCCGTCCCGATCAGCCAGGAGATACCCCTTGGGCACAGCCCCCGTCGTCCTTGATCCCTTCGGAGCCGATCTCGCCGGCGAGGTCCGCCGGCTACGCGACCTCGGCTCCCTGGTCCTCGTAGAGCTCCCAGGAGGCATTCCGGCCTGGGCCGTCACCCGGCACGATCTGCTCAAGCAGCTCATCCTCGATCCGCTGGTGAGCAAGGACAAGCGGCACTGGCGGCTGCTGCCCCAGGTGGCCGCCGAGCCCGGTTGGACCTGGATCATGACCTGGATCGGCGTATCCAACATGCTCAGCTCCTATGGCGAGGAGCACCGGCGGCTACGCAAGTTGATCGCTCCCAGCTTCACCGTGCGCCGTACGAAGGCCATGCAGCCCATCGTCGAAGGGCTCGTCTCCGAGCTGCTGGACGCCATGGCCGCGCTGCCGCCTGGCCAGGTCGTCGACCTGCGCAGCGCCTACGCCCATCCGCTGCCGATGCGGGTGATCTGCGAGCTGTTCGGTGTCCCCGAGCACATGCGGGCGGAGATGGCCCAGATCATGGAGGCCATCATGGACACCACCGCCACCCCGGAGCAGGCGGCGGGCACGGCGGCTCAGATCGGCACCGTGCTGCCGGCCCTGGTCGACTACAAGCGCGAGCACCCGGGCGACGACCTGACCACGGAGTTGATCAACGTCCGTGACAGCGGCGACTCGCTCAGCGACGACGAGCTGCGCGACACCCTGCTGCTCCTCATCGCGGCCGGGCACGAGACCACCGTCAACCTGATCGGCAACACCGTGCACGCCCTGCTCACCCATCCGGAGCACCTCCAGAGCGTCCTGGCGGGCGAGATCTCCTGGGAGGCGGTGATCGAAGAGACGTTGCGCTGGGCACCGTCGATCGGCAACCTACCGCTACGGTTCGCCATCGAGTCGATCGAGATCGGCGGTGTACGGATCGAGGCGGGCGACGCGATCATCACGAGCTACCTGGCGGCCGGCCACGACCCCGACCAGCACGGCCCGGACGCCGACCGGTTCGACCCGACGAAGGAACACGAGGAACACCTGGCCTTCGGCATCGGCGTGCACCGCTGCATCGGGGCTCCGCTCGCCCGTCAGGAGGCGCTCACCGCCCTGCCCGCGCTGTTCGCCCGGTTCCCGGACCTCCGGCTGGCCGTGGAGGACGCGGAGCTGACGCACGTCCCGTCCTTCATCGCGCATGGCTGGAACCCCCTGCCGGTCCTCCTGCACCGCTGACGCACGGCTCCCCTGCGGGAGCCGTGCTCAAGCAACCGGGCGGGCTCACCAGCTACTTCGCACGTGTTGACCCAGCCGGGCATCTTGTCCGGCGGGTCCAACCACATCCGCTGTCCCTCGAGTGGATGTTAGGACAGCGCCTGGCGGCGCGAGGGCTGGCCGACGGAGACCTGGCTACGTCCCTGACCTGGCCATCGCCTCCTTCTCCTCGCGGGTGGCGATGAGCCCGGCAGGCGCCAGGATCTTGGACTCCTCGAACGGCGCCTCCGTGCTCGGCAGCGGCCCGCGTCCTGATCGCGGTGGGATTGACGCTGAGGTCAACGCGCATTTCGCGCTGCCGAGACTGGCGTTCGAGGAGGCTGTGTGGTCTCGGGCGACACGCACCCGGACTCGCGCTAGTTAAGCGGTGAGAAGCCCGCGGGCCCGCAGCGTCTCATCCAGCTCACGAACGTGGGTGTTGTCCGACCATGGCGCCAGCCGGGTTCGTGCTTTCGTGAGCTGATCGGTCAGGCGGGCTGAGCTGTGCTGTGAGGAGATGTCGGCGGCCTCCGTCAGCTTGGCGGCGGCTTCCGGGATCTCCTTGGCCAGGATCAGAGCGTCGGCATACCAGACAAGTGCGAACCCACGGTCCCGCTTGAGCTGAGGACCGAGCCCGGCCAGAGACCGCTCACCCGCCGCCACAGCGGGCCTGGTCAGTTTCAGCCGAGCCAGCGCCGAGGCGGCATTGCGCTCCACCGTCAAAGGACAGACCCAGTACAGGAAGCCAGGCTCGCCACCCTTCGGTGAACCGGCCAGAGCGACCGCGCTGTGATGCGCCCGAGCGCTCTCCGCGACATCACCGACGGCGGCGTGCGCCTTTGACAGCAGAGAGTCGTTCATCGCGCGCAACAGCTTGCTCCGAGACCGGGCAGTCCAGCTCCGCGCGGCGAAGGCGTGGTCCAAAGCCGTGGATGCCATGTCCTGATAAGCGGCCATATTTCCCAGCCAGCAGTGCAGATAGCTGATCGACGTCGGGTCGCCAAGCTCGAGTGCTGCCCGCAGCCCGTCTTTCATCGCGCAGTCGGCCGTCTCGTAGTCGAGAAGGTCGAAGGCGAAGAAGCCTGCAAGTTGCGACATTTGTACATATGCACCGAGCAGCCGGTCGTGCAGTGCGGGCGGCATCGTCTCTCGGGCGAGGACCTGGGCGAGGGCGGTGCGGTGCCCGTTCACGACCGGGAGCAGTGTCGCGGGCCCGTACTGGTCGTCGGCCTGACGTGCGTGCATGGTGAGCTTCTCGAAGGTGCGTACGGTCGCCTCGTCCACCCGCCAGGTGTTGCGCAGCACCCCGGCCAGGCGTTCCCCCTCACTGGGGGTGAGGATCCGCAGAAAATCCAGGGCTTGAGCCCCGCCGAGCACCAGAGCCAGTTCGAAGAGCAGTTCCCGTCGTTTCACGTCGGTCTCCTCCGCACCGATGGCGCGCAGCAAGTGGACACACGCCGGACCGTCCAGCGCCGACTTGTCAGCGGGCCTTACTGCTGCGCTCGCCTCCATGGTGACACGGCCGGCCCGATTCGGGGATGGCCGCCGGTTGCCGTCGAGGTCGCGGAAGTCCGCACCATGAATCTGGCCTCGGTCCACGTCGCCGTACGACGCCAAGATCTCGTCGCCGACCAGGCTCCGTGCGGCGGTCTGATAGATCTTGGCGAGCATGACGAGGAGGCGTGCGGGCGGTCGGCGGCCGACCTCCGGCCAGGCCTCGAAGTCGTAGAGCCGTGGCTCGCGCAGACAGGCCGTGCCCACCGGGTCCACATCGTTGACCAGGGCCACCACCTCGGCGGCGGTGCGGCCGTGCGCCAGCCGGTAGAGCCGCAGGGGGCTGACCGTATGGGTGAGGGCGAGGACGTCGGCGATCTGATCCCAGGTGAAGCCCTTCTCGCGAAGGCGCTTGCTCGACGTTCGGGCTCGAAGCAGCACCTGGTAGCCCTCACCTGACATGACTCACCCCTTTCCGCTGGGATTGCGCACGCAGTGTACATCTTTGACTACAGAGAGATCGAGTGGATCCGGCCTTGAGGGAGGTCGAGCTCCGATCCTCCTGAATTCGCGCAGGTCAGCACGTATACCGAGCGCAGTGGCGAGCAGGCCCGTGATGGAGATTCCGATGAGGAAGCCACTGGGGCATCCTGCAGCTGACCCCAGCCACCGGCCGGAAGGACGACCCAGTGCCTGACAACACCAAGCTCGCCGCCCCATCCGTGCCCAGGCAACGTGACCAGGAGCCGGTCCGGCGTGAACACGTGAACGCGATGATCGACCTGCACCCCGGCGGCCTGACCTGGCGGCGTACCTTCCCAGGCACCCCCGACCAGGTCCCCCACGCCCGCCACTTCACCCGCTACCTGCTGGCCGACGCCCCCTGCCAGGACGACGCCGAGCAGATCGTCGCCGAACTATGCAGCAACGCCATCAAACACACCAGCAGCGGCAGCCCCGACGGCACCTTCATCGTCGAGATCACCCGCACCACCACAACGACCACCATCGCCGTCTACGACTGCGGCTGGGGTGGAGTTCCGTGTTTCGGCATCCGGTGCCGGACCAACGCCGAGCATGGCAGGGGCCTGGCCGTCGTCGCCGCGCTCGCTGATCAGGTCGGGTACGAGGGCGGCGACGCGGCAGGTCACAAGGTCTGGGCCAGGATCCGTGGGTGAAGAGGTCAGCTGACGGTGACGGTGGGGCTCGCCTCGTCGTCGAGGTCGACTTCGACGCCCATCTCGTCGGCCAGCCGGAGGGCCTCCTCGATCAGGGTCTCGACGATCTGGGACTCCGGCACGGTCTTGATGACCTCGCCCTTGACGAAGATCTGGCCCTTGCCGTTGCCCGAGGCCACGCCCAGGTCGGCCTCCCTGGCCTCGCCCGGCCCGTTGACGACGCAACCCATGACGGCCACCCGCAGCGGGACCTTCATCCCCTCCAGGCCCGCCTGGACCTGGTCGGCCAGCGTGTAGACGTCCACCTGCGCCCGGCCGCACGACGGGCAGGAGACGATCTCCAGGCCGCGCTCGCGCAGCCCCAGCGACTCCAGGATCTGGGCGCCGACCTTGACCTCCTCGACCGGAGGCGCGGAGAGCGAGACCCGGATCGTGTCGCCGATGCCCTCAGCCAGCAGCGCGCCGAAGGCCACCGAGGACTTGATCGTGCCCTGGAACGCGGGACCGGCCTCCGTCACGCCCAGGTGCAGGGGGTATTCGCACTTGGCGGCCAGCAGCCGGTACGCGTTGATCATCACGACGGGGTCGTTGTGCTTGACCGAGATCTTGATGTCGCGGAACCCGTGCTCCTCGAACAGCGAGCACTCCCACAACGCCGACTCCACCAGCGCCTCGGGCGTGGCCTTGCCGTATTTCTGCAGCAGGCGTGGGTCGAGGGACCCGGCGTTGACGCCGATCCTGATCGGCACGCCGTGATCGGCGGCCGCCCGAGCGATCTCGCCCACCTTGTCATCGAACTTCTTGATGTTGCCGGGGTTGACGCGGACGGCCGCGCAGCCGGCCTCGATGGCGGCGAACACGTACTTCGGCTGGAAGTGGATGTCGGCGATGACCGGGATCTGCGACTTCTTGGCGATGAGCGGCAACGCGTCGGCGTCGTCCTGCGACGGCACGGCGACGCGGACGATCTGGCAACCGGACGCCGTCAGCTCAGCGATCTGCTGCAGCGTGGCGTTGACGTCGGCGGTCACGGTGGTCGTCATCGACTGCACCGAGACGGGCGCGTCGCCCCCGACGGGCACGCTGCCGACCATGATCTGGCGAGAGTGACGGCGTTCGGCGAGCGGCTTGGTGCGTACCGTCGGGATGCCGAGAGCTACAGATGACATTTCAACCCTTACTGTGACGACGCTTTCCAGTTTAGGTAGCTAGCGGGACTGCCGCGCCGTGAGCTCGGCCGCGCGGGTGCGGGCCCAGGCATCGGCCGCGAGCACTTCTTCCACGGATTCGGCGGGCGTGACCCGGTGTTCTTCGACGACCTTGGCCACGGTGTCGACGATCGCCAGGAACGGCAGATCGCCCCGCATGAACGCCGTCAGGCACGCCTCGTTGGCCGCGTTGTAGACGGCGGGCGCGGTGCCGCCCTCGCCGCCGACGTGCCTGGCCAGCGCGACCGACGGGAACGCCACGTCATCGAGGGGCTCGAACGTCCACGTGTGCGCCCTGGTCCAGTCGATGGCCCGCGCCGCGCCGGGGATGCGGTGCGGGTGGCCGAGCGCCAGCGCGATCGGCAACCGCATGTCGGGCGGGCTGGCCTGGGCGACGGTGGAGCCGTCGATGTATTCGACCATGGAGTGGATGACCGACTGCGGGTGCACCACCACCTCGATCCTGTCGAAGTCCAGGTCGAACAGCAGATGCGCCTCGATCACCTCCAGCCCCTTGTTGACCAGGGTGGCGGAGTTGATCGTGATGACCGGCCCCATCGACCAGGTCGGGTGGGCCAGCGCCATCTCCGGCGTGACGTCGGCCATCTCCTCGCGCTTCATCCCCCTGAACGGCCCGCCGCTCGCGGTGACCACGAGCCGGCGCACGCTCGACGGGTCGTGGTCGTCCGGCCCCGAGGCCCACAGGCACTGCTGCAGCGCCGAGTGCTCGGAGTCGACCGGGAGCAGCTGCCCAGGTCTGGCCAGCCGCTTCACCAGCGGCCCGCCGATGATCAAGGACTCCTTGTTGGCCAGCGCGAGCGTCCTGCCCGCCTCCAGCGCGACCAGCGTGGAGGTCAGCCCCAGCGCGCCGGTGATCCCGTTGAGCACCATGTCGCACTCCCACGCCGCCACCTCCGCGACCCCTTCAGGGCCACCGAGCACGACGGGGCGGGCGCCATGCGCGGCCAGCGCCTCCTTCAGATCGGCGACGACCGAGGCGTCGGCCACCGCCACCACCTCGGCCCCTGACTCGGCCGCCTGCTTGGCCAGCAGCTCGACCTTGCCGCCTCCGGCCGCCAGCCCGGCGACCTTGAACCCGCCCGGGTTGGCGGCGATGACGTCGAGGGCCTGGGTGCCGATCGAGCCGGTGGAGCCCAGCACGACTACGGAGCGGCGGATCTCAGCATGCACCCGTCCATTGTCCCCGCTGCGGAGCGCACTCGGGCACGTGGCACCCCAGGACCAGAATTCCCGTGCTCATGTGACGCGAGATAACTCAGTCCATTTATGACCGAATATCGCTATATCGGTATGCGCAGTTCCCGAGAAATATGGATATTGCGACGGCTACCTTCCAACCTCTGATCCGGTTTCTGGAGGTACCTGATGCACCGCAGAGTCGCCCTTCTTTCCGTCCTCAGCCTCGCCGCGGGCAGCGCCGCCCTGCTCCCCGCGAGCACGGCACATTCAGCGGCCCCGGCAGTGGCGCAGGCAGCGTCACCGTCGAATGCCCCGGCGCGGCCGAAACCCGCGCAGCACGCGGCCGCCGACTCCGCGACCGAGCGGCGGCAGGTCGTGTCGTACTGGACCGAGGGGCGGATGGAGGCGGCCGAACCGCTGGACGCGCCCCGCCCCGAGCAGGGGGCGAAGCTTTCCGCGGGTGAGGCCGCCGAGCCCACACGCGGCACGCCGTGGACGGCCGCGCCCACCGCCGTCGCGGGCGGCGACCGGGAGTTGCTGGCGGCGAGGTCGCCGGGCGCACGGTGGACCGCAGGCGGCGCCGTCGTGAAGACCACCGGGCGGATCTTCTTCACCACCCAGGGCAGGAACGCGTCCTGCTCGGGTTCGGCGGTGACCAGCGCCAACAAGAGCGTGGTGATGACCGCGGGCCACTGCGTGAGGCTGAACGGCGCCTTCCACACGAACTGGGTGTTCGTGCCGGGCTACGACAGCGGCCAGCGCCCCTTCGGCACCTGGCCCGCCACCAGATTGCTGACCACGCCGCAGTGGAACGCCCGCGAGGACGTCGACTTCGACGTCGCCGCCGCCGTGGTCGCGCCGCTGCAGGGCAAGACGCTGGTCGACGCCGTGGGCGGCCAGGGACTGGCGTTCAACCAGCGAAGACGGCAGCAGATGTACGCCTTCGGCTACCCGGCCGCGGCGCCGTACGACGGCTCGAAGCTGATCTACTGCAGCGGCCGCACCTTCGACGACTACCTGATGTCGGACGACCACGGGCTGACCTGCGACATGACCGGTGGTTCGAGCGGTGGTCCGTGGATGCTGAGTTTCAACGAGTCGACCGGTCTCGGCACGCAGAATTCGGTCAACAGCTTCAAATACAACTTCGCCCCCAACTGGATGTTCGGCCCCTATTTCGGAAATGAGGCCCAAGCGGTCTACCAGGCCGCGCAAACCACCAACGCACTCTGAGGTATTCACCGAAAGTAGTCTCAAGAACACATCTCGTGGTGCACACTCGGGGGGCATGACGTTGAGCACCCCCCTGCTTGCGGCGGCCCCGCTCCTGGCGGGGCTGATGGGCACCGTCCTCCTCGGCGCGGCGCCCGGCCCGCGGCAGGCCGACCTGCCCGTTCAAGCGGCGCGGACCAGCCAGATAGTCGAGCACGTGGCCGCAGGGACCACGGCCGAGGAACGCCGCGTGCTCGACTACTGGACGCAGGAACGCATGGCCAGGGCCCTGCCCATCGGCCTGCTCGACCTCGTCACGGGCCGCGACGGCCTGCTGGGCCGCCTCGTCGGCCGGACCCGCCCGCTCGCCGCCCCCGGCGTCTCCCGCGTCTCCCCCGTCTCCGGCACGAACGCCGCGCTCCCGAGAGACCTCGCCGCTCCGCGCCACCAAGCGGCGGCGAGGCCCGACGCGAGCACCGTCGGTTCGCGCTGGGCCACCGGCGGGGCCGTGGCCAGGACGACGGGCCGGGTGTTCCTGACGGTGGGCGGAGCGGACTTCGTCTGCTCCGCGAGCACGGTCAGGAGCGCCAACAAGGACCTCGTCGTCACCGCCGGCCACTGCGTCAAGGACGGCACCGGCGGGTGGGCCGCGAACTGGACGTTCGTGCCCGGCTACGGGACCGACGGCCCCCATCCGTACGGCCGCTATCCCGCCCGCCGCATGTTCGTGGCCGGCCCGTGGTCGAGCAGCGCCGACGACGACTACGACATCGGCATGGTCGCCCTCGGCACCTCCCGCGGCAGGCACGTGGCGGACGTGGTGGGCACGCAGGAGATCGCGTTCAACGCGCCGCGCGGCGGGCAGGCGTTCGGCTTCGGCTACCCCGCCGACCCGCCGTACGACGGCGGCGACCTGGTCTACTGCGCCGGGCGGCTGGCGAACGACCCGTACGGAGAGACCCGCGACCAGGGCCTGGGCTGCGACATGACGGCGGGCTCCAGCGGCGGCCCCTGGATGACAGGGTTCGACGGGGTCACCGGGAAGGGCACGATCACGTCCCTGAGCAGCTTCAAGTACAGCGGCGACCGGCGCACGATGTACGGGCCGTACCTCGGCGACGCCGCCAAAGCCCTCTACGACGCGGCCGGCCGCGCGTGACCGGCCGGCGCCTCAGAGCGACAGGCCGGTCAGAACCATGACCTTCTCGTACGTGTAGTCGGTCATGGCCGAGTGCAGCCCCTCGCGGCCGATGCCGGAGTCCTTGACCCCGCCGTACGGCATCTGGTCGGCCCGGTACGAAGGCACGTCGCCGACGATCACACCGCCCACCTCCAACTCCCGGTTCGCCAGGAAGGCGGCGTCCAGCGAGCGGGTGAACACCCCGGCCTGCAGACCGTACTTCGAGTCGTTGACCATCGCGTACGCCTCCTTCATCGAGGCGGCGCGCTGGAGGATCATGACGGGACCGAAGACCTCCTCGCAGGCCACCTTGGCGTCCCGCGGGACGTCGGCCAGCACCGTCGGCGCGAACGTCGCGCCCTCGCGGGTGCCTCCGGCGAGGAGCCGGGCGCCGGCGCCGACCGCCTCCTGGACCCACTGCTCCACGCGGTCGGCGGCGGCCTCCGAGACGAGCGGGCCCACCTGGGTCTTCTCGTCGCCCGGGTCGCCGACGACGAGACCGGACACGGCCTGGAGCAGGCGCTCTTCGAAGGCGTCGTAGACCGGCTCCTCGACGATCACCCGCTGCACGGCGATGCAGCTCTGACCGGCCTGGTAGTTGGAGTAGAGGGCGATGCGCTGGGCCGCCCATTCGAGGTCGGCGTCGGCCAGCACGACGGCGGCCGCGTTGCCGCCCAACTCCAGCGTCACGTGCTTGCGCGGCACCTGGTCGGCGATGGAGTAGCCGACGGGGGCCGAGCCGGTGAACGACACCACCGGCAGCCTCGGGTCGTCGACCAGCTTGGCGGCGCGCTCGTTCTGGATCGGGAGCACCGAGAACATGCCCGCGGGCAGGTCCGTCTCGGCGAGGATCTCGCCGAGCAGCAGCGCGGACAGCGGCGTGGCGGGCGCGGGCTTCACGATGACGGGGGCGCCGACGGCGATGGCCGGGGCGACCTTGTGCGCGACGAGGTTCAGCGGGAAGTTGAACGGGCTGATCGCCAGCACGGGGCCGTAGGGCACGCGCGACACGTACGCCAGCCGCCCGGTCGCGGCGGGCTCGGTGTCGAGCCGCTGCACGTCGCCCGACCAGCGGCGGGCCTCGTCGGCGGCGAAGCGGAACGTCGCCACGGCGCGGCTCGCCTCGCCACGCGCCCAGAAGATCGGCTTGCCGTTCTCCGCCGTGATGAGCCGCGCGATCTCCTCCGACCGCTCCGCCAGCCGGCGCGCGACGTGGGCGAGGGCCTCCGCGCGTACGTGTACGGGCAGCGCGGCGGCCTGCCTGGCCACCGCGTGGGCGGCCGCGACGGCCTCCTCGACCTGCGCGTCCGTCGGTACGGAATGCCGGCCGACCTCGCGGCCGTCATGGGGGTTGGTCACGGTGAGCTCGATGTCCCCGGTCGCGGCGCGGCCGGCCAGCCAGAAGGTACGCACGTCCATACCTCGACGTTATGCCAAGCCGGGGATCGGGGAATCACACCATGGTGCACAAGACTCACATGAGAGCTCACCGTTAAGTACAAGCCCTCAGGTATACCCATGATGTAACAGAAGTAGACCTAATTCGGGATGTTTACCATGCGGAGTGGTTTGAGGGATCTCCGCCATGGCTAAGTCATCGGATGCGGGTCTCCAGCGCGGTGGGCCCCCGATCAGAAAGGCGTGGGCCCCGTGACCGAACAGCGTGAGGTCACCTCCTTGGCCGCAAGGGAGGTCTCATGACCTCGGCGCCGCTGGGACTGCAGGGCGCCTACCTCCTGGGTGAGCGCGCCGGCCATGACGAACTCCGCTCCCGCCTCCTCGACGTGGCGGTGAACCTGCTCCAGACCGACGGTCCAGACAGCCTCACCATGCGCAGGATCGCCGCGGAGGCAGGCTGCACGACGACCGTCATCTACACGATGTTCGGCAACAGGGAGGGCTTGGCGGAGGCGCTCTATCTGGAGGGGTTCGAGCGCTTCCGCCGGTTTCTGGAGGCAGTGCCACAGCGACGTAACCCGTTCGAGCATCTGGCGGCGCTCGGGCCGGCGTACCGGCAGGCGTGTCTGTCCGAGCCCGGCTACTACAGCCTGATGTTCGAGCGGGCCATCCCCGGTTTCCAACCCAGCGAGCGCGCCAGGACCCTGGCCCGCGCGGCGCTGAACATCCTCGACCGGGTGATCGCCGACTGCATCTCGGCCGGCTACCTGGTCCCGACCCAGCCCCGCAAGATCGCGGACGCGCTGTGGTCGGGCGCCCAGGGGGCGATCAGTTTGGAACGCGCCGGTCATCTGCGTGACGGGCGCACGTACGAGGCGGTGACGTCCGCGATTGTCTCCCGTTACAGGGTGGACAAGGAGTAACCCGCTACCCGCGTCTGACGGCCTCCAGTGCGAGCCACAGCTCGGCCCGCACTCCGGGGTCGTCGAGGTCACGGCCGAGCAGCTCGGCGACGCGTCTCATCCGGTACCGCAGGGTGTGCCGGTGCACGCCCAGCCGCTGTGCCGCCGCGTCCCAGTGGCCGTTGCTCTCCAGGTACGCGCGCAGCGACTCGACCAGGTCGGCGCGGGATCCGTACTCGGTGAGCGGTGCCAGCAACGCGGTCGCGAACGCCTGCGCGGCGGCCCGATCGATCAACCCGAGCACCCCCTGCC
>NZ_JADOGI010000170.1 GCF_015645445.1 Nonomuraea cypriaca | reverse complement strand
GCCCCCGCCACCCCCGCACCCGCGCGCCCGAAGAGGCGCACCACCAAGGCCAAGGAGTAACCCATGGCGCGCACCCCTGTCGCGGTCACCGCGCTGACCGAGGCCGGCATCAACCCTGCCGCCGTCGACGTCGCCGCGGAGCTCACCGACGGCAACAGCTTCCCGTGGGCAGCGCACCGGCTGGTGTTCGTCCTCAACGGAGACGAAGCCGCGATCACGCCCACGTTCGTGAACCCGTCCACGGTCGGCCGGTCCGAGCTGCCCGTCGACGACCTCGAAGGCAACAGCATCGCGGCTGGCGGATACGCGGTGTACGGCCCGTTCGACCCGTCATACCGGCAGGCCGACGGGTCGGTGTGGATCGACTGGGCTGGCACAACGCCCGCCGCGGTTACGGTCGCCGTCCTCGACGCCTGACCCATGTTCGTGCGGGCGGGTGGGACTGTGAGGGTGCGCGCCCGCCCGCGCCCAGTTCCTGGCTGTCCCGTACGCGACCAGCGGGGTTATCACGCCCGTTGCGCCTTTCAAGCCGGATGGCCTCCGGTGCTGGGCGGGGCACTCGCCAGCCCGCAGCGGCGGGACGGCCAGGAACCATCCTTCAAGAGGGGAGGCAGCGATGCCGTACGCGACCGTCGACGACCTCGTACCTGACTACATGGCCACCGGCCCCACCAACGCCGCCCTGATGCTCACCCGCGCCTCCCGCGCCGTCGACCAGGCGCTCCTCTCGGCCGTCTACCCGGTCGACGACGCCGGGCTGCCCACCGAGCCGGCACACATCACCGCCCTGCGGGAAGCCACCTGCGAGCAGGTGGCCGCATGGGTCGCGTCCGGGACCGAGGACGGCACCGGCGCCGCCGCCCAGTACGGGCAGGTGGGCATCGGCTCCGTCAACCTGGGGCGGGCACAGACCGGGGCGGGTGGTGGAGGCTCGGCCGCCGCCCGCCTCGCACCACAAGCGCGGATGGTGTTGGAGCAGGCAGGGCTCACCGGGCACGAGCCGCGCACCTTCCAGACGTGCGAGGCGGCCGATGGGTAGCATCCCGGCCTGGCTGCTCCGCCACACCGTCCACATCGAGCCGTTCGAGGGGGACGGCCCGTACGGCCCCGAGTACGGTGAGCAGACCACCGTGGCCTGCTTCGTGGATGACCGGCTGCAGAAGATCCTCAACGCCGAGGGCGCGGAGATCGTGGCCCGGGGCGTGCTCTACATGCCCCTCGACACGGTGAGTCCGGTCGGGTCGCGGGTGACCGTCAACGGGCGTGCCGCGCTGGTCCTGGCCGCGCTCCGCCGGGACGGCGGCGGCCTGCCCACACCCGACCATCTTGAGGTCGCACTCCAGTGAGAGGGGATGGCAGGGATGGCGCAGAGAGCCACACTCAAGCTCAACGTCGGCAAGATCCGAGCCGCTGAACGTGCCGGAGCCAACCGAGGCGGTCGCCTCGCAGTCGAGCATCTACTCCAGGTGTCGCGTACCAAGGTGCCGCATGAGGAGGGCACTCTTGAACGCTCCGGTGTGGCTTCTTGGGACGACGCCGAGATGCGGGGCGCCGTCTCCTACGACACGCCATACGCCATTCCGCAGCATGAACGGCTCGAATACCAGCACGACGAGGGGCGCCAGGCGAAGTACCTGGAAGAGCCCCTGATGACCGAGGCCGCCGTCATGGGCGAGCTGTTCGCAGCCCAGGTCCGTCGCAGCCTTCGCGGCTAACACCACTTCCGGCGGGAACAGAATTTGGACTCGCCGTCGTGGTTGTCGACGTCCACGTCAGGATCCCCAGCGCCAGTGTCGGAGGGGCCCCTGCTCACCGTCAGCTTGACGGCCTGGCCCACCTTCAACGGTTTCCCGGCTTTCGGCGACTGGCCGATCACCTGACCGGTTGGCACCCCGGCGCTCTCCTCCGACTCGGATGTCACCGCGCCCGCGACCGGCGCGAACGACTTCCTGGCGCGCTCCTCGGTCCAGCCCACCACCTTCGGCATCCGCGTGTGCTTCCGATACCAGGCGCGCTCCGACTTCGTCACGTACCGCACCTCGACCTTGCCGCCCGGCTGCACGAGTTCGCCTACGCCCGGCTTCACCCGGTAGACGAAACAGGCGTCCGAGTCGGGGCAGGTGTCGCCGCCGGCAAGACTGTCCGACTCCAGATCCCAGCCGCCCGCCTCCGCTTTGACGCGCGCGTGTTCGAGGCTCTTGCCTCGCAGGTCCGGCAGCGTTGCGGCGGCCGGCGACGATGCGACGGCGGCCACCCGCGCGCCGTCGCCCAGGTTGAGGACGACGGCGGTGCAGCCGCCCAACACCACCAGGCCGCCGACCGCCACGGCTAACAGCGCACGCGTAGTGCTCTTCTGCATCGTTCCTCCAGGTGTGTGACGACGCCACGGTAAACGCGCCCGCCGCTCGAATAGTGGCGTTTCGCGCGCATTCGGTGTTTCGTCCGGCCCGAATACCTAATTCAAGATCGTCGAATCGACGGCGGGGGGTGGAATTCCGTGACCCTCCTGGAGGAAGTCATCGCCTACCTGGGCGGCCTCGACCTCGACCTGGGCCCCGTCTACTCGACGAAGATGCCGGCAGCCCCGGACCGGTGCATGGCGGTGGCCCGCTACGGCGGCTCGGAATCCCTCCTGGCCGACAACTACGACCAGGTCCGGCTGCAGTTCCGGTGCCGCGGCCCGGCCGCCGACGTGCGGGTGGCCGAGCGTGACGCCGAGCTGATCTACGACGCGCTCAACGGGCTCGAAGGAATCACGCTGCCGGGCGGGACGTGGCTGTCGCTCATGGTCGGCCTGAACGCCGGCCCCGTCTACATCGGCCAGGACGCCAACGGCCGCGACGAGTACACCGTCAACTTCCGCGCCTCGGTGTCGCGGACCGCATCACACAGGGAGAACCCGTAATGCAGGTGAAAATCCCGGCCAGGGACATCATCCTCGAAGTCGAAACCTCGACCGACGACACGTTCGTTCGAGTCGAGAACCTCGCCAGCGTGACCGTCAACCCGGCCTCGAACGAGGAATCCGCCGACCTCACCGACTTCGATTCGCAGGGCGCTTACGAGCAGTGGATCATGCAGCGGGGCGCGTCGCTCGCGCTCGCCGGCCAAGAACTGAAGGACGACACCACCGGAGCACTCCAGCCGGGCCGGGCCCGCGTCGAAGCCCTCGCCGGCGAGGACGCGTTGGCCGCCGCGTCGCACGGCCGGATCCGCTTCCGCCACCCGATGGACACCGAGTGGCGGATCTGGACCGCGACGTTCTCGCTCGGCGAGCGCGGCGGCGGCACCAACGACCCCAGCGCGTGGGCCGCGACGATCACCAAGAGCGGCCTGACCACCACGGAGGCGGTGGTCTAATGTCGAGCCCCGAGCCGCTCGACCAGCCCGCCGAGCCCGACGAGAACGAGCAGCAGTCGTGGGACGACTTCTGGGCCGAGCAGATGCGCGCCGAACAGGCCGAACGCGAAGGCCCGCCCACCAAGACCATCCGCGGCGTCAAGGTCGCGGTGCCGCACGACCTTCCGCTCATGTTCGAGATCCGCGCCGACCAGCTGCGCGGCAGCAGCGACCAGGCAGCGTTCGAGCAGCTGATCGGCGACCTGTTCGGCGCGCAGGTGCTCGACGCGTGGATCGCGAACGGGATGGGCGAGCGCGAGTTCCGGACCGTGCTCGCCTGGGGGTTGGCCAACGGCCGCGGCGACACCATGACTTTCCGGCAGGCGTACGACCTGGTTCGGGCGCGTGAGCTGGGAAAAGCGGCAAGGAAGACGGAAACCTCGGACCAGGAGAACGCCGAATCCGAAAGTTCTGGTGGGCGATCGAAGCCGACTTCCGCCGCGAATACCAGCTCACGCCGAAAGCGATCAGGCAGCTGACCCGCCGCGAATTCGGCAACCTCCTCGACGGCCTATCCCAGCAATCGGTGTTCCGGCTGGTCACCGCTAACCAGCCCGTGGAGCTGACCGGCGAGCGGGCCCGCTCCTACATCGGCACCCTCTAACGCGAGAGGCGGTGGTCTCTCGTGGCCGACTTGACGGTGGGCGAGCTGGTCGCTTACGCCAGCGTCGACAACAAGAGCTTCGACAGCGGCCTATCCCACATCGAGCGCGGCCTGAAAGCCGTGACCGGGTCCGCAACCGCCTCGACCGGGCGGATGGAGAAGACGGTGGCGTCCGGCTTCGACCGGATGCTGCACGACGTGCAAAGCACCCTCGGCGACGTCGCGCGCGAAGCCGGCAAGTCGGGGCAGGCCAGCGGGACCGCGTTCACGCAGAGTCTCGATTCCGCGCTCGACGGCGTCGACGCCGTGGCGGGCCGGGCCGGACGCGACGCCGGCACCTCGTTCATTGATGAGGCGCGCGAGGTGCTGCGCTATGGCGAGCTGGATGCGGACATCGACGCCGACATCACGGCCGCGCTCGCCGCCCTGGCCGAGCTGGAGACGGCAGCCGAGCAGTCCGGGCAGCGGGCGGGCGATCGTTTCGTGCGCGGCGCAGACGGCCGCCTACGGGACGCGCGCGGCCGGTTCGTCGCCCAGGGCAAGACGCTGTTCGACGGGCTCGCGGAGGGCGCCGAGAGCAGCGGCTCACTGATGGGGAAGGGGTTCGGCGAGGCGCTCGGTTCGGCTGTCCGTGCCAGCGCCAATCCGGCGCTGCTCGCCGCGCTGGGCGGCGTGGCCGTGACCGCGGGGCCCGCGATCGGCGCCGCCATGGGCGGCGCGATCGTCGCCGGCATCGGCACCAAGCTGGTCACTCTGGGCTTGACGAGCCTGTTCCATGTGCAGGAGATCGACAAGCAGTGGTCCGCGGTCGAGAAGAAGCGGGTCGAGGCCGCGAACAAGCAGGCCAAGGAGCTGCAGGCACAGTTCGGGGAGCTGGGCCGGGATCTGCAGCTGGCGATGCAGGAGGCGAGCGAACCCCTGCGGTCCGTGCTGGACGAGGTGCGGGTGCAGGCGCGCGGCCTGGCTGACGACATCGGCCCCTCCCTGGAGGAGGGATTCGAGCGGGCACGGCTGCCGCTGGAAGATTTCATCCGGGATGCCAGCGCCGGACTAAAAGATCTTGGAGACTCGATCCCGTCGCTGATGGGCGGCTTCGGCGACGTCCTGGGCGAAATCGACATCGAAGGCTTCCTGTCGGATCTCGGCGAAGAGCTTGATGAGCTGGGCCGGGTTGTGAGCGAAAACAAGACCGTGATCGGCGCCGTCTTGGACGGCCTGCTGGCCGTGATCCCGCTCGCGGTCGACGGCCTCAGCAAGGTCATCGGCTTCTTCGGCAAAATGGGCCTGGCCGTCATGACGTCGGCGGCGACCATCGGCGAACACATGGCCGGCGCGACCCGCGTGATCTCCGACGTCGGCACCGGGGTCCTCAACGTGGTCCGCACCATCGGCGAGGCCCTGTCCAACGTTCCCGGCATGGAAGACCTGGGCGCGAAGATCGTCGAAGGCGCGGACGCCGGTATCCGCAAGCTTGACGAGTTCAAGAAGACGGCCGATGAGGCGTCCCGCGCTGTGCGGCTCAAGGCCGACATCTTCCAACTCCAGCAGGACATCGACAAGGCGCTCACCGCGCTGGACGACCCGAACCTGACCAAGGAGCGGCGCGCAGAGCTCAGCGCCGAAGTGGAGCGGCTGCTGGAGGCGAAAGGTAAGGCGGTCCTGGAGCTCGGCGACCCGAAGCTGATCGCCGAATACAAGTCCGCGATCACCACCGAGATCGGCACGCTGCAGTCGCGCCTGGCCGACGCCCGCAAGGAGCTGAAAGACCCCGAGCTGACCAAGGAGCGCCGGTCCAAGCTCAACGCGGAAATCGACCAGCTAAAGGACGCTGTCGCCCGGGCGAAAGAGGCGCTCGCGTCGGTCAAGGACAAAACCGTCTCGATCTTCGTGAAAACCGAATACCAGGACGAACTGTCGCGGCAGGCGCTGCGTGACGCCAACGCGAACGCGGCCGGCGACATCGAACGGTACGCGTCCGGCGGCGTCCGGGCGTTCGCCGCGGGCGGGCGCACTTCGCCGGGCCCGCACGTCGCCACCGGGCCCACCATCCTGTACGGCGAGGGCAGCGACGATGAGGCTTTCATCCCGTACGACTCCCGCTACCGGTCGCGCGCGATCGACCTGCTGTCGCAGGTTGCCGAGGATTTCGGGCTGGAGGTGTACAACGGCAAGGCTGCCGAGCGCGTCTCCCAGGTGAGCCAAAGCATCAGTGGCGCGTCCACGCAGCTCGGCGACGAGCTCGGCTCGGCCAGGACTGCGCTGGTAGACACGCTCGGCGACAGCGGCTCACTCACGTCCGCGATCGGAGACGTCGGCAAGGTGGGCGAATCCCTGGTCGACGGGTGGACGGCCGGGTCGGCGGAGATCGGGGCGACCGTCGGCGACATGGGAGCCACCGTGTCCGACGCCGTGATCATGATGGCGGACGAGACCACGGCGTCGACCCACGATCTGATGGTGGCGGTCGAGGAGCTGGGCGCGGTCGTCGCGGCCACAGCGGAGCTGGCCAGGGGCGGCGCCGGGTCGCCGAAGACCAAAGGCGGGAGCGACGGTAAAGGCCCGGCCGGGTCGCCGAAGAGCAAAGGCAGCCTTCTGACCAGGCCGCCCGGCGGACTGGTCGAAGGCCACTACGGATTGGACGGCCCGGAAGGCTTCACGACGCGGGGCGGCATGTCGCTGTCCGGCCGAGGCGGTGGCGGCACGTCGGGCGGAACCCAGTACGGGGCGAGCGGGGTCACCGTCAACGTCGACATGTCCAACAGCGTCGTGCGGGAGGAGCCCGACATCGACAAGATCGGCAGCAAGGTCGGGTTCAACATCCTGGCTCAGGGCCTGGCGTGAGGAGATGTGGATGAGCGTGCAAGGTTACACCGCAGCCGACCTGCGGAAACTCAAGTCCGTGCAGGCCAGGCCGCGCGGCTGGTCACATCAGGTCAAGCCGGTGGTGCAGGAGTACCGCGACACCGAGACCGGGCATTGGATCAAGGTCATCAAAGACCAGCTCGGCAACCGGGTGCGGATGCGCTGGTCAGGGCAAGACGCAATCGTCGTGTTGCCCCACTTCAAGGTCTCCCCGTGGACCGGCGTCACGATCAGCAAGGAGTACACGTAGATGGCGAAACGAATCGTCCGCCACGGCCAGCGCGCCAGGGCGGCGGTGCGCGCCCTGGAGGACGCGTGCACGCCGCTTGAGGAGGCGCTGTACGCGGGCAAGGAAACCTATTGGGCGGCCTTGGAGGGCGGCGACCGGGCCGCGATCCGCGAGGCGAAGGCGGCCAAGCAGGCGGCGGCTTCCCGGCTGGAGGAGACCCGCACCTGGCTGCGCAGGGAGGCGGAGATCGTCAAGCTGCAGACCAGGACGATCCCCAAGCTGGAGGGAATTCTCGCCAGACCGATGCTGGTCAAGCACGGCAAGAACGACGCCAAGGAGGATCCCGCCGCGCGGGCCGAGGTCGAGCGGGCACTGGCCGCGGCCAAGGCCGAGCTGCAGCAGCTGACCGCGCTCGCGATACCGCTGCGACGCCAGCTGGAAGAGCTGGGCGGCCTGGTGGTGGGCGATCCGGTGCCGCCTGACCTGCCGGCCGGGAGCGCGGACGTGACCGCCCCCACGATCACCGTGGCGCCGCGGGCGCGTCGCGCAAGCACGGACGGAGGGCGCTGACATGGCTTCTGGCGTGTACCTGCCGACGATGGAAGACATCCTCGACGCGACCGGGCTCGCGCTCGCGTGGGACGCCGAGGACCACCAGGCCGCCCTCTACAACGCGACCCGGGCGTCCGCGGCCAACTACAACGGCGACACCGCCTACAGCTCGACGAACGAAATCGTGGGCACAGGCTACGACGCGGGCGGCGAACTCCTCGCGACCACGGCGTTCACCAGGCCGGGATCCGGGCTGATGAAGTTCTCCTCGGCCGCGGTCCAATGGGAAGGCAGCACGTTGAGCGGCGTGGCTCACATCGACGTGTACGCCGCCGCCGTCGCCGGCGATCCGCTGATGTTCGGGGTCACCATCTCGCCCGTCAACACCTCGGACGGAACCCTGCTCGTCACTCCGCACAGCAACGGCCTGGTCACCTTCGACCTCACCCCGTAGCCCCGGCTTGAACCGCTGACGGCCGCCGCCTCCCAGGGCGGCCGTGCTTCGTAGAAGGGGGGCAGCAGTGGCTCCGTCGTTCCGGGACAACACCTCCGCCACCTCCGACTCGGCCACCTACACGATCGACCTTCCCGACGGTGTGGCCGAGGGCGACATCTTGGTGCTCGCCCAGTTCGCCGACGTGGGCACGCTTGCGGACATTCCCACCCCGTCCGGGTGGACGCAGCTGCTCGCGGTGAATGCGGCCGGTGGCAGTGTGTTCCGGGGCAAACTGTGGGTGAAGGAGGCGACGGGCAGCGAACCGCCCACCTTCAGCCTGACGCACGCTGACAGCGCTGATGGGGTGGCGCACCTTATCGCCGTCCAGGGCGGCGCACTCCCTACCACGGCGTCGTCGTCCGCGGCGGGCGCCGACGTCAACGTCACCACGCCGGGAACCACACCGGACGGCACGGACGATCTGGAGATCCGGATCGCGGCGGCGACCGGCAACGCGAACGCCAGAACCTTCGCGCCTGCTGCCGGTTTCACCGAACCGCCCGGCGGAGACGTGCAGTCCAACACGTACACGTTCGCGGCTGTCGGCTATAGGGCGCTGACCTCAGGCGCTGCCACGTCGAACGCGGCCTGGACGGCGTCCGGCGCGATCCCGGGTCAGCAGCGCATGGGCTTCACGGTCACGGTGGCCGCGGGCGGCACGGATGCGACCGTCACCCCCGACACGGTTGCCGCCGCGGCCGCCGTCCCCGACCCCGAGGTTGCAATCGGCGCCGACCCGACCGTCGGCGCCGTCGACGCCATGACGGACGTACCCGACGTGGGCGTGTCGGCCGGCAGTGAAGCTCATCCGGCCACGGTGGCGGCGACTGCCGATGTTCCTGCCCCGGCGGTGACGACCGAGGACACCGAACTCGTCACCCCGGCCACCGTCGACGCGGCGGCCGACGTGCCTGACCCGGCGGTCAGCATCAGCACCAACGCCACCCTCAACATGGTCGAGGCGGTCGCCCAGCTGTACGCGCCGACCGTGACGGCCGACGCGCACGTCACCCTCGCACCCGTCCAGGTCCTGGCCGACGTGCCAGGGCCCAGCGTGACCGTGCCGGTCCTGCCGGGCGACGCCATCACCAGGCCGGGACAGATCGAGTGGAACGGCTTCCTCCTCGGCTCGCTCACCCCGTACAGCTGGCAGGAACTGCAAGGCTGGACGGACAGCGCGCCGTTCATTTCCGGCAACGTCGAACGGTCCGACAGCTCAGGCTCGTATCCGGGCCAGCCGTACATGGCCGAACGCGCGATCAACTGGTCGACGCTGCTCAAAGCCCCGCGCGGCCAGGTGGGGCAGATCGTGCACGACCTGGTCATGGCGACCGGCCCAGCCCAGACGGAGGATGAGGGCTGGCTGGTCGTCTGGGACTTCGACGATGTCCAGCCGTGGCTGGTCAGGGCTCACCTCTCCGAACGCCTGCCCGGGCCGATCAACCGCCAGGCCCGGCTGGGCCTGATGTCCGGTGCTCTGCAGTGGATCGCCAGTGATCCGCGCCGCTACGACCCCGTACGGTCGTCGCTGACGATCGTCAAGGACGTCGAGACGGCCATTCTCAACGCCGGCAACGACGCCACCCCGGGCGAGTTGCGTTTTCCTGGCCCGGCCACGGGCGTCCAGGTCGAAAACTTCACCACCGATCGGGTGATCGCCTTCTCCACCACGATCGGCGCCGGCGAAACCCTGGTGATCGACGTGAAGGAGGGCACCGTCGCGATCGGCGATGTGAATCACCTTAACGACCTGGTTGAGGGATCAACCTCCGTGCAGGATTTCGTGTTCGATCCCGACGCGAACCGGCTGCTCTACACGACCACCTCGGGTGGCACGGCAGGCATGGAGACATTCTGGCGGCACGCCGTCAGCTGAGCTCGGGAGGGGGAGGCATGGCGGGCACCGCCCAACCACGATCCGTCACGGTCACCCCCATCGGGGACATCGACCAGGTCGACGCCCCGGACGGCGTGCAGCCCGGAGACATCCTTCTGGCGCTGGTGTCCTCGACCGGCGACGTGGACGACATCACCATCTCGGGCGGCGCACCGTGGGTCGCGCTGGCCGAGAACACCAGCCAATTCTCCACCCGCATGTACGCCCAGGTCGCCGGCGTAGCCAATCCGACCTCCTATGCGGTCGAGCTGGGCGAGGGTGACAGCGGCCTGGTTGGGCTGGCGCACCTGCGCGGCGCCACACTGACCGAGATCGTGATCGAATCCAACGCCGGCGGCGTTCCGCCCGGAACCGGTATCCCCTGCCCGTCCGCTGAGCCGGGCGTCGCCGGCGGCACCGAAATCCGGTACGCCCTCGTCGACCATTTCACCACGATCGAGTTCTTCCCTTTCGGCTACCGGGAGGAGGACCAAGGCGGGGAGGAGGGGGCGGGCAGGTCCGCCATCATCGCCGCCCGCACCAGCCTGTCCAGCACCGGCCTGCCGGTGCGGCGCATCAACGCCGACCCATCGGAGTTTCTCGGCGGCTGGCAGGCGTGGACCGTCATCGTCTCCCCTGGCGACTACGTGCCGCCCCCGCCGCCTCTGCCGGCGTTCGCAGTCAAAGGCAGAGCCCTCTACCGGTACACGGCTCACGATCTGCTCACCGGCACCTACATCGACGACATCTACCCGCGCGACGTCGAATACGGCAAAAAGTTGCGCGAGCCCGGCCCGTTTTCCGGGTCGCTGCCGATCCCCAACCGGCGGGTGGCGGCCGCGGTCCGCCGCGTCATCCCCAAAGTGAAATCCGATCTCACCACCGGCCCGGGCCGGGTCGAGATCCGCATCTGGCGTGACGGGGAGCTGCGCGGCCGGTACTGGCTGACCGGCGCACGCCTGAACCGGGGCCGAGACGGCAAGATCTCGATCGAGCTGCGCGGCAGCACGCTCGACGCCTACTGGTTTTCGCTGAACGTCAACGAAACCTTGGACGGATCCGATGACGAGCAGATCAGCGCCGCCCGGACGTTCCTCTCCTTCGCCTTGGACAAGCCCGGCGCCGACATCCCCGGCATCCAATTCCAGGGCGGATCCAGCGGGGTGTTCCGGCCCTTCCTGGTGCGACCCGAAGACAACACCTCCTACGGCCGCGCCGTCCAGGAATACAGCCGATCTGAGAACGGGTTCGAGTACTTCCTTGCCGAGACCGTCGACGAAACCGGCGTCGTCTCCACATGGCGGTGGGCCAGCCCGAAGTTCGATACCGGTGTCGCCCACGTGTTCTCCACCAGCACGCATGGTGGCGACGTGGCCGAATACGGCGTCGACATCGACGCGCTGCGGGGCGGGACGGACTGGCGGGCGCGCGGCGGCACCCTCCAGCCGAATGCGGAAGAGGACGGATTCACCGTCTACTCCGACCCCGTGGTGACCCCGCACCGCGCCGCAGGCTGGGCCCGCACCGACCACATCGTCGACCACCCGAACCAGTCCACCGACGAGGACGAGCTGAACGGGCTGGCCGAGTACTACGCCGAGATCGGCGGCGGCGCGCTCTGGGTTCGCACCGTGACCGTCATCCTGTCGAAGCGGTCGACGCTGACCATGAACAGCCTCGGGGATCGGGCGCGCCTGCTGATCACCGACGTGTGGCACGAGGCGGAGGACGGCGGCGCCGGCCTCGACATCAGCGAGCGGATCCTCGAAATCAGGGTGCGGCCGTCAGGCCGTGGCCGCGGCCGTGAAGAGGCCACCTTGACGCTCGAATCAGTGGAGGTGCCCTGACATGACGGACCAGTACGGCGCCAACCTGGAACGCATCCTCCGCGACATCGAGCGCAGGTTGCAGAAGCTGGAGACCGCGGCCCGGTTCAAGCCCGGCATACCGATCCCGCCGCCGCCGACCGCGTCCGACCCGGGCGGCTTGGACGGCCTGACCACGCCAGCCGATTGGCCGTCCACCTACAACGAGACGTATGGGGAGCGGGTCACGGACGACCTGCAATCGATTCGCCTGTACGCGATCTCTATCCGGAACGCCCTGGTCAACGGCGACATCTTCGTCTGACCCCCTGTTCGCGGCCGTCCGCGCGGGCAAGGATGCGCGCCCAAAGGGAGCGCGGGCGGCCCACACCTTTATCCACCACACCAATCCCTGATTGGAGGGCCTGTGTCCCAGCTCGACCCGCTCGGCCCCGTCACCATCGGAGCCCGGGAGATCTACGACCAGCTCCTGGCCACCGACCGGAAGGTGGACGGCATCCGCGGCGAGGTCGCCCAGGTCGCCCAGGCGCACGGGGAAATCGCCAAGGACATGACCGACCACGAGGCCCGCATCCGCAACCTGGAGCGCGGTCGGTGGCCTCTCCCGTCCCTGGCCGCGCTCGTCTCCGTCGTGTCCGTGGTGCTGGCCGTGCTCGCGTTCATGCAGAAGGGAACCTGACCGTGGCTGAGATCGTCACTCGCGCGAGCTGGGGCGCCAAGGTGCCGTCGCAGCCGCTCACCCGCCTCACCGCCACCAGGGGCGTGAAGGTTCACTACACGGGCGGGCACGTCAACCCGGCGATCGTCGACGACCACACGCGCTGTGTCGGCCTCGTGCGGTCGGTGCAGCGGATGCACATGGCGGGCGGCCGCGAAACCGCGTACTCGGACATCGGCTACAACATGGTGGCCTGCCCGCACGGCAAGGTGTTCGTCGGGCGGGGCCCGCACATGCTGCCCGCCGCGAACGGCGCCGGGTTGAACACCGGCCACTACGCGGTGCTGGCCCTGCTCGGCAGCACAGGCTTCACCGAGCCGAACGACCAGCTGCTGCACGCCATCGTCGACGCGATCGAGCACCTGCGCGTCCACGGCGACGCCGGCAAGGAAATCAGATGCCACCGGGACGGCTACGCCACCGAGTGTCCGGGCGGGCCGCTCACCGCCTGGGTTCGGCGCGGCGCGCCCCGACCCGAGACGACGAGCCCGCACGCGAGCACCAGCTGGACGGAGGATCTCGTGAAGGATCTGCCCACCCTGCGACCGGGCGACGAGCACCGGCACGTGAAGACGATGCGGTGCGTGCTGTTCGCGCGCGGCTACGAGCCGGCCAACCTCCACTCCACCGAGTACGGCCACGACGCCGACGACCTGGCCGACCTGAAGGCGAAGGTCAACGCGTTCAAGACCGCGCACAAGCTGGCCGACGACGGCGTCTTCGGTGACGGCGCCTGGAAGGCCGCCCTCACCTAGACCAGCACCACCCCGCTGTTTCCCGGCCGCGTTGGGCGTGCCGGGATGTTCCCCAAGTTCCCATGTCCCCGAGCCCCTTGGAGCTCCCGTGTTCAAGAAGATCCTCGCGGCCGTCGCGGCTGTGTTCGCCCTCACCCTCGCCGCCAGCGCCGCATCGGCCACCGCCGGGCCCGACCTGTCGGTGACCCGCGTCAACTACAACGCGGTCGGCGCCGACACCGCGGCGAACAGGTGGCAGGAGGCCATCTACCTGAAGGCCAGCAGCGACCTGTCCGAGCCGCTCGACATCTCCGGGTGGAAGGTGCACGACACCTACGCCAACGCCGACGGCGACCACACCAACGCCTACACCTTCCCGGCCGGGACCGTGGTGAAGGCTGGCGGCACGGTGGTCGTCTCCAGCGCCGCCGGGGTCAACAAGACCGACCCCAACAGCACGCAGGTCTACTACATGGACTTCAAGCGCGGCTACAACGGCCACTGGCTCAACAACGGCGGCGACACCGTCTACGTGGAGAAGGCCGGCGGCGACCAGGTGACGAAGCTGGTCTACGACTTCGACAACGGCTACTACGTCCGCTGACGTACGCCCCCGCCCCCGCGCCGCCGGCCGGGGGCTCCCGCATCTCCTGAAGGGAGAAGCCCGTGCACAACCTGATCCTGTCCTGGGTCCGCACCGCGGTCCCCGCCGCAGTCGGCGGCCTGGCCGCCTGGCTCGGAGTCAAAGGCCTCCACGTCGCGCCGGACGACGTGCTCGCCGTCGGCACCAGCGTCGGCGCGTCCGCCACCGTCGCCTACCAGGTGGTCGTGTCCACGCTGCAGCGCCGGTGGCCCATCGTCGGCGTCCTGCTCGGCTCCACCCGGGTGCCGACGTACGCGGAGAGCTCGCATCCGGGCGTCCACTCCGACCGCGATCTGCGCGGCCTGTAACACGAACACGAACCGGCCCCCGTCTCCTCCATCACGGAGGAGGCGGGGGCCGGTCTTCGTTGTGCCCGGCGTGGATAGCCTGGGCGGTGTGGCGCCCGGACGTGGGGAAGCGGCCGGGCGCCGCCGCGCTACCGGCGGACCTCTCCCTTGCCGCGGCAGCGCCGGCACACGCCGAACGCGCGCCCGTTCCAGCTGGACGTCTTCTGGCCCGTGCCGCCGCACCGGCCGCACACCTTCTTCGGGTGACGGCGGCGATCCCACATGTAGTAGATCACCAGCGCGGTGACGGCGGCGAGGATCAACTCCACGCTGTGCTCCCTTCCGGCCTCCGAAGGCCGGGTGAAGGGCGGAAATTGGGGGGTGCCGGGCCGGGTCTACCGCCCCTACCTCCCAGGTCGCAGGCGGTAGAGGCGGGGTAGACCCGGCCCGGCGGGTAGAGCCCGGGTAGACCCCGGCTCAGGCGGCCGCGCAGCCGGCTTCGAGGTCCTGGCGGCGGTAGCCGTTGCGGTTGACGCCGCCGATCTTCACGTCACCCGGCACGACCCCGTGCGGGCGGAGCGCCTGCGCGACCCGGGCAGCCGACCAGCCCGGCCCGAGCGCTTCGACGAGGTCGGCGGTGTGCATCCGGTCCGCCTCCCCCATCGCGGCCAGGATTTGCTCGAGAGGATCCTCCGCCACCGCCTGGACTTCGGGCGGCAGCGTTCCGGCGGCGCGGCGCAGCTCGTACGCGACCGCGGCCACGTCGGCCAGGTCGGTCCCGGCGTCGTCGAGGAAGTACGACCGGATTTTGACCGGGTCACTCCCGTCCGCGTCGAGGATGCCGACGCCGCGGTGAGAGCGCGGGATGTCGGACGCGTTGTATCCGGCGCCGGCCGCGCCCTGGCCGAGCACCGCGTTCGACGCGGTCGTGTCGGGGCAGCGCATCGCCCACCGCAGCGAACACACGCCCTTGAGCGGGCCCGGGATCGCGTCGGTCGTCATCCGCTGCGTGGCGAGCACGAGCAGCACCCCGGCGGCCGGACCCCTGGACGCGATGTCCACCATCGCGGCCACGATCTCCTCCCCCTGCGGGGAGGTGACGTAATACCTGGTCTCGTCGACCACGGTGAGCTCCACGTCCACCCCGAACCGCCTGCAGAGTTCGGGGGTGAGCTTGGTGGAGCCGCCGGCGTCGTCGAGCATGTCGAACACAGCCTCCATCTGCGCCTGCATCTTCTGCAGGTGGGCGAGCAGGGCGGGCGCGTTCCGCTTCACCGCGGTGTGCGCCACCTTCCGCCACGGCCGATGATCCCCGGCGCCCTTCCCGTCGAACAGATGGATGCGCGGCGTGACCGCGAGGGCGGCCGTCCCGATGATCCCGTTCACCGCCGCGGACTTCCCGGCCCGCGGCTCCCCCGCGACGAGCAAGGAGGCGTCGACCAGGCGGAGCCGCTCAGCCTGTCCGCGGCCGTTCACCCCGGCCGGGACACCCCGCCAGAAGTCGAGCGGCTCCGTACGGCCGAGCAGCGGCGACGCGTACACCTTCAGGAACGGATCCGACTTGGCCACGAAGACGGCCAGGCGGCCTGCGTGCTCCGGGAGGAGCTCGAACACCACCTGCGATTCGCCCACCCCGAGCGCGGACGCGAAGTCGGCCTCCTTGCCGAGCGCGTGGCGGGCGCGCTGGCCGGGCGGCAGCTGCAGCACCGTCGACCAGCCGCCGTCCTCGGTGAGCACCGGCGTGGCGAGCCGCATCCCTTCGGCGCGGCCGAGCTTGGCGTCGATCGCCGCCCGCACCACCTGGTTCTCCTGCGGGGTGCCGCCCTTCCGGCCGGGCAGCTTGAACGGCAGCGGACGGTCCGCGATCCGCTTGCGCACCTCGGCCGCCGTGCCGACCGCGGCGAGCGCGGCCACCGCCAGCCACGGCGCCGACGTGTCCCACCACGCGGTCGCCGCCACCGTCCCGCCGAGGTAGCCGAGGCCGGCCATCCACGCGCTGCGCCGCCGCCGGGTGCGCACCGACTCGCGGAACACCATGTCGTCGGTGCCGGCGTAGTCGTCGGCCCGGATCCACCGCCACACGGTGCGGGCCAGCAGGCTGGTCCCGGCCACCGGCGCGAGCCCCGCCCGGTACGTGAATCGGACCGTACGCCGCCCGTACTTGCCCGTACGGAGCACATGCACAATGCGCCGGGTACGGGACGGCTTACGCCAGAAATCGGGCGGGGTCTGTGGGCGCTCGAAAACGTCGGTCACGCCGCCACCTCCGTACGTGCGTCCGCACGGAACACGGCCGTACGGGCTTCCCGTACGCGCTTCTCCACCCACGACCGGGACCGGCGGGCGCGGCCGATCAGCGCCTCATAGTCCGGCCCCCACCGGTCACCGCGGGACGCGGCAGCCAGGATCTCCTCCCGCAGCTCCTGCACGAACGCCTCGCGGTCGGCAGGCCCCGGAGCAGGTGATACGGGCGGCTGTACGGGCCGCGTATGGGCGCCGGGCCGGAACGTATGCACGCGCCGTACGGTCCGCACGACCCGTACGGGCTCCATACGCGGGGCGGGCCGGAACTCGATCACCTTCGCCAGCCGCGCCGGCTGCGCCTCCTCCGTACGGGGCCGCGTACGGAGGATCAGGCGCTGCCGTACGGGCGCCGTACAGGGCTCTACAGCGGGCAGTTCCGGCCGGGCAATGGCGGGGTGGTCCAGGTGCTGCCACGGCGCGTCGGCGGTGTCGAGCAGCTGCGTGAGGCTGTCTCCGCCGCCGAGCGTGGTCACCATGTCGAGTAGCGCCGCCTGCATCGTCTCGTCGCGGGCGAGCCCGGTGTGCGCCACGGCCTGGTCGAGCATCCGGTCGCGCTTGGCCACCGCGGCGCGCATCTTCCGCGCCGAGGCGCCCGCCTCCTGCAGCTGGTGTACGCGCTTCGCGGCCAGCGCGACGCGGGTGATGCGCCGGTGCGCGTCCACCTCCCCGGCCGTACGATCGGTTGCCTCCGCCAGGCCGAGCCGTACCAAGACGCGTTCGGGGGTGAGCCGCCAGTTGATGCGGCCGGTGCCGCGGATGCGGTGGCGTTCGATGGCCATGCCGCGCTCCCACAGCCATGCGGCCACCAGCGGCGCGGCGAGCCGGAACACGGCCTCTGGCAGGCTGTGCGCGTCCATGCTGGACAGGACCGCGGTGAGGACGGTGAGCGCCCACACGGCGATGCCGTCGATGCCGGCGGCGTAGTTCTCCCGCATGTTGCGGCGGGCACGCACCGCGCTGGTGATGATGGCGACTTCGATGAACGCGAATAGCAGCAGGCGGAGCGGCCCGTCGAGGCCGAGCACGTCGCCGGAGAACCGCCACATGCCCTGGGCGGACACGCCGGTGGCGATGGAGGCGGCCACGATGGTGAGGACGTCTTCGAGGGGGCGCCGCTTCAGAAGCCGGCGGAGGTAGATGCCCGCGGCGACGAGGACCAGGGCGGCGATTCCTGTTGCCCATGGGGCGTACCACGGGACAGGGCCCACGTAGTCGTATACGTTCTGCATTGGCGAGGACTCCAAGGAGTGGTTGGGGTCTTGAGCTGGAAGAACCCGGTCAGCGTTGGCGCGCTGGCCGGGCCTTCTTCGTTTGTGGACTTGTTGACTGGGGGTCCCCGCCAAGCAGGCGGCGGGGACCCCCACGCCGGACCAGGACGGGTCGCACGGCCCGGCGGAACCCGGCCACCGCGGAGGCGTCGTCGCAGGCCCGCCTCGACGCAGCAACCGGGCGGCTATGTGGCCGGCTCGTGACGGCCGAACGTCCCCGGCCAGCCCTCCACGGGCCGACCCGGGCACTCGAGCGGCAGCGTCGCGCCGGTCGCGGGCGGTTCGCCGGTCGGAGTCGTCCAGGCCCCGCCGCCGCCCTCCTGCCGGATGCCATGCCGGCAGTACCTGCACCGGACCAGGCCGGGCGCGAGGGGCGGCGGCGGCGCGCCGGGCGGCAGCGGATCGGGGCGCTTCCAGAAGCTGCTCACGGCCGCGGCTCCCCCTTCAACGCCCAGGCGGCCATGTCGGCCCACGCCTCGCACGCCGCCGCGATCTTCGCCCGCGAGGAGCTGGTGAGTGTGAACGTCCACAGCAGTTCGCCGTTGGCGTCGCGCATGAGCCGGTCGGAGAACAGCACGTCGACGTCGGCCCCGGCCTCCTCTGCGGATCCCCGGAGCTGGTTCACCTCGCTACCGGACAGGCCTCCCAGCCACGTCGCCGCGAACGCGCCCGCGTGCTCCAGAACGAGATATCCCGGCGTCAGGTCGTGAACGTAGGTGACGGCGGGAAGCCGGACGTAGAAGGCCAGCATGCGGAGCCGCATGCCCTCGACGACGGCGCCCATGTAGGTGTCGGTGGTCGCGGTTCCGCCGGCGTTGTGCACGACGTGGAACCGCCCGTCCGTGCCCGGTATGACGGTGCATTCGGCGATTCGGGGGAGGCTAGTGTGTGCCATGGGTCGCATCTCCAGGTGCGATCAAGGGCCCGGATTCCAGCGTTCACCGCGCTGGCCGGGCCCGACCTATGTCCATCCACAGTCTGCACCTTCCTGCTACATGCTGCCATGCCTGCATCATGTTGCAACATGTTGCAACCCGCTGAAACCTGTATAAGTGCAGGTCAGTAGCGTGCACTCATGGAGATTCGGTCGGACGATTACGTCTGGCAGCAGGTGGCGGACGAGATCAAACGCCGTATCGAGGCGGGCGAGTACCGGCCGGGCATGCCGATCCCGGCGGAGCGGCGGCTCGCGGACGAGCTCGGTGTCAGCATCGGCTCGACCCGGCGCGCGGTGCGGGAGTTGCGCGAGGAGGGCTGGTTGAAGACGCTGCCTAAGAAGGGCACGTTCGTCGTCGACCGACAGGCCGGGCAGGACGACGGCGGGTAGGCGTGGCCGGCGCGGGTGGCGCCGCACCGACCACGCACCCAGCTTTGTGCCCTTCCTTATGCGTGCTTATGCATGCTGTAGCGCGCTTATAGCGGCTGGAGAGAGCATGAGCATGATCATCTACGCTCTCTCTCATGGTCGAATTCCGGAATGGCGAACCGCAATGGCGGAAAGACATTGTGGTGTGGCGTCAGGTTTCTAACGAAATCCGGAAACGCATTAAGAGCGGCGAATACAGGCCCGGCCATATGCTTTCCCAAAACGG
The DNA here is from genome assembly GCF_015645445.1 of Nonomuraea cypriaca. Lineage (GTDB taxonomy): Bacteria > Actinomycetota > Actinomycetes > Streptosporangiales > Streptosporangiaceae > Nonomuraea > Nonomuraea cypriaca. Next base: position 3,564 of record NZ_JADOGI010000170.1, on the reverse strand, counting down.
TGTTTCCCAAGAGTTCGGGGTGGCGCCGAACACGGTGCGGAAGGCTTTCGCCCATTTGCGCGAACAGGGGCTCATCTATACGCGGGTGCGCCTGGGATCCTTCGTCGGACCGGAGCCGGAAGACGAGGAGTAGGTGCCCGACCTGCGGTTTCCTTGATCGGGGTTTGGCGTTCTGATTCGGCCCGTACGCTGCTTGCGCGTCACCTGGTGAAAGGGCTTGCCGTACGCTGCTTTACGGGATTTAATCCGTAGTCAGATGCTCTATCCATTGAGCTACGGCCGCTCGTGCGTTAGTAAGCATAGCGGGTTCTGCCGAGTGCCTCGAACCGGATACCGCAATCACGTGTCGGTCGGCTCGGGCTTGCTGGGCCAGAAGGTGTAGCTGAGGGGCCAGAGGACGGCGATCACGGGGATCTTGAGGAGGCCGGACGCGAAGTCGATCAGGGGCTGGGTGCGTGTCGGGTCGTTGACGATCCAGGTCAGGACCAGGACGAAGGCGAACATCAGGGCGTATGCCAGGACTATCCGCAGCCAGAAGGCCCATTCGATGCGGGCTCGGGCCATGCCGGCGGACGGCGGCTTCTGCGGGGGTGGGCCGGAGGCGAAGCGGTGGTGGAACCAGGCGTCCGCCCAGCGGATCGTACGGTGGCCGAACACGATCGAATAGGCCAGGTACGCCGCTGCCAGGCCGTGTCTGACGTCGGCCGTGGCGCCGCCTCGCATGTCCACCACCGCGGCCGTCAGGAGGATCACGTCCAGGAGAGGGACGGAGAGCAGGAGGACGGTGCTGAGCCTGTGGCGGTGCCAGAGGTAGCGGCAGGCCAGGCCGAGGCCCAGAAGTACCCAGAAGCCGATTTCGCAGCCGATGAGGATGGCGAGGATCACGTGTTTCAGTTTTCCGGACGATGCGGGCCGGCACATCGTCAGCGGAAACGAGCCTGTGGATACATCGAAGGGTGTATCCACAGGCGGACCCTCGCGGGAGGGAAACGTGCGCGGAGGGTGGTGGGATAGGGGGCATGAAGCGGACGGTGCTGGGGGCTGGGCTGGCCTTCGCGATGGGCGTGGTGCTGATCGCGGGCAGCGCCTACGTCCGTCGGGGCGTGCCCGTGTGGGTGCTCGGGGTGCCGTTGGCGATCACCTGTGCGGGGGTGCTGGTGCGGCGGCGGGCGCCGAGGGCTTCGCTGGGGCTCGGGGTGGCCGGGATCGCCGTGGACGTGGCCGTGGGGCCGTCACTGGGGACCGTTCTGGTCTTCACCGACAATCTCTACGCCGCGTCGCTCTATGGGCCGGCGCGGCTGGCCCGCTGGCTGCTCGGCATCACCGCCGGGCTGGCGGTGGCGGTTGGGGCGGCGGCCGGGTTCGTCCAGGCGAACTGGTTGGTGCCGGCCGTCATCGGGGTGCAGGTCGGGCTGGTGCTGGTCACGCCCGTCTTGAGCGCGCTGGTGGTGCGGGAGCAGCGGGATCGGGCCGCTGCCGAGCGGGTTCGCGCGGAGCAGGTGGCTCATCTCGCCGAGCTCGACCGGCAGGCGGCGATCACAGCCGAACGTACGCGGATGGCACGCGACCTCCATGACCTGATCGCCAACCACTTCAGCGCCATCGCCATCCAATCGACCGCCGCGCTCACTCGTAAGGATCTTGATCCGGTGACGGTCAGGACGGTCATGGAGTCCGTACGGGAGAACAGTGTGAAGGGACTCGCCGAGATGCGGGCGATGATCGGGCTGTTGCGGCAGGAGGGGGACGAGGCGGAGGCCACCCGGCCGCGGCTCGCGGATGCGGAGACCTTGGCGGGCCGGGTCGAGCAGGCCGGGCTGGACATTGACCTGCGGGTGGAGGGGGTCGCCCGTGAGGTTCCGACGTCTGTTGACCTGGCCGGGTATCGGATTCTGCAGGAGGCGCTGACCAATGCGCTCAAGCATGGGGATTCGCCGGTCAGGGTGCGGATTTCGTACCAGGGCCGGAGGGTTGTGGTGAATGTCGAGAACGCGGTGAGTGCGCGTGGGGCGCGGTTGCCGGGGGCGGGGGCCGGGCTGATCGGGATGCGGGAGCGGGCCTCGCTGGTCGGGGGCTCTTTCGAGGCCGGGCCTTGGGGGGATCGGGGCGACGGCGGGTGGCGGGTGCTGGCCACGCTGCCGACCGCCGCCGAACCGCCTGTCAATGGTTCGGGTCCCGCTGTCCTGCGTGCGGAGCAGGAGGGCTCGTGAGGGCCTGTGGCGTGGCGTTGGAGGTGGCCTGATGACGATCAGAGTGCTGGTGGCCGATGATCACGCGGCGGTCCGGGCCGGGATCGTGTTGATCCTCGGCGGGGCCGACGACCTGGAGGTCGTGGGCGAGGCGGCGGATGGGGAGCAGGCTGTGGCGATGGCCAGGGAGTCACGGCCCGACGTGGTGTTGATGGACGTACGCATGCCTCGGCTCGACGGCATTTCCGCCACCAGGGAGTTGGCGGGGGTCACTGATGTGCTGATTCTGACGACGTTCGATGTCGACGAATATGTTTTCGGCGCCCTCCGGGCCGGTGCCGCCGGCTTCCTGCTGAAGAACACCGATGCGGAATCCCTGGTCGAGGCGGTTCGGCTGGTGGCTCGCGGGGATGGGCTCATCTCGCCGGGGGTCACGCGCAGGTTGATCGCGGCATTCGCCGAGCAGGCGCCGCGCCGGGAGCCCGCGGGCGATCCGGGCAACCTGACACCGCGGGAGCGGGAAGTGCTGGCATGCGTCGGGCGCGGGCTGTCCAACGCCGAGATCGCGCGAGAGCTGGACATGGCGGAGGCCACGACCAAGACGCATGTCAGCCGCGTGTTGAACAAGCTGGGCCTGAAGAGTCGGGTGCAAGCGGCGATTTACTACGCAGAAGGGATATAGGGCCGTAGTGTTGGCAGCGTGAGCACTCCGTCACCGCCTACGCCCGAGCCGCCTCGCCAGCCAGGGGTGATCGTGGGGCTGGCGTTCGCCGGGATGTTCGGGTACTTCATCGTCAATGTGATGGTCGGGCTAGTTGTGCTGGGCTTGGCGTCGACGGTGGCGATCGGGGTCGGAGCAGGGGTTCTGGCGATCCTGGGTATCGGTGGGGGATTGGCGCTGGTGCTGCTGCGAAGGAAGTCGTGGTCGCTGGGATTGGGGCTGGGGTTGATGCTCGGGTGGGCGATCGCGTCGATCGTTTCGGCGGGGTACTGTACCGGGCTCAATCCGGCGATGTATGCGTAGCTGGGATATACGCGCGTATATGGGGTGTATGCGTGGATGGGATGTACGCGTTGTAGATGGGCTACGTGCAGGCCGCCGGATCCGTACCGCTGAGGGATAAAGCCGACGCAATGACCACACCGCCGCCACCGCCGTCAGCGCGCGAGCCTGAGCAGCCACACCAGCCGGGCGAGCCGGATAAGCCGGGCGTGTTGGGCATGTCAGGCGCGTCGGACCAGCCGAGCACGCCAGACGGCCGGGCACAGCCCGATGCGCCGGATGAGCGGGCACAGCCCGATGAGCCCGGCGAGCGGGCGGAGTCGAACAAACGGGCAGGGCCGGACGAGCGGGCGGAGTCGGACAGGTGGGCGG
>NZ_JADOGI010000017.1 GCF_015645445.1 Nonomuraea cypriaca | reverse complement strand
GGTCGAAGACCTCGGGGTCGGGGAACTGCCGCGGGTCCCTGTTGGCGGTCGCCATCCAGGTCATGACCATCTGGTCGGCCGGGATCGTCACGCCGCCGAGTTCGGTCTCACGCATGGTCGTCCTGCCGAGAGCGGCGAACGGGGTGAACAGGCGCAGGGACTCCTCGATCACGGCCGGGATCGTGGAGCGGTCGGCCCGGACCTTGTCCTGCTGCTCGGGGAAGGCGTCCAGGCACAGCACGGTGTTGCCGAGCAGCATCGTCGTGGTGATGTGCCCGGCGAGCAGGAGGAGAATCGCGAAGTTGACCACCTGGTCGTCCGGCAGGCGTTCGCCGTCCACCTCGGCCTCGACCAGCCTGGTGAGCAGGTCGGCGCGCGGCTGTCGCTTGCGCTCCGCGGCGTGGCCGGCGAGGTAGTCGGCCATCTCGTACCACGGTCGCATCGCGGTCTTCACCAGCTCGGTCTGCTCTTCGGAGTCGTCGGTGAGTGAGACCTTGGAGCCGGAGTCGCGCTGGAACAACCCGTCGGCCCATTTCTTGAACAGGGCGCGATCGCTGCTGGGCACCCCCAGCAGCTCGGCGATGACGATGACCGGCAGCGGGTAGGCCAGATCGGCCACCAGCTCCAACCGGCCACGCTCCCGCGCCGCGTCGAGCAGTTCGTGGGTGACGTTGGCGATCCTCGGCTCGAGATCCGCGACGACCTTCCTGGTGAAGGCGCTGCTGACCAGCTTGCGCAGCTTGCCGTGCTCCGGCGGGTCGATCTGGGTGATGAAGCCCGCCAGCGAGAAGTCGTCCATCGACTTCTTCAGGTGCTCGGGTATCACCCGCATGGTGTCGGAGGAGAACGTCGCCGGGTCGTGGAGAACCTTATGAAGCTCCGGGTAACCGTAGACGCTCCACATCCCGCTGGCCGCGTCGAACTCGACCGGCGGGCCGGATCGCGGCCCGTGCAGCCAGAACTGCTGTTCGGGGATGTTGTACCGCTTGACGATGTCGTGCATCGCCGCTCCTTAGTCGTAGATCCACTTGCGGTAGGGCGGGATCAGTTCCTGAAAAATCGAGATGAATTCGGTGGCCGCCGCGGCGAGCACCTCCGCGGTAGGCTCCTCGGCCGGCTCGAAAGCATGCCTCACGGTGAAGGCGAGCGCGTCGGCCCTCGCCTCGACGTCCAGCTCTGTCTCGAGAGCCGGGTAGAGATAGAAGCCCCCCTGCGCGGCGCTCAACGCGTACCGCACGTTGGGCACGTCGGGCCTGAACAGCGCGAACCGCTCCGCCACCTCGAAGAAGCGCTCGGCCGCGAGCACGTCGTGGCTGCGCATCGGATGCTTGGCGAGCTTGCCGAGCAGCTCCGGGTCCGTGGCGATCATCGCCTGGAGCAGCGGCTTGCGGCTCATGGCGAGGAAGGACATCCGCGCGAAGCGGTGCGGCTGCACCTGCGCAGGATCCCGGCGCAACGCCGCGGTGAACTCCTCCACGACCTCGATGGACTCGCGCAGCATCAGCGCCTCGAAGAGCTCGAGCTTGGTGCGCCAGTGCAGGTAGATGGTGCCCTTCCCGACATCGGCCCTGGTCGCGATGTCTTCGACGGTGACCCTCCGATAGCCGTGTTTGAGCAGCAACTCGCCCGCCGCGTCGAGAATCCGGTCCGCTCGCTCAAACACTCGCCCACCTCATGACTAGATACGAAATCTGGTCATCGGTCACGCTACGCCGTGCCGCAGCCCGGTTCAAGACACTCCGCGGTGACGTGCGTCACCTCACGCCGTCATGAGGCCCGCTCCTCGCGGTGCACCGCGCCTGATTTCGGCCATTCGTTCGGTGAAGACACCATGCTTCACCCACCGAGGGAGCCAGTTGCGTGGCCGACCACATAAATGCCATACTCATGTGGCCAGCCACGTAATGTCCAGCCACTGAATTTGGAGTCCTCTGATGACTGCGTTCCGCGCTCTGTGGAGCCCCACCTCCGTGGGTGATCTCCGCCTGAAGCACCGCCTGGCGATGGCCCCGATGACCCGGGACCGCTCCACGCCCGAGGGCGTGCCGACCGAGCTCAACGCCGAGTACTACGCCCAGCGCGCCTCGATGGGGCTGATCGTCACCGAGGGCACCCAGCCCTCCGCCGACGGCCAGGGCTACCTGCTGACGCCGGGCCTGCACACAGAGGAGCAGGTCGCCGGGTGGCGCAAGGTGACCGACGCCGTACACGCGGCGGGCGGGACCATCGTGATCCAGCTCATGCACGCCGGGCGCATCGCCCACCCCGCCAACACCCCGCACGGCCGGCAGCCGGTCGCGCCCTCCGCGGTCCGCCCGTCCGGCGCGATGTTCACCGCGACAGGACCGCGGGAGATGCCGGAGCCACGCGAGCTGTCGACCGCGGAGGTCGGCGCGACGGTACGCGACTTCCGCCGGGCCGCCGCCGCGGCCGTCGACGCCGGCGCCGACGGGGTGGAGATCCACGGCGCCAACGGCTACCTCGTACACCAGTTCCTGTCCAGCAACGCCAACCGGCGCACCGACGCCTACGGCGGCTCGATCGCGGGCCGCATCCGGTTCGCCGTCGAGGTCGCCACCGCCGTCGCCGACGAGATCGGCGCGGGCCGCACCGGCTTCCGCATCTCGCCAAGCAACCCGAACAACGACATCACGGAGGACGACACCGACGCCCTGTACACCGCGCTCGTGCCTGCCCTGGCGCCGTTGAACCTGGCGTACCTGCACGTCCTGCACGGCGGCGACGACGATCTCCTGCGCCGCCTGCGCGCGGCCTGGCCGACCGCCCTGGTGCTCAACCGGGCCGGCGCGGACCTGGCCGACCGCGCCCGTGACGTCGCGAACGGGCTCGCCGACGTCGTCACCGTCGGCGCGCTCGCGCTGGCCAACCCCGACCTGCCCGAGCGGGTACGCTCCAACGCACCGCTCAACACCCCTGACCCGGCCACGTTCTACGGCGGTGGCGAGGCCGGCTACACCGATTACCCCGCGCTCTGAAGGAGTCTCCATGACCGACGTCTCCGCCCAGCAGCAACCACCCAGCACCGCCCACGGCGGGCCGGTCAGCTACGCCATCTTCACGCTGGCCCGTGCCCACCGCGGCTTCGCCGCCGGGATGCTGCGCGAGCTGGGGCTGCACCCCGGGCAGGAGCTCCTGCTGATGCAGCTCATGGACCGCGACGGGCAGACGCAGTCGGAGCTGCTGGAAAGCGTCGGCCTGGACCACTCCACCGTCTCCAAGTCCCTGCGCCGGATGCAGGAGGCCGGCCTGGTCGTCCGCGAGCAGGCCGAACACGACCGGCGCGCCACCCTCGTACGCCTCACCGACAAGGGCCGCGCCATGCGCGGACCCATCGAGCGCATGTGGACCACCCTCGAAGAGACCACGATCCGGGACCTGGACGCCGATCAGGCCCAGGCCCTCATCACCGTGGCCAGGACGATCGAGCGCTCCATCGCCCAGCGCACCCGCCCCCCGGCCGACCGCCGGTAGGCCGCCCGTCATGTAGGTGGAACGGCTAGGGCGTCGCCGGGACGACGCAGTCGCTCTCGTTCTTCGGGACGCGGCCCGTCGGCCAGGCCGCGCCTTCGAGCGCGAGTTCGCCGGCACCGGGGGCGAGGCGGACCACGAACAACGCCTTGTTGTAGGGGTTGCCGGCGTTGGTGAGGCAGATCCAGCCGCTGGCGCCGCGTACGCGCAGGTCGGAGTTGAGCTTGCCGAGGTCCTTCCTGATCCGGTCAGCGGTGGGCACCTCCTGCTCGCTGCTGTGCACGGCGCGCGCCAGCGCGCGGGAGGCGGTGAGCACGACGTCATGGGTGACGATCGTGCGCCCGTCGGCCAGGTCGACCGCGCCCATGGTCCCAGCTTGTTCCGCGATCAGGAGCCGCAGGGCCTCCATCGCGTCCTCGGATTCCCTGAGGTACAACGACGGCTGCCCGGCCTTCACCTTCTCCACTTCGGTGGTCCACGCGTCGGGGTGGGCCGGGCTGGCGTACCGGATGGTCACCGACGGCTTGCCCGACCTCGGGTCGCCTCGTAACAGGGCGCGTTCCGCGTCGTCGAGGCGCTGGTCGAGGGTGGTGGCGTCGGAGCCGGTGATGACGTCGTACGACGCCTTCTCCCTGCAGTACGTGGTGGCCAGCTTCTTGACGAAGAGCTCCAGATGGAAGGCGCGGCCCGCGAAGTAGACGACCTTCGCCCGCGAACGGCAGATGTTGGCGGCGAAGTCCTCGAACTCGTTCGGCGTGACCCCCGGCGACTCCACCCCGGGCGACTCGAAAAGCATGTCCTGGACCCCGGCGGCCGGGTTGCGGCCCTGCCTTGCCGCCGAGAACGTCTCGCGCAGGGACTGGTTGTAGTTGTCGCCCGGCCGGTTGTCGGCGACCAGCGCGGTCTCCTTCCCGGCCAGCGTGGGATCGAAGTTGAGCAGCGCCCGCGCCTGGTCCTTCGAGGTGGACACCACCCGCGCCAGGCCGGGGAACTCCAGCCGGGCGGCGCCTTCCTCGTTGGCGAAGTCGTCGGCGGTCACGACGCTGGCGACGGCCGGGATCCGCAGCGTGTTGGTCACGTACGTCAGCGCCTGCTTGGTCGTCGTGAGGCTCAGGTTGAAACCGGCGATCACCCTCAGGTTCGGCTCCTGTTCCACGAGCCTGCCGACCGTGAACCGCCAGTGCCTGTAGTCCCTGCCCGGGTTGGCGATGACCAGCCGGATCGACGGCCGGGCGGCGTCCGGCCCGTTCGCCTGGGCCTGGGCGAGGTAGGCGCCCTGGACCTCACTGAGTATCTGCCGCCGCACCGCGGGGTCGCCCGACTCCAGGGGGATCAGCAGCGCGACGGTCGCGTGCCTTCTCGCGGCGACCGCGCGGTTCTGCTCGGCGATACGGGCGAAGACCTCGCTCATCCCGGGTACGGCCGGCATGAACACCCCGGCGCCGTCGGAGACCCCCACGCAGTCTCCCTCGTGGATCTCCAGGTTCGTGCCGCAGGGTTCGGGACCCCGCAGCGACCGCTCGACGACGACACCGGCCACGACCACGGCCGCCGCGGTGATGACCGCGGTCAGGGGCCCGGGGATCCGGCGCCTGCGACCGTCCATCGGCTTCGTGGTCTCCGGCGACTCGGCCTGGTCCAGCCGTACCTGGATGAGGCGGCTGGGCAGCGGGTCGTCGTGGTCGCGCAGGCGGCGGTTCGCGACCGCTTCGCGGGCGTCGTAGCGGTGGAGTATCTCCTTCGCGAGGTCACCGGGCGCCACGGCGGCCTGCGCGCCCCGGGCGGGCGCCGCGGCTCCTGGCCCGGCGGTGCTGATGACCAGCGGGTGGAGGCGGAGGTCGTGGGACTCACCGTCGCACGCCTCGAGGATCCTGTCCCTGATGATCCGGCGTGCGGGGATCGTGTCCACCTCGGGCAGCAGGATCATGGGGTGGCGGGCGTGGTTGAGCCGGCGGAACAGGCCGTAGTGGGCGTCGATGTCGGCGAGCAACGCCTCGACGAGCAGCAGCTGCTTCTGGTGGTCGGGCTTCCGCCGCCACTCGTACAGCACCTCGCAGACGGACTCGTCGGTACGCTGGCCGCGGAACCGTCTGGTGCGATACCACCGGAACGTCCGGCGTTCCGGCATCCTGAACGCGTTGATCAGCTTCAGCGCCAGGCTGGGCAGCCCGCTCAGTTGCTGGGTGACGGCCGGGTCGTCGAGCAGGGGCTTGAGCCGTGGGCGCAGCTTGTGGAGGGTGTGCCGGCGTTCCTCCGCGATCGCCCGCTCGATCCGGCCCCTGAGGTCGCTGATCCGCTGGGCGTGGGAGTGCTCCGCCACGGGCCGCCAGTCGTACAGCGCCGTCCTGGCGGTCGCGAACCGGGGAAAGACGATCGGCAGCCCGCGGGCGACCCGGCCTCCGTAACCGCAGCCCTCTGCGATCGTCTGGAGCTGCTCGACGACCTGGAGCTGTGGTTCGAGCCCGTCCTGGACGGCGCTGGGATTGTTCACCGGAACGAGGCCGCGATATCTCCTGATCACTCCCCTGAGCCATTCCAGCATCAGCTCGGTGTCACCCTCGACCTGCACCATCAACGCGCCCTGGCCGCGCCGGAAACGCAACCTGTTCCTGGTGAACCTGTCCCGGTAGGTCAAGTCCGCGAGAACCTGCTCCAGTTGATGCTTCACCTGAACTCCGCGTCGTCGAACGGCGAATTGGGAGCACTCTATTCAGGAAATATGAAGGAGACCCGCGAAATTCGGCAACAGAGATGGCGTCCCCAGGGGACGGGCGGACTCGGTCACTTCTCGCAGAGGGCGGTGTCGCGCGCGGACTCCCACCTTCTGGTGTCCTGGAGGCACAGTAGGCGCTACCGGCGCTCCCCGCCCTCGAGGTAGTGCAGGACCGCGGCGACCCGCCGGTCCGTCCGGTCGGTGGGCGCCAGGTCCAGCTTGGCGAAGATGTTGCGGATGTGCTTGTGCACGGCGCCGTCGCTGACGAACAGCTTCTCGGCGATGGCGGCGTTGCCCAGTCCTTCGGCCATCAGGGCGAGGACGTCGCGTTCGCGCGGGCTGAGCCGGTCGAGCCGGTTGTCCGGCCTGCTGCGCGACAGGAGTTGCGCGACGACCTCGGGATCGATGGCCGTGCCTCCCTCCGCGACCCGCTCCAGCGCGGCCATGAACTCCTGGACCCGGCCCACCCGCTCCTTGAGCAGGTAGCCGAGGCGGGAGCTGCCGTGGGCGAGCAGGTCGGTGGCGAACGCCTGCTCGACGTACGCCGACAGCACGAGCACGGCGAGCTCCGGCCGGCGGCGTCTGGCCTCGACGGCGGCGACGATGCCCTCGTCGGTGTGGCTCGGCGGCATCCGTACGTCGACGATGGCGACGTCGGGCCCGTGGGTGTCGATGGCGGTCAGGAAGCCGTCCGGGTCGCCCGCCGTGGCCACGACGTCTAACCCTTCCGCGCGTAGCAGCAGGGCCAGCCCTTCGCGCAGGAGGAGGTCGTCTTCGGCGATCACGATCCGCATGGCAGGCTCACCTTCAGGGTGGTGGGCCCACCCGGGGGGCTGGTCAGGTCGAACAATCCGTCGTGTGCTTCGGCGCGGCGGCGGATGCCCGCGAGCCCGGATCCGCCGCGGTCGTCGGCTCCGCCGTGGCCGTCGTCGGTGATGTCGAGGTGTAGGCGCTCGTCACGCCGGTGAACGGTGACGGTGGCGTGCCGGGCGCCGCTGTGCTTGGCGATGTTGGTGAGTGCCTCGGCCACCACGAAGTAGGCGGTGGCCTCGACGGACGCGGCGCAGCGGCCGGGCAGGTCGGCGTCGACGATGCAGGGCACCGGGCAGGACGCGGCCAGCCCGGTCAGCGCGTCCGACAGGCTCCTGTCCTCGAGTACGGGGGGCAGGATGCTGCGTACGACCGCGCGGAGCTCGGACAGGGCCTGCTCGGCGGCGCCCTGTGCGCGGTCGAGCACCTCGTCGGCGGTGGCCGGGTCACGGGCCACCGCCCGGCGCGCCGCGCCGAGCAGCACGGTGACGGCGACGAGCCGGTTCTGGGTGCCGTCGTGCAGCGACCGTTCGATCCTGCGCAGCTCGGCGGCGTGCGCGTCGAGCGCCGCCGCGCGGGTCGCGGTGAGTTGCGCGACCCGCAGCGCCAGGTCGGTGCCCGGGTCGGCGGTCAGCAGTCGCCGACCCGTCCACGCCTGCAGCCTGGCCATGCCGGGTGTGAGGAGGAGGAAGAGCGCGATGTAGCCCACGCCGAACACGCACACCGCGACGGCGCTGGGCAGGTCGTCCACCACCCAGAGTCCCAGAGACGAGTCGTTGGCCTCCTGCGCGGGCAGCGCCCACCACCACAGCGGGAACGTGAGGTCGCGCACCGCGCTGAACGGCAGCGTCAGGCCGAGCACGGCGAGGGCCAGCCCGAAGGTGGCGTGGCCGGCGACCCAGCCCAGCTCCCTGCGGGTGGCCGGGCTCGCCAGCGCGTCCCGCAGCCCGGGTGGCGGCGGCTCGGGGCCGATGAGCTCCGGGCCCCAATGAGAGAGCCGCACGCGTTCCCTGTCGGCCACGGCGTGCAGCGCGCGCAGCGCGGTGGGCGCCACGAGCAGTCCCACGCCGATGAGGCAGAGCAGCACCGTCATGGCCAGCCCGGCCAGCGCGATCAGCGCCAGGGCCGCGGTGCCCATCCCGCCGACGAGGTGTTCGAGCCCGTCCAGGGCCACACGCGCACGGGCGATCAGGTCCCACCGGCGGACCGGTCCGCGGCCGGCCTTGGAGTTGGTCGGCATGCTCAGCTCCTGACTCCTGTCAGATCACCGGTCGAGAGTACAGCCTGCTGTACTCCCTATGTCTCATTGGCGGGATCGCTGGCCGCTTCGGTGGTTTGTAGCTTCTGGTGCATGACGAACGGCACCTCGAACAAGGAGCACATCATGACCGGTCCCCAGCAGACTCTCCCGTCCTCCCAGCGTGATCTGAAGCGTCCCTTGCTGTGGCTGCTGCTGATGATCAGCGCGGTCGGCAACGTGGTGGCCAACACCTACGTCAACGGTTTCGTCGGCGCCGGGTTCGGGCTGGCCGCCATGGGCTGCGCCGCCGCGCTGATCAGCCGGCATCGCAAGGGCCGGCGTGACGTGACACGTCCGTGAGCCCGTACGCGGTCACATCTCCAGTCCGGACGAGTCCATCAGCGGCCGTACCTCGATGCCGGCGTCCTGGATGAGCGCGGCCAGCTCCAAGGCCCGTTCCCTGGACTCGCAGTCGACCACGTACTGGCCGGCGACATGTTCCGGGGTCTGGAGGTACGGCCCCTCGGTCACGGTCACCGAGCCGTCCCTGACGCGCACGGCGACGCTGATGGACGGATCGGCGAACGCGTGGCCGCCGATCAGCTCCCCCGCCTGCCGGGCCGCGGTCAGGAACTCCTCATGGTCGAGCCCGGGTAAGGCCGAGTCCAGGTAGAGGTTCAGCACGAACTTCACCGCGGGCTCAGTCCTCTGCTCCGCCCGCGAAGACCACCGGACGCACCTCGATGCCGAGGCCCTCGACGGCGGCGTCCGGGATGAGCGCGGCCAGCTCCAGGGCCCGCTCCTTGCTGTCGCATTCGACCAGGTAGTAGCCGCCGAGGTACTCCTTGGCCTCAAGGTAAGGCCCGTCCGTCACCGCCGGCATGCCGCCCCGGACCCTGACCACCGCGCTCTGCGACGGGTCGGCCAGCGCGGCGGTGCCGACCAGCTCCCCTGACTTCTTGATCGCCTCCATGAACGGCCCGTGGCCGTTCATCACCTCGTTCCGCGCCTCCTCGGTCATCGCGTCCCAGACCTGCGGGTTCATGTGCATGATCAACAGGTACTTCACGTCGTCTCCTTCGATGGTCGTCTCTGGAAGCGGTCGGAGCCGGTGCCACGACTTCGACATTTCCACTGTGCCTGACGGCAAGAATCTCGCCGCCGCTCCGACCACTCACCGGAGGCATGCCTCACCTGGGCATGTTCTACCCAACGACCAGCAGAGGAGAAGGCGCATGACTCTTCCGCGCATCGGCGTCAGCCTGCCGCACTTCGGACCGTACGCAGGTCCGGACGCCGTCGTCACGGTGGCCCAGGCCACCGAACGGCTCGGCTTCCACGCCGTGTCCACGAGCGATCGGCTGCTCATCCCCGCGGGACCGGGCTGGGACAACGACGCGGGCCTGCCGCAGTCCCACGTGTGGGATTCGCTGGAGATGCTGACCTGGGCGGCCGCGCACACCCGGCGGATCCGCGTGGCCACCGGCATCCTGAACTCGATCTTCGAGTCACCCGTCGTCCTGGCCCGCCGGCTGGCCACGCTCGACCGGCTGTCGCGGGGCAGGTTGGACGTCGGCCTCGGTCAAGGCGGCGGCACCCGGCTGCCGCCGTTCTACATCCCCGAGGAGTTCGCCGCGGCGGGAGTGCCGACCGGCCGCAGAGGCGCCGGGTTCGTCGAGCACGTGGCCGCGATGCGCGCCTGCTGGGCCCCGGATCCCGTCGAGTTCCACGGTGAGCACTACGACGTCCCGCTGTCCATGGTCGGCCCGAAGCCGTGGGGGGACCGCATCCCGCTGCGCTTCGGCGCGATCACCCGCCCCACCATCGAACGGGCGGCCCGCATCGGGGACGGCTTCGTCACCACCGCGGTCGACTGGGACGACACGCGTACGCAGGTCCGCTGGTACCGCGCGGCCGGCGGCACCGGCACCGTCGTGGTGAACGCGATCCAGTCCTACCGCGACGACCGCGTGTCCCCCGCTGTCTTCACCGACGCCGTGCTGACCGATCTCCACCGCGCCGCGGCCCTCGGGGCCGACGAGATGCACGTCACGCTCAACTTCCTGCCGCTCCGGCCGGAGGAGCAGGTGGAGCTGCTTGAGGCGCTCGCGGCCAAGGTGGGGCTGCCCACGCCCTAACGACGAGCGGCGCCAGGGGCGGCGTCACGGGCCGGCACCCGTACGGGCCGCCAGGTGGTCACCAGTGCCATGGCGAGGAGCAGCTCGGCGAGGTCGCCGCCGTAGTACATGATCTCCGCCGCGCCCCGGACCTGCTCGGGAGGCGCGGGCACGTCGATCCACAGCCCGGCGTACATCAGCTGGGACAGCCCGCTGTGCACCGCGACGGCCACCCCCAGGACGACGAGCCGGTGCGGCACCGGGGGGCGGTGCGGGGCCGGGTCGGGACCGGCGATCGCCCAGGAGAACAGGCACCCGGCCAGCAGGAAGTGCAGGTGCACCAGATGATGCACCGGCTCGCTGACCGTGGTCAGCCGATAGAGCGGAGTGCAGTACAACACGACCATGCCGCCCACGGACAGCACCAGCGCGGTGACCGGGGCGCCGAGAACACGGAAGGCACGGCACCGGAGCAGGGCGGTGAGCCGGCGCGCGCGGGCGGCGGGCAGCGTCCGCAGCAGCAGGGTGACGGGAGCGCCGAGCACCAGGGCCGGCGGCGCCAGCATGCCGATGAGCAGGTGCTGCACCATGTGCCCGCGGAAGTCATGGCCGGCCACCGGACCGGTCAGCGCGAGCACGAGCAACGCGCACCCGGTGCAGAAGCTCACGCCGCGCCACGTGCTCCATCCACGCGCGCGGCCGGACGCCAGCAGGTATCCGGCCGCCGCCAGGGCCACCAGGACGACGGGCAGCGAGCCGCCGCCGTGATGCGCGGTCACGAAGGACGACCGGGGTCGATCAGGCTCGCCCCGCGTTGCAGCGCCCACCCGCCGGCGATCAGCAGGGCGCCGAGCACCAGGAAGCCCAGGTCCCACCAGGCCTGGTACGGCCCGGTGCGTACGTGGTGGATGCCCAGGATGTGGTGATCGATGATGCCTTCCACCAGGTTGAACAGGCCCCAGCCGACCAGGATCCAACCCCACAGGGCACGCGATCGCCACACCCGGCCGCGAGCGTGCGTGACCCGCGAGTAGAGCAACCCCAGCCCCACCAGCACCGCGAGCCACGTGAACGTATGGAACAAACCATCCCACACGGTGTTCATCCGCAGGCCGGGCACGGTGTCGGGCGAGTAGTACCGCACGCCGATGTTGTCGGTGTCGGTGCTGCTCAGCATGTGGTGCCACTGCAGGAGCTGATGCAGCAGGATCCCGTCGGCGAACCCGCCCAGACCTATCCCCAGAATCGTGCCGGGAACGGCGATGTCCCGCCGCGTGCCCGCCGTACTCGTGTTCTCCACCCGGACCGCCCTTCTGTCGGTTCACCGTGTATGGCCACGCCGTGGCAGGGCAGTGGCCTGGCGTGCGAGCGCCGCCGTCCGCCGAGGTCACCTGGCCGGTGATGTACCACCGCTGGTCGAAGATGACCTTCATCCACTGGCGGTATCCCCCCGCTCTCGTGCAGTCCCTGCTACCGGACTTCCTCACGGTCGAGAGCTACGACGGGGACGCCTGGATCGGGCTGACGCCCTTCCTCATGGAAGGGGTACGCGTCCCGTTCACCCCTGCGGCCCCTTGCCTGTCCCGGTTCCCAGAGACCAACCTGCGCACTTACGTACGCGATGCGCGCGGGCGCAGCGGCCTCTGGTTCCTGTCCCTGGACGCGGGAAGCCTCCCCGCCGCGCTCGGCGGACGTACCGGTTACGGGCTGCCGTACTTCTGGTCCGACATGTCGGTGAGCGACGACGGGACACTCACGCGCTACACGTCCCGCCGGCGCCTGCCCGGCCCCTGCGGCGCCCGTTGCGACGTGACTGCGGAGACGGGAAGCCCGCTGGCGGAAGGCGAGTGCGACGAACTGGCGCACTTCCTGACCGCCCGTTTCCGGTTGTTCACCCGCGTGGCCGGTCGGCCGGCCTCCGCCGCGGTCGAACACCCGCCCTGGCCGCTCCACCGCACCCGCCTGGCCCACCTGGACCAGGACCTGCTCCAGAGCGCCGGGCTGCCGGCCCCCGACCGGCCTCCCGTCGTGCATGCCTCCCCCGGCGTGCAGGTACGGGTGGGTATGTGGAGGTGGTGAGGTCAGGGGTTGCCGCCCATGACCTGGCGGATCACGTCGCGGACCCGGTCCATCATCGCCAGGGGTGTGCCGGCCAGCACGTTCTTGGCGGCGGACTCGGTGCCGGGATGCGGATGGGTGGGCGCCATCGCCTCGGCCGCCTTGACCCCGGCCGCCAGGCTGCGCCGCTCGGCGACCGAGGTGTGGCCGCGCAGCTGGGTGAACTCGTAGCGCTCCTCGCTGCGGGCATGCGCCTCCACGGCGGCGCGCAGCATGAGCAGCTTCCCCATGAAGTCCGGCGCGTCGGCGCCCATCTCGTCCATCTCCACGAGCAGCTGCTTGGCCTCGTTCTCCTCGGCGAGCCGATCATCGACGACGCCGTCGCCACCGTCGATCTTGCGGCGGGCGTAGGGGTGGACGATCTCCTCCTCGGCGGTCTCGTGCACGGCGAGCAGGCGTACCAGCCGGGTGAACGCCTCGCCGCGCTGACCGGCGGGCGCCTGCTCGACCTCGTCGAACAGGTCCCTGATCATCGCGTGCTGGGCCACCAGCAGCTCGATCACGTCGGTCTCGCCCATCTTCTCCGGCGCCGTCTGTGCAGTCATGATCATCCTCCCCTTGGCTACGCAGGGTGACTACCCGGGCACCGACCCGTCACGCGCGGCCTTGCCATCTCCATCCCTTTCGGGGAGGCGGTCGAGAGATTGCCGCCCCACTCCCCGGGTAGGCCGGGATCCGCATGCCCAGACCGGAGTCGAGCCGCCGTCGAGGAGGAACGTTCCGGCAGGCCAGGGGGCGATCAGCCGGCTCAAGGGAGCACTTTCATGACCTTCAATCCACTTCGAGAGCGGGGCATCCCGCTCGACAGACAGCTACGCAACTGGCGTGAGCTCAACGTCACGCCGATCGATCCCGATCACGCGGACCCGTACACGCGGTGCCGGATCATCACGATGAACGGGATCGAGACGGAGGCCGTCTTCTTCAGCCACCACCTCGCCCGCCACTGCCCGGACACCGAGATCAGGCAGCAGCTCGCCCGGGTGCGCTACATCGAGGCCCAGCAGCAGAAGGCGGTCAACTGGCTGCTGCCCGGCCTGGCCTCGGTGCTGGAGACCACGCTCGCGTACGAGCAGGTCGCCGTGGACCTGACCGCCTGGGTCGCCCGCATGGAGCCGGACGCGTACCTGCAGCAGGCCTACCAGTTCGGCGTGCTCGAGGACTTCGACCACCTCTACAGGTACGCCAACCTGTACGAGATGATCGAGCACCGCAAGGCCGAGAAGATCGTCGACCAGCTCACCGAGGTCATGCCGGGCCGGCCCACGATGATGCACCACCGGGACCCGATGGACAACGTGCGCGAGCCGTACGACAGGAACAACACCGCGCCGATCAGCAAGCTGCACGCGCTGACCATCATGGCCGCCGAGCAGCAGACCATGAACTTCTACATGAACGTCGGCCCGATGTACATGGAGCCGATCGCCCGCCAGCTCTACCAGGAGATCGGGCTGATCGAGGAGGAGCACGTCACCCACTACGAGTCGCTCGTCGACCCCGGCGAGAGCTGGTGGGAGATGCTGCTCAACCACGAGTACAACGAGTGCTACCTGTACCACTCGTTCATGGAGACCGAGTCGGATCCCAAGGTGAAGAGCATCTGGGAGCTGCACCTGAACATGGAGCTGGAGCACCTGCGACTGGCGGCCGAACTGTTCAAGCGCTTCGACGGCCGCGAACCCGAGCAGGTGTGCGCGCCTGAGCTACCCGCCCCGGTGACGTTCGAGCCGAACAAGGCGTACCTGCGCGAGCTGATCGCCACCCAGATCGACTACACCACCCTGGGGACGGGCTACGTGCAGGAGGCCCACGAGCGGTTCGAGAAGATGCAGGAGGCCCTGATGGGCGGCGAGAAGCCGCCGTCGGAGCGGGTCATCGACGACAACCGGGCCAGGTCCGGCCACGAGTACCGTCTGCAGACGGAGGGAGAGCACCCGGTTCAGAGCCTGGCGCTCAACCGCTGACGCCCACGAGAGGCCGGGCACGTCATACGGGTGGGCCCGGCCGCTCTCCTCGGTGACGTCCTTTTCCGCCGTCCCCACGACTCCGCCTTGCGCGGGGCCGCCTCTCCTGCGTACCGTAGCAACTACACAAAGCGTGAAGTTTCGGCGGGATGCAGGAGTACGGCATGCAGTATCTGCTCGTCCGGCAGCGGTTCACCGACTATGACGTGTGGCGTAAGGCGTTCGACAGCCTGGCGGACATGAGAGCCGCCGCCGGCATGCGTACGACCCTGGTCAGCGTCAACGCCCAGGAGTCCGACGAGGCCGTCGTGCTGTTCGAGTGCGCCGACGCCGAGGCGATGCGGCACCACTTCGCCTCGGACGCGCTCAAGGAGGCGCATCAGCGCGCCGGCGTGGTGCCCGGCACCAATCAGGTCACCGCCCTGCTCCCCCGCTGAGCTCCTGGGTCAGCCCAGGGCATCGGCGCCGTCGGCCGTTCCTGGGCCGATCGAGCCCGGCGAATAGTAGCGCCGCAGCCACCGCGCCAGCCCGTCGAGCCCGGGGAGCAGCACCCGCTCGGTGATGTTCGCCTGGTCCAGGCGCTGCCTGATCTCCGCCTTGACCTCGGCCGGGATCATCCATTCTCGAAGGTCGGGGCGCACGTGGCGAGCATCTCGGTGGAGAACACGAGCGCTCCCTCGGCTTCGAGGATCCGCCGCAGCGAGCCTGGGTCGCCGAGTCCTTCAGCCCAGCGCCTGCCTACTTGTTGCCCGGCTCGTGGGTCCGGCTGCCGAACTCGGTGTGACCGTTGGGGCACTTCGGAATCTTGGCGCCTTCCTTCACCGACACCTTCTCGCCGCACTTCGCGCAGTGGAAGACACCCGCCTTCTGCGCCTTCTCGCCGGCATGTGCCACCATCGGATTCTCGCTCTCTGTCATGTCTCGATCGCTTTACGTGTCGCTGCACTACCCATCGAAACCGCGCATAGCCGCTACCGGGGGACGTTTCTCCCCTGCCGAGGGGGGCAGGCGCGATCAGCATGAGCGCATCCGACATCATCAACGATTGGCCGCAGGAGTCCCGCGACACCTATCGCGGCCCCGCAGGGGAAGGTGGGAGCAGAAGCGGCTGACCCCCACGACCGCACCGGCCGCGCAGGGAGACCGAGGGTGGTGAGGAGGGGTCGTGAACGAGATTCATGGGATGTGCGAGCCCCGGTTCGGCGCCGTCCGCGACGCGTTCGCACGCAACTTCGACGACGGCCGGGAGTTCGGCGCCTCGGTGGCCGTCTATCAGCGCGGACGGGCCGTGGTGGACCTGTGGGGCGGCTCGGCCACCGCTCAGGAAGAATGGCGGCAGGACACCGTCGCGCTCCTGGCCTCCGCCACGAAAGGGCTGGTCGCCGCCGCCGCCATGCTGCTGGTCGATCGAGGACAACTCGACCTCGACGCGCCCGTCGCGGACTACTGGCCGCAGTTCGCCGCCGAGGGGAAGGCGGCGATCCCGCTGCGGTGGGTGCTGGGACACCGGTCCGGCGTGGTGACCATCGACCCGCCGTTGACCCTGGCCGACATCGAGCAGAGCACCCCGGTCATCGAGGCCCTCGCCGCCGCCAAGCCCGCGTGGCGGCCGGGGCAGGCGCACGGATACCACTGCCTGACCATGGGCTGGCTGGTCGGCGAGGTCATCCGCCGCGTCACGGGGCTCCCGGCCGGGCGGTTCTTCGCCGCGGAGATCGCCTCCCCGCTGGCACTCGACCTGTACGTCGGCCCGCCCGGCGGCCGGCACGACCGGCTGGCCGACCTCGTGGTCCCGACCGGGCAGCAACTCCTGCGGGGGCGTCCCGATCCGGGACTCGGCGGGCTCAACCAGGCCATCTGCGACCCCGCGTCGCTCTTCCACCGCTCGACCTTCGGCAGCTTCGTGCTGACGGCCGACCCGCTGGCCAGCGTCCACCAGGCGGAGATCCCCTCCTGCGGCGGCGCCGGCAACGCCGCCGGTCTCGCCCGGCTCTACGCCGCGCTCATCGGCGAGGTCGACGGGATCAGGATGCTGCGTCCGGAGACCGCGGACCGGGCGCGTACCGTCGAGGCGAGCGGGATGGATCTCGTCCTGCGCTGTCAGACGTCGTACGGCCGGGGCTTCATGCTGCCCGGCGGACCGATGTGGCCCGGCACGTGCTCGCCCACGGCGTTCGGCCATGCCGGGGTCACCGGGGCGTTCGCCTTCGCCGACCCGGACAACGACCTCGCCTTCGCCTACGTGCCCAACCGCATGGCCGAACTCATCGAGGGCGGCCACGACCGGGCGCGTGACCTCATCGAGGCCACGCACCGCTGCGCGATCAGCTGACCGTCACGCGCCGGCCGCTACGCGACCAGGTGACCGTCACGCGCCGGCCGGCCGCTGCTCGATCAGATGCCAGTCACCTCGCCGGCCGGCCGCTGCGCGACCAGGTGACCCGCGCCGGCCGGCTGGCGCTCGCGTTCGAGGTGGGACTTCAGCCGCATCAGGTCCTGCCGCAACCTGCGCGCCGGATCCGCGCCGAGGAGCTTCGCGATGGCGTGCCCGGCCGCGCCGGCCACCGGGTTGTACGCGAGCCGCACGTGAAGGCGGGTCCTGCCGCCGTCCGCCGGGGTCAGGCCCAACGCGCCCGTGTGCGCGATGAGCTGGCCCTCCGTGGATTTCCAGGCGATCTCCCTGCCCTCTTCGCGCTTGGTCTCGGTGGCGTCGAACCGGATCGGCACCCCGGCGGGGCCCTTGATCACCCAGTGGGAGAGCCGTCCGTCGGGCGAGCGGCGTACCTCCTGCACGTCGGGCATGAGCCTGGCGAACACCGAGTAGTCGCTCACCAGCGCCCAGATGGTGTCGGCGGGCGCGCCGATCTCAATGGCCTCGGTGATGTCGACCGCGTTCCTGCCGGCGTTGATCCCGGTCAGGCGGCGCAGCGGGAGATTCGTCGCCATGCGGGTGGCCAGCACCGCGCCCGCGCCCATGACCGCCCACGACACCGGCCTGGGCAGCCGGCGCGACAGCGCCCACAGGGCGGCGGCGGCCGTACCGGCGAAGAGCCTCGCGGTCGGCGACCATTGCTGCTGCAGCAGCTCGGGGACCGGCTCGCGGCGGCGGCCCCCGCCCTGCAGCAGCGGCACGCCCTCGGCGTCGTGGTGTGTGGTCCAGCTCGCGTGGACCTTCTTGACGCCGGGGATGTGCCGGACGGCCCGGCGGGCGCGCTCGTCCTCCGTGTCGAGCACGTCTCCCTCCAGCGACACGACGCGGTCGCGTACGTGGACCTCCACCGCGTGCGGATGGCTGACGTGGCGGCCCAGCTCGGCGCGTACCCGCTCGTACAGCACGCGGTCGTCCACGGACCTGCCGGTGAACCGATACCGGACCGCCGCCGCCGACCCTCGGCCGCGGTTGCCCAGGTCCCTGCACAGGATTCCCACGCCGTCCCGCAGCTCGTGCGTGGTGTGCGCGGTCTTGTCGCGGACCCTGGCCCGGCGCGTCCGCCCTCTGACCGGATCGAACAGGTACGCGGCCGCCGCCCCGGCGCAGGCGCCCGCCCCGGCCGCGATCACGGCCCGTGACAGCACCGGCCGCCGCTCCTCGACGATCGTGCCGCGAAAGGCAGTTGTACGCATGACGGTCAACCCCCAAGCTCGTACGTCGTTCCCCCTGTCCTGCCCGGGGAACGGAGCCCATCACCCCCGGTCAGGGCGATGCTCGAGCAGGAGCAGCGCGATGTCGTCCGCGTGCCGCTCGGTGTGCGGGGCGTGGCTCAGCATGGTGCCGGCGAGGTGGTGCAGGGACTCGGCCGACGCGCGCGTCATGTGCTCGGCCAGACTCCCGATGGCCTCGTCGAGGTCGATGCCGGGGCTCTCGACCAGGCCGTCGGTATAGAGCGCGAGCAGGGCGCCCGGCGGGAACGGCGCCTCCAGGATGGGATAGCAGGCGTCGGGGTCGACGCCGAGGACGACGCCGGTGGGCACGTCGATGGTCTCCGCGGGCACGTTCGGCGGGCGCAGCAGCGGCGGCGGGTGTCCCGCGCTGGCCACGCACAGCGTACGCAGCTGCAGGTCGACGTAGACGAGCAGGCAACTCGTGAACAGGTCGGTGTCCACGTCGATGAGCAGGCGGTTGGTGTGCTTGAGCACCTCGCCGGGGCTCACGCCGGCGACCGCGTGGGCGTGGATGGCGGTACGCACCTGACCCATGAGCGCGGCGGCCGTCATGTTGTGCCCCTGGACGTCACCGATGACAGCCGCGGCCGAGGTGTCGGTCAACCGGATCAGGTCGTAGAAGTCGCCGCCGATGCCGGTTTCCGGAGTGGCGGGCACGTAGCGGGCCGCCACGCCGAGTCCGGGGACCGGCGGCAGGCTGCGCGGGAGCAGGGACCTCTGGAGGCTGTGGGCGAGCCGGTCCTTGGTGTCGTACAGGAGGGCGCGGTCCAGGGCCTGGGCAATCAGCCCGGCCAGCGCGGTGAGGCTGGCGCACTCTTCGGCGGCGAAGTGGTGCGAATCGCCGAAGGTGAGTACGCAGATGCCCATGGTCTCGTCGGAGACCGTGAGCGGCAGGAACGCCCAGGCGGCCATCTCGTCATCGAACGCGACGTGCGGATACAGCCGGCGGAGTTCGCTACGGGCCATGAACACGGGTTCGCCGGTTCGCAGCACGTCCTCGGCGGGGAAGGGCGAGGCCAGCGTCATTCCGTCGAACCGATCGAGGAGGGCGTGCTTGTATCCGCGTGAGCCGATGAGCCTCAGCTTGCCGCCCTCGGCGACCAGCATCGCCATGCCCTGGGCCTTGAACACGGGCATGACATGGTCGGTGATCAGATCGATGATCTCCTGTACGCTCAGCGCCCGGGTCAGCGCCGCCGACACGTGGAGGAGGTTGTAGAAGACGTCCACCCGCGGCAGCCCGCGTGAGCCGAAGTATTCGCGAGTGTACTGCTCGATCGGCCGGCTCCCCGCGGCCGGCGTGACGCGCAGGCTGATCCCGGCCGGATCAGGGAACAACTCGAACGTCAACATGCGGCCGGTGGGACATCGCACGACGCAGGACGTGGCCTCCTGGCTGACCGACGCGGCCCGGCAGCGGTCGTCGAACACCGGGTCCTTCAGCCATGGCGCCACGTCCCAAAGGTGCCGCCCGAGCAACCCGGGCACGTCGCCGCCGAGCAGGTCGGCCGCCAAACCGTTGACGAAGGTGATGCGGCCCGCCAGATCGATCGCGACGCAACCTTCGCGGAGCCGGTCGACGTACCTGGCCGCGCCCACGGCATGGGCCTCGGCCACCTGGGGCTCAGGTGGAGGCACGACGCGGGGCCGGCTCGTATGGCGTGGCGCGTACCCGTTCCCGGTTTCCTGCAACAGGGCGGCGAGCTTGCCGGAGGCGAGTTCCATGACCTCGGCCTCGTCCTGGGCGAGGTCGTACGGATGCGACGCCGGCCACATCAGCACGAACGAGCCCCACAGCCGCGAAGGGGTCTGGATCGGGGCGGCGGCCGCCGCGAACCGGTAGGGCAGGGCGATGGCGGTCGTGGGGAAGCGACAGGCGAGGTCCTGGTGGTCGGGCACCCAGATCAGCTCCCGGCGGCGGGCGGCGGCGGCCACCGGGACGGCGGCGTCGAGCCTGACCGTGGTCCACGGCTTGACGATCTCGGGAGGCAGCCCGATCTCGGCGTCCATCAGCAGGCTCTGCCCGTCGTGGGTCAGCAGGTAGACCGCGCCGATGTGGGCGCCGGTGTCGCGTACGGCTTGGGAGAGCACCTCATCCACCCCGGACGCATGCCGTTGGGCACCCCCGTCCGCTCGAGTGTGCACGGGTTACCCCGCTCCGTTTCGCGGCGACAACATAGCCCCTCTCGATGGATCAGCCATATTTCCGACTGTAGGGGCCCACGTTCGGCGCAAGTACCCGCATTGCCCGTTCCTGGCTACTAGCTGGGACGAACATGGATTTTCTAACAATATCGCCGTATATGCCACTAAAAGCGACGGACCTTACACGCAGCGCGGCGGACCCTCGACAGCCCGGGGCAATTGGCGGGCGGGCTCGACCTGGCCACGATCGGCGCGCACAGCGTGGGGACGGCCGACGGCGGGGCCGGCATGCCGGTCACCGGCTGGGAGACCGGCGGCGGCGACCTGCGCGGTCCCGTACGAGGACCGATTTCCCCGCCTGATCGGCGTCACGGTTTGAAGCGGTAACCCATGCCGGGCTCGGTGATCAGATGTGCGGGGTCCGCCGGGTCGCGTTCGAGTTTGCGGCGGATCTGGGCCATGTACTGGCGCAGGTAGTGGGTCTCCTTGACGAACCTCGGACCCCACACCTCGGTGAGGATCTGCCGTTGGCTGATCAGCTTGCCGGGGTGGCGGAGCAGCAGCTCCAGAATGTGCCACTCCGTCGGAGTCAGGCGTACGTCGCCGGAGACCGTCTTGTTGGTCAGGTCGACGACGTGGTCGCCGAGTTGGATGCTGGCCAGCTCGCCCTCCTGGATGGACGCGCGCCGGCCCACGGCCCGCACCCTGGCCAGCAGCTCGTCGATGCCGAACGGCTTGGTGACGAAGTCGTCGGCGCCGGCGTCCAGAGCCTGGATCTTGTCCTGGTTGCCGGCCCGGCCGGACAGCACGATGATCGGGACGGTGGTCCAGCCGCGCAGACCGTGGATGACCTCCACCCCGTCCAGATCGGGCAGCCCCAGGTCGAGGATGACCAGGTCCGGCGTGTGGTCGACGGCGGCACGCAGGGCGGAGGCGCCGTCGGCGGCGACCGTGACCTCGTACTTGCGGGCGACCAGGTTGATGCGGAGCGCGCGCAGGATCTGCGGCTCGTCGTCCACCACGAGGATGCGGGTCACGACGTCACCGCCCTGCTGGCGATGGGCAGTGTCAGGATCATGGTGAGACCTCCCCCTGGTGTCTCCTCGGGTACCAGCGTGCCGCCCATCGCCTCGGTCAGGCCGCGTGAGAGCGCCAGGCCGAGGCCGACACCCGAGTGGTTGTCGCGGTCCCCGAGCCGCTGGAACGGCTGGAAGACCCGGTCGTGGGCCTCGGGCGGGATGCCGGGCCCCCGGTCCATCACGCGGACCTGCACGTGGTCGCCGTGCCGGCTCGCGGTGATCAGCACCGTCTTGCCGGGCGGGCTGTAGCGGACCGCGTTGGACATGAGGTTGACCAGCACCCGCTCCAGCAGGGCCGGGTCGGCGAGGATCTCGGGCAGCTCCACGGACAGGTCGCCCTCGATCCGGTCGCGTACCGGGCCGAGGTCGTCGATGGCGCGCGGGACGACCTCCTCCAGTGCCAGCGGCTGCGGGCTCGCGCCCAGCACGCCGGCCTGCAGGCGGCTCATGTCGAGCAGGTTCGCCACCAGCCGGGACAGCTTGTCCAGGGACTCCTCCGCGGTGGCCAGCAACTCGGCGCGGTCGTGGTCGCTCCAGGCGATGTCCGTGTTGCCGAGGCTTTCGACCGCGGCCTTGGCCGAGGCGAGCGGCGTACGCAGGTCGTGGCTCACTGCGGCGAGCAACGCGGTGCGCATCCGGTCGGCCTCGGCGAGCGGGCGGGCCTGCTCGGCCGCCTCCTGGAGGCGTTCCTGGCGCAGCGCGACGGCGGCCTCGGCGGCGAACGCCTCCAGCACGGGACGGTCGGCGGCGTCCAGCGGCCCACCCTTGGCGGCCATGATCATGTCGTCGTCGATCACCACGTCCGTGTCCGACTGGCCGGGGCAGGTGGACGGGGCGCCGCCCGAAGTGGCCACGATCCGCCAGGCGTCCGGGTCCGACTGGTAGTCGGGGGTGCGGGCGGCCTCGGGGCGGCGTTCCAGCAGGGTGACGGAGGTCAGGCCGAACGTCTCCCGCGTACGTTCCAGCAGGGACGACACGGCGGCCTCCCCGCGCAGCACGTGCCCCGCCAGCGTCGACAGCGACTCGGCGTCGGCGCTCGCGCGGGCGGCCTCGCGGGTGCGGCGGGCGGCGATGTCCACGATCGTGCTGACCGCGGCGGCCACCAGGACGAACACGACCAGGGCGAACAGGTTCTCAGGATCGGCGATGGTCCAGGTGTA
The DNA here is from genome assembly GCF_015645445.1 of Nonomuraea cypriaca. Lineage (GTDB taxonomy): Bacteria > Actinomycetota > Actinomycetes > Streptosporangiales > Streptosporangiaceae > Nonomuraea > Nonomuraea cypriaca. The sequence goes on along the minus strand of NZ_JADOGI010000017.1, from coordinate 55,431 downwards.
GACGGGCGGCGTGAAGAACCAGTTGAGCAGCAGCGACCCGCCGACGGCCGCGGTGATGGCCGGCCACATGCCACCGGCCAGCGCGACGCCGACGGTCAGGCAGAGGAAGAACAGGATCTCGCTGGGCAGCGACAGCACACCGCGGAACGGCGACAACAGGGCGGCCAGCGCCGGCATCCCGGCCACCGCCAGGACCCAGCCGGTCAGCCGCCGCGCGCGCGTGAGCACGGCCCGCGAGTGGGCCGGCCGCCTGCGGCCCTTCTTGGCCTCCTCGTGGGTGATCATGTGGACGTCGATGGAGCCCGACCTGGCGGTCGTCTCCACCCCGACGCCCCGCGAGAAGAGCTGGGCGAACCTCCCCCTCCTTGACGCGCCCAGCACGAGCTGGGTGGCGTTGACGCCGCGGGCGAAGTCCAGCAGGGACCCCGGGATGTCGTCGCCGACGACCTGGTGGTAGGTCCCGCCCATGCTCTCGACCAGGACGCGCTGGCGGGCCAGGCTCGCCGGATCCGCTCCGGCCAGCCCGTCGGCGCTGGTCACGTGCACCGCCAGCAGATCGGCCCCCTTGGTACGGGCGGCGATGCGGGCGGCTCTGCGTACCAGCGTGTCGCCTTCAGGTCCGCCGGTCAGGGCGACCACGACCCGCTCCCGCGTCTCCCAGGTCTTGGCGATGCCGTGGTCGGCGCGGTAGCGGTCGAGCTGGTCGTCGACCTTGCCCGCGACCCACAGCAGGGCCAGCTCGCGCAGCGCGGTCAGGTTGCCGACGCGGAAGTAGTTCGACAGCGCGGCGTCGACCTTGGCCGGGGTGTAGATGTTGCCGTGGGCCATCCGGCGGCGCAGCGCCTGGGGCGACATGTCGACCAGCTCGACCTGGTCGGCCCGCCGTACGACCTCGTCGGGCACGGTCTCGCGCTGCGGCACGCCGGTGATCTCCTGGACCACGTCGTTGACGGACTCCAGGTGCTGGATGTTGACCGTGGAGACGACGTCGATGCCGGCGTCCAGGATCTCGTCGATGTCCTGCCAGCGCTTGATGTTCTTCGAGCCGGGCACGTTGGTGTGGGCCAGCTCGTCGATCAGCGCCACCTTGGGCGCGCGGGCGATCACCGCCTCGGTGTCCAGCTCCGTGAACGTCGCCCCCCTGTGCGTCATGGTCCTGCGCGGGATGATCTCCATGCCCTCCAGCAGGGCGGCGGTGCGGCTGCGGCCGTGGGTCTCGACGAAACCCACGACCACGTCACGGTCGCGCTCCACCGCCCGGCGGCCCTCGCCGAGCATCGCGTACGTCTTGCCCACCCCGGGAGCCGCCCCGAGGTAGACCCGCAGGCGGCCCCGGATCATGAGCGGTCGAGCGCCAGGTTGAGTTCGAGCACGTTGACGGCGGGTTCGCCCATGAAGCCGAGCGCCCGGCCGGTGGTGTGCTCGTCGATCAGCGCCCTGACCCGATCGACCGCCAGCCCGCGCTCCCTGGCCACGCGTGGCGCCTGGAGTTCGGCGTAGGCGAGCGAGATGTGCGGGTCCAGGCCGGAACCGCTGGCCGTCACCGCGTCGGCGGGGACGACGGGGGTGCCCGCGTCGCCCCTGACCGGGACGGTCCGGCCGGCGGCGTAGTCCTCGCCCGGCCTGGCGCACTCCACCCGCAGCCCCTCGTACTCCGCCACGAAGGGGGCGGCCGGGCATGCCCGGTTGACGCTGACGGCCCGGTGGGGGAAGACCTTCAGCACCGCGCCCACCCCGTCGGGCGTGCAGTACGGCCGCGCGCCGTTGACGCCTTCCAGCTCGCCGACCGCCTTGGACCTGGCGCACACCTGGGTGAGCAGCGACTGCCTGCCCTCGTCGGACCCGTTCTGCAGCGTGTCCACGATGTCCTCGGGGCCCAGGTTGCTGGCGCTGGTGGAGGTGGGGTCGTAGCCGTCGCCGGCGGCCGAGGGGCGGGACTGGAAGTAGTTCTTGAGCGGGTTGCCGTCGGCGTCCGTGAAGGACTGGCCGATGATCGCGCTGCCGACCGCCTTGCCGTCCTTCTCGACGATCGAGCCGTTGGCCTTGTCGTTGAAGAGCGCCTGGGCGACGCCGGTGGTGACCAGCGGGTAGATCAGGCCGAGCAGCACGGTGAAGACGGCGACCGCCCGGATCGCGGCGAGATGCTGGCGCAGCCAGCTGGGCAGACGTTCCATTACGACATCCCCGGAAGGAACTGGATCAGCAGGTCGATGACTTTGATGCCGATGAACGGCGCGATGATGCCGCCAAGGCCGTAGACGTACAGGTTGCGGGACAGGAGCTTGGAGGCGCTGGAGGGGCGGTAGCGGACGCCGCGCAGGGCGAGCGGGATCAGCGCGATGATGACCAGCGCGTTGAAGATGACCGCGGCGAGGATGGCCGACTGGGGGCTGGCCAGGCGCATGACGTTGAGCGCGTCCAGGCCCGGGTAGACGGCCGCGAACATGGCCGGGATGATCGCGAAATACTTGGCGATGTCGTTCGCGATCGAGAACGTCGTCAGCGCGCCCCGCGTGATGAGCAGCTGCTTGCCGATCTCGACGATCTCGATGAGCTTGGTCGGGTTGGAGTCCAGGTCGACCATGTTCCCGGCCTCCTTGGCCGCGGAGGTGCCGGTGTTCATGGCGACGCCGACGTCCGACTGGGCCAGGGCCGGGGCGTCGTTGGTGCCGTCGCCGGTCATCGCGACCAGCCGGCCGCCCTCCTGCTCCCTTTTGATCAGCGCCAGCTTGTCCTCGGGCGTCGCCTCGGCCAGGAAGTCGTCCACCCCGGCCTCGTCCGCGATAGCCTTGGCGGTCAGCGGGTTGTCACCGGTGATCATGACGGTCCTGATGCCCATCCTGCGCATCTCGTCGAACCGCTCCCGCATGCCCTGCTTGACCACGTCCTTGAGGTGGATGACGCCGAGCACCCGGCCCTTCTCGGCCACGACCAGCGGGGTGCCGCCGGAGGCCGAGATGCCGTCCACGAGGTGCCCGATGTCGCCGGTCGGGTGGCCGCCGTGGTCGCGTACCCACTTCATCACCGCCGTGGCCGCGCCCTTGCGGACCTCGCGGCCGTCCAGGTTGACCCCGGACATCCGGGTCTGGGCGGTGAACTGCACCCACTCCGCGCCGTGCAGCTCGCGCTCGCGCAGGCCGTACCTCTCCTTGGCGAAGACCACGATCGAGCGGCCCTCGGGCGTCGCGTCGGCGAGGCTGGACAGCTGCGCCGCCTCCGCGAGCTCCTTCTCGGTGACGCCGTCCACGGGGACGAACTCGCTGGCCTGCCGGTTGCCCAGGGTGATGGTGCCGGTCTTGTCCAGCAGCAGCGTTGACACGTCGCCGGCGGCCTCGACCGCGCGGCCGCTCATCGCGAGCACGTTGCGCTGCACGAGACGGTCCATGCCGGCGATGCCGATGGCCGACAGCAACGCGCCGATCGTGGTCGGGATCAGGCACACCAGCAACGAGACCAGGACGACGCCCGTGACGCCGTCGGCGTTCAGCGCGAGCGAGTCAGGCACGCCGGGGTTGGTGAGCTTGGCGTAGATGGCCAGCGGCTGCATGGTGACGGTGGCGACCAGGAAGATGATCGTCAGCGCGGCCAGCAGGATGTTGAGCGCGATCTCGTTCGGCGTCTTCTGCCGGTTCGCGCCCTCCACCAGGGCGATCATGCGGTCGATGAAGCTCTCGCCCGGCTTCTGCGTGATCCGGACGATGATCTTGTCAGACAGCACCTTCGTGCCACCGGTGACCGCCGAGCGGTCGCCGCCGGACTCGCGGATGACGGGGGCGGACTCGCCGGTGATGGCCGACTCGTCCACGGAGGCGATCCCGTCCACGACGTCACCGTCGCCGGGGACGATCTCCCCGGCCTCGACGATCACGAGGTCGCCCTGCCTGAGCTCGGGCGCGCCGACGGTCTCCCACGCGTCGTGCCGCCGCTCGTCCTTGAGCCTGCGGGCCTGGGTGTCGGTCTTGGCCCTGCGCAGGGTCGCGGCCTGCGCCTTGCCGCGGCCTTCCGCGACGGCCTCGGCGAGGTTCGCGAAGATCGCGGTCAGCCAGAGCCACACGGCGATGGCCCAGGCGAAGAAGGAAGGGTCGAGTACGGCCAGCACCGTGGTGAACACGGCGCCGATCTCGACGATGAACATCACGGGGTTGCGCCACAGCGTGGCGGGGTTGAGCTTCTTGAGCGCGTCCGGCAGCGAGACGATCAGCTGTTTGGGGTCCAGCAGACCGCCGCCCACGCGGCCGGTGCGCTTGGGGTCGGGAGCCTGGCCCGGCGCCTGGAGCACTGGGGTCGACATATCAGGACAGTCCTTCTGCGATGGGGCCGAGCGCGAGCGCCGGGAGGAACGTGAGGGCGACCAGGATCAGGGTCACGCCGACGACCATGCCGACGAACTGCGGCCGGTGCGTCGGCAACGTGCCCGCGCTCTCTGGCACGGGCGCCTGCCTGGCCAGCGAACCGGCCAGGGCCAGCACCAGGATGATCGGCAGGAACCTGCCGAACACCATGCACAGGCCGAGGGCCACGTCGTACCAGGGGGTGTTGACGGTGAGGCCGGCGAAGGCGGAGCCGTTGTTGTTCGAGGCGCTGGTGAAGGCGTAGAGGACCTCGGAGAGGCCGTGCGGCCCCGAGTTGAGCATGCTCGCGCGCCGCTCCGCCGAGCCCATCGCGAACGCCGTGCCGATCAGCACCAGCGCCGGGGTGACCAGGAAGTACATCGACGCGAGCTTGATCTCGCGGGCGCCGATCTTCTTGCCGAGGTATTCGGGGGTGCGGCCGACCATCAGGCCCGCCACGAACACGGTGATGACGGCGAGGATGAGCATGCCGTACAGGCCGGCGCCGACGCCGCCGGGGGCGACCTCGCCCAGCATCATGTTGAACAGCGTCATCATGCCGCCGAACGGCGTGTAGGAGTCGTGGAAGGAGTCCACGGCGCCGGTGCTGGTGAGCGTGGTGGAGGCGGCGAACGTGGCGGAGTTCGAGACGCCGAAACGGATCTCCTTGCCCTCCATGGCCGCGCCGACCGCCTGCGGCACGGTGGCGTCGCCGCTGAGCTCGAAGACGTTGGTGAGCAGGACGCTGGCGAGCGCGATGACGCCCATCACGGCGACGATGGCGTAACCCTGCCTGACCTGGCCGACGAGCTTGCCGAAGGTACGCGGCAGCGAGAACGGGATCACCAGGATGAGGAAGATCTCGACCCAGTTGGTCCAGCTCGTGGCGTTCTCGAAGGGATGGGCGGAGTTGACGTTGTAGAAGCCGCCACCGTTCGTGCCCAGCTCCTTGATGACCTCCTGCGAGGCGACCGGGCCGCCGGTGATCGACTGGCTGCCGCCGGTCAGCGTGGTGACCTCGTGCAGGCCGGAGAAGTTCTGGACCAGCCCGCCGGCCACCAGGACCAGCGCGCCGACGAACGCGATCGGCAGCAGGATGCGGAGTGAGCCGCGGACCAGGTCCACCCAGAAGTTGCCGATCGTGTCGGCCCTGCGCCTGGCGAAGCCGCGGACCAGGGCGATGGCCACCGCCATGCCCACCGCGGCGGAGACGAAGTTCTGCACGGCGAGCGCGGCCATCTGAGTCAGGTGGCCCATCGTGGACTCGCCCGAGTACGCCTGCCAGTTCGTGTTGGTGACGAAGCTGATCGCGGTGTTCCAGGCGATGTGGTCGGTGACCGGCTCCATGCCCACGCTCAGCGGGAGCCTGTCCTGCAGGCGCTGGATGCCGTACACGACCAGGATGGAGATCACCGAGAAGGCCAGCAGGCTGCGCGCGTACACGCCCCAGCTCTGCTCGGCGTCGGCGCGTACGCCGAGCAGCCGGTAGACGCCCCGCTCGACGACGTTGTGCCTGGTGCTCGTGTAGACCCGGTGCATGTAGTCGCCGAACGGCTTGTGCACCAGGACGAGCACGACGATCAGGGAGGCGATGAAGATCATGCCTGCGGCGGTCGTAGTCATCAGAAGCGCTCCGGGAACAGCAGGGCCGCGACCATGAAGATCACCAGGGCCACGACGACCGCCAGACCGATGGCGTTGACAGCGCTCACAGGCGCTCCACCGCCTTCACGACGAACCCGAAGATCACGAAGATCGCGATCGTCAGGGCGACGAAGATGACGTCAGCCATCCCGACTCCTCAACTCCGGAACACATTCCCTACCGCCCGGGATGAGCGGTGCCTGACCTAGGAAAACGCGGAAATAGCGGCGTTTAGCGTTTCTTGACGGCTTTCATACGGCCGGAGGTCGGTTCTTGACGCGATCAGTACGCGGCCACCCGGGCGTTGTGACGAGCGCCACGGGAACGGATACCGGCGTACTAGGGTCGTGGTAGCCGACGACACTGGAGGGGCCATGCGGGCCGGCGGGGTATGGCGGGTGCTGATCGTCCTCGTTTCCTGGATCGCGCTCGTGTCCTGCGGCGGCGAACGGCAGGCCGGCGAACCGCCGGCCACGGGGCCGGCGCGGGCTTCCGGGACCGCCGCGCCGGCCGCGAGCACGACGCCGTCGGCCGGCGCGTCGCAGTCCGCGTTCTGCCTCGACCTGACCACCTTCAACATCGCGCTGGTGGCCTACTCCGCCGAGGTGGGGCAGGCGATCGAGGGCAAGCCGGTGGACTTCAAGGAAGCACGCAGGCTGGCCGGGGTGATCGCCAGGCTCGGCGAGGGGATGGAGGACAGCGCGCCCGCCGACATCGCCGAGGCCTTCCACCGCCAGTTGACGGCGGTCCGCAAGTCGTCCGGCAAGTTGTCCACCGGCAACAACGCCTTCGACGTCGTCGACCCGATGTACAACGACCGCGCGGACGCCGACCAGAAGGCGCTCAACGAATACAAGTGCGGCTGACCGACTGAGCCAAGGCTCTGATCAGCGTCGTTGCGGCGAGGCAGCCCCGTGCCGCCAACCCGTCGTGCTTAGATCCCATCACAGCCGCGGCCGAGTCCCTGACGCCGCCTGGCGCCGGGCGGGCTCCTCGTGGCCGGACGGATCAACGAATTGCGAAACTTTGCAATTACGTACATGATGGGGTCCGTTCTGAATGCTGGACGGGAGATGACGTGACCGGGGCTTGTGCTGCATCGGCCGGGAAAGCGGCGGTGTGATGTCGCTGCCGCTGTATGAGGCGAAGGCGGAGCTGTTCCGCCTGCTGGGCCATCCGGTCCGGATCAGGGTGCTGGAGCTGCTGCAGGACGGGCCGATGCAGGTGCGCGAGCTGCTGACCGCCATCGAGGTGGAGCCGACGGGCCTGTCACAGCACCTGGCCGTGCTCCGCCGCTCGGGCATGGTCACCGCGCAGCGCGAGGGCTCCACGGTCGTCTACGCGCTGGCCGGCGGCGACGTCGCCGAGCTGCTGCGCGCGGCCCGCCAGTTGCTCACCGCGAAGTTGTCCGGGCAGCACGAGCTCCTGGGCGAGTTGCTCCAGGCGAAGGGGCAGAGCGGTCCCTCGTGAACTCCATGATGTCCGCGGGCTGGGCCCGCGTCCGCTCGGTGCTGCCCGCGCGCGCCGACCTCACCGCGATGGGCCGCCGTCCCCGCCGCGACCTGGTGGCCGGTCTGACGGTGGCGATCGTGGCGCTGCCGCTGGCGCTCGGGTTCGGCATCTCCTCCGGCCTGGGCGCCGAGGCGGGCCTGGCCACCGCGGTGGTCGCCGGCGCGATCGCCGCCCTGTTCGGCGGCTCCGGACTGCAGGTGTCCGGCCCGACCGGGGCCATGACGGTGGTGCTGGTGCCCATCGTGCACGAATACGGCGCCACGGGGGTGCTGACGGTCGGCGTACTGGCCGGGCTGCTGCTGATCGCGCTCGCGCTGGCCCGCGCGGGCAGGTACATGGCCCTGGTGCCCGCGCCCGTGGTGGAGGGCTTCACCATCGGCATCGCCTGCGTCATCGGACTGCAGCAGATCCCCGCCGCGCTCGGCATCCCGACTCCTGAAGGCGACAAGGTCGTCGCCGTGGCCTGGCAGGGGATACTCGACTTCGTGGCCGCGCCGACCTGGTGGCCGCCGGCCATCGCCGTCGCCGTGGCCGCCCTGATGCTGCTCGGCGCGCGCCGGCGGCCGACCGTGCCGTTCTCGCTGATCGCCGTCGCGGCCGCGACCCTCGTCGCCGAGGTGGCCGGCCTGGACGTGGCCCGCATCGGCGAGTTGCCCGCCGCGCTGCCCGCCCCCTCACTGGCCTTCTTCGACGCCGCCGCGCTGAGCACGCTGCTCATGCCCGCGGTCGCCGTCGCCGCGCTGGCCGCGCTGGAGTCGCTGCTGTCGGCCGCCGTGGCCGACGGCATGAGCGTCAACCACAAGCACGACCCCGACCGGGAGCTGTTCGGCCAGGGGCTGGCCAACCTGGCCGCGCCGCTGTTCGGCGGCGTCCCCGCCACCGGGGCCATCGCCCGTACGGCGGTCAACGTCCGCTCGGGCGCCTACTCCCGGCTGGCCGCGCTGGTCCACGCGGCCGTCCTGGCCGTGATCGTCTTCAGCGCCGCCGGGCTCGTCGCCCGCATCCCGCTCGCCGCGCTGGCCGGCGTCCTCCTCGCCACCGCGGTGCGCATGGTGGAGGTCGGCTCGGTCAAGGCCATGGTGCGCTCGACCCGTGGCGACGCCGTGGTGCTCGTACTGACCGCGCTCGCCACCCTGGCACTCGACCTGGTCCAGGCCGTCATACTCGGGCTGGTCGTGGCCGGGGCGCTGGCCCTGCGCGCCATCTCCCGCAACGTACGCCTGGAGCCCGTGTCGCTGCAGCCCCACCTGCCGGGCGACCACACCGAGCAGGAGCACGACCTGCTCGCCGAGCACATCGTCGCCTTCCGACTGGACGGGCCGCTGTTCTTCGCCGCCGCCCACCGGTTCCTGCTGGAGCTGTCCGACGTCGCCGACGTCTCCGTGGTGATCCTGCGCATGTCCCGCGTCACCACCATCGACGCGAGCGGCGCGCTGGTGCTGGGCGACGCCATCGAACGGCTCGAACGCCGCGGCATCACCGTCTACGTCTCCGGCATCCGCGACGGCCACCAGCAGCCCCTGCGGGCCCTCGGCGCCATCGCCCGGCTCGACCAGGCAGGACGCGTCTTCGGCGGCACCCCGGAGGCCATCGCGGCCGCCCGCGACCAGTTGCACCACTCCGGAGTGCTCACGCTCTCCTGACGCCCTGCGCGCGCACCACCGCGACCGGGCAGTGGGCGTGGTGCAGGACGCCCCGGCTGACCGAGCCGAGCAGCATCGACGCCACCGCGCCCCGCCCGTGCGAGCCGACCACCAGCAGATCGGCCCTGGTGGAGGCGTCGGTGAGCGCGTCCACCGGGTGCGCCGCCGGGTGGTCCTCGACGACCGCCACCTCCGGGTGGCCCTTGCTGAAGATCGCCAGCCGGTCCTGGACGGCCTGGCGCTGCGCCGCACGGACCTCGTCCATGGCGTACGAAGCCTCGGGCGCGAAGGCGTGCACAGGGAGTTGCCACGCGTGCACCACCCGCAGCGTGGCGTCGCGCAGCTCGGCCTGGCGGAAGGCGTACGCGAGCGCGGGCTCGCACTCGGGCGAGTCGTCCACACCGGCCACGATCTCACCGCGCGGCGGCCGGTGCTCGCCACGCAACACCACGACCGGGCAGTTGACGTGCCCGGCCACGTGTACGCTGACCGACCCCAGCAGCATCCCGGCGAACCCGCCGCGCCCCCGGCTGCCGATCACGACCTCGGTCGCGTCCCTCGCCTGCTCGCGCAGCACGGGAGCGGGCGCGCCCTCGATGTCCCTGGTCGTCACCTCGATGCCGGGCCGGCGCACACGGGCCACGACCGCCGCCTCCCGCAGGATCCGCTGTCCCTCCCGCAGGAGCAGGTCGGCCAGCTCGGGATGGCGGTACCTGCCGACCTGGTACGGCGCACGGTCCACCGCGTGCACGATCCGCAGCGGCTCCCCCGTGCGGAAGGCGTCGTCGGCCGCCCACTCCACGGCGTCCTGCGCGGCCGTGGAGCCGTCCACCCCCACGATGATCATGATTACTCCCCCGATGTTCCCCCGGCGCCGGGGGTCAGGCCCGCGCGCGGCCGCACCACCGCGACCGGGCAGGTCACGTGGTGCAGCACGCCATGGCTGACCGAGCCGAGCACCGCCGACATGAAGCCGCCATGCCCGCGCGAGCCCACCACGACCAGATCGGCCGTCTCGGATGCCCTGACCAGGGCGGAGACCGGATGCTCGCAGGGCTCCTCGTCCGTGATGATCAGGTCGCTGTTGGCCTCCAGCCAGGGCAGGACGCGCCGGCGGGCCGCGCGGGTCTCCTCCTCCACGGCCTGCTCGATGAGGCCCCCGTCGGCCAGCGCGTACGGCGCGAAGCCCGGCACCTGCCAGGCCGAGACGATGTGCAGGTGCGCGAGACGGGCACGGGCCTGTTCGAGCGCGTACTCCATCGCCACCCGGGCGTGCTCGGAGCCGTCGTAGCCGACGACGACCCGGTCGTGCCGCAGCACGGCGGGAGCGCGTACGACGACGACAGGGCCGGCGGCGTGCCCGGCCACGGCCATGCTGACCGAGCCCATCATCATCCCGGCGAACCCGCCGAGACCACGGCTCCCCACCACCAGGCCGTCGGCCGTGGCCGACTCCTCGACCAGGGTGTCCACGACCTTTCCCGGCAGCAGGGCGGTCGTCACCTCGACGTCGCGGGTGAGGTCGCGCGCCCGGTCGGCGGCCGCCTCGAGAACCCCGGCGCAGTACTTCGTGCTCGGCACCTCGTGCCGCCACGTCTCGCAGACGTGCACCAGCCGCAGGCCCAGCCCGCGCCGCTCGGCGTCGGCGGCGGCCCACTCCAGTGCCGCGGTCGCCGGCGCGGACCCGTCCACGCCGGCCACGATCTGACCGGCCATCACGCCTCTCCTTCACGAGCCCGGCCCCCCGGTTCGTCCTCGGGAGAGCGGGCACTGGCACGCCCCTCGCGACTCCTCTATCCCGAAATCACGGCAACTATCAGGGGCTCCCTCACACGACTGAGCCCGCGCGTCGTGGGCAAGGGGTTGGTGAATGACGCTCGCTGGAGGACACACCGGCATGGCACGCATTCCCGACCCCGGCCCGAAAGAGCGGCACGTAGAGCAGCAGTCGTCGTCGGCCGAGCTCGATCAGATCGAGGAGCCCGCGCATCTCATCCGGGTGAGCACCATGGTGCGCCAACTGCTGGACGAGGCCCGGGAACTGCCTCTGGACGAGCGTGCCCGGGAGCGGCTGCGCGTGATCCACAGCCGGGCGGTCGAGGAGATCGGCCGCGCCGTCGGCCCCGAGCTCCGCGACGAGCTCGCCCGGCTACGGCCCGACGTGCCCGGCGACCGGCCGCCGACCCAGGCCGAGCTCCGCATCATGCACGGGCAGCTCGTCGGCTGGCTGGAAGGGGTCTTCCACGGCGTACAGGCCGGCCTCGCCACACGCCGGGCAAAGGCCCGAGAAAAGGAGCTGGACCACCCCGGGCACGCGCCACCGGGGTGAGTCAGAGGGCGGCACGAGTCAGGAGCCGGGGTTGAGACACGCGCCACCCGGGGTGAGTCAGGGGCCGGGGCGGCTGACCTGCGGGATCCAGCCCCCGGCCAGGACCATCGCGCGCTGTCGCGGGGACAGGCGGTGCCTGAGCAGCAGGCCGCCGGCGTCGATCTCGCTGCCCGTCTCCACCGCCGCGCGCAGCCCGTCCAGCCGCAGCTCGTCACCCTGGCCGAGGCGGTCGTAGCCGGCCTCGTCGGCGAACTCCAGCGCCAGGATGCCGAAGTTGGCCAGGTTCTGCCAGTGGATGCGGGCGAAGGACTTGGCGATGACGACCCGGAGCCCGAGGTGGCGGGGGACGATCGCGGCGTGCTCCCGTGAGGAGCCCTGACCGTAGTTGCGCCCGCCGACGATGGCGTGCGCCCCGGCCGCGCGGGCCCGCTCGGGATAGGTCTCGTCGATCTGGCCGAAGGCGAAGTCGGCCAGCGCCGCGATGTTGCTGCGGTACGGCAGCGCCCGCGCCCCCGCGGGCATGATCTCGTCGGTGGAGACGTCGTCGCCCACCTTGAGCACGACGGGCAGGACCAGCGAGTCGGGCAGCGGATCCAGCTCGGGCAGCGCCCCGATGCTGTCCGCCTTCACCAGTTCGACCGCGCGGGCCTCCTCGGCCGGCAGGGGCCGCTGGAACGGGCCGGTGATGGGGGCGGAGGCGCGCGGCAGGCGTACCTCAGGACTGTCCAGGCCGAGCTCGCGCGGGTCGGTGATCACGCCGGTGAGCGCCGCCGCCGCGGCGGTCTCGGGCGAGCAGAGCCAGACCGAGTCGTCGTGGGTGCCCGAGCGGCCGGGGAAGTTGCGCGGGAACGTACGCAGGCTGTTGGTCCCGACGGCCGGCGCCTGGCCCATGCCGATGCAGCCCAGGCAGCCGGTCTGGTGGATGCGGGCACCGGCTTCGACCAGCGCGGTGACGGCGCCTGACGTGGTGAGGTCGGCCAGGATCTGCCGCGAGGTCGGGTTGACGTCCATCGACACCTGCGGGTGCACCTGCCGCCCGCGCAGCATCTCCGCCACCACCGCGAAGTCCCGCAGTCCCGGGTTGGCCGACGAGCCCACCACCACCTGGTGGACCGGCTCGCCCGCCACCTCGCGCACAGGGACCACGTGGCCGGGCGAGCCGGGCCGCGCGATCAGCGGTTCGAGCGCGGACAGGTCGATCTCGTCCCGCAGGTCGTATCCGGCGTCCGGGTCGGCCGCCAGCTCGACGTGGTCGTCCGCGCGCCCGTGCGCGTCGAGGAACGCGCGAACCTGTCCGTCGGAGGGGAAGACGGACGTGGTGGCGCCCAGCTCGGCGCCCATGTTCGCGATCACGTGCCGGTCCATCGCGCTCAGCGTCTCCAGCGCGGGCCCGTGATACTCCACGATCTTGTGTACGCCCCCCGACACCCCGTGGCGGCGCAGCAGTTCCAGGATGACGTCCTTGGCGCTCACCCACGCGGGGAACGCGCCCGACAGCCGCACCCCCCAGATCCTGGGCATGGTCACGTACAACGGCTGCCCGGCCATGGCCATCGCCACCTCCAGGCCGCCCACGCCGATCGCCAGCATGCCCAGCGAGCCTGCGGCGCAGGTGTGGGAGTCGGCGCCGGCGAGCGTCTTGCCCGGCACGCCGAACTGCTGCATGTGGGTGGGGTGGGAGACGCCGTTGCCGGGCGGCGAGTACCAGATCCCGAACCGCCGGCAGGCCGAGCGCAGGAACAGGTGGTCGGCCATGTTGCGCTCGTCGGACTGCAGCAGGTTGTGGTCGACGTACTGTGCCGCCACCTCGGTGCGTACGCGGTCCAGGCCCAGCGCCTCCAACTCCAGCATCACCATCGTCCCCGTGGCGTCCTGGATCAGCGCCTGGTCGACGCGCAGCCCGATCTCCCCGCCCGGTCGCATCTCGCCGCTGACCAGATGCGAGCTGATCAGCTTCTCGGCCAGGTTCACCGGTCCCCCCTGCGCAGAGCCATCCGTCCCCCATTCGCCGGCTCGCGAACCAGCGGCGACTACCCGGTGGGACCGCGACCAAACGCCGACCAGACGCAGCGGTTAGCGTTTCCCGGGCCGGGGTAGCCGCCTTCAAGGGACCTCCGCGGGCCTCGTCGGGCGAAGGAGCGGGCCGTGACGGGTATCAAGCAAGCCGGGGAGAAGAAGCTGATGCTCTTCTCCGGACGCGCGCACCCCCAACTCGCACATGAGGTGGCCAGGGAGCTGGGCACCGAGATCACGCCGACCGACCTGCGCGACTTCGCGAACGGCGAGATCTACGTACGGTTCGCCGAGTCGGTCCGCGGCTCGGACGCGTTCGTGATCCAGTCCCACACGAGCCCGGTCAACTCCTGGATCATGGAGCAGCTCATCATGGTCGACGCGCTCAAGCGCGCGTCGGCGCGGCGCATCACCGTGGTGGCGCCGTTCTTCGGCTACGCCCGCCAGGACAAGAAGCACCGCGGCCGGGAGCCGATCTCCGCCCGGCTGATGGCCGACCTGTTCCTCGCGGCCGGCGCCGACCGGATCATGGCCGTCGATCTGCACACGGCGCAGATCCAGGGGTTCTTCGACGGGCCCGTGGACCACCTGCACGCCCTGCCGCTGCTCGCCGAGCACGTCACCCGGCACGTGGGCACGGGCCCGCTGACCGTGGTGGCGCCGGACGCCGGGCGGGTCCGGGTGGCGGAGCGATGGACCGACCGGCTGAGCTCGCCGCTGGCGATCATCCACAAGCGCAGGGACGCCGAGCGCCCTGACCAGGTGAGCGTGCACGAGGTGGTGGGCGAGGTGGCCGGCCGTACCTGCGTGATCATCGACGACATGATCGACACCGGCGGGACCGTTCTGCGGGCGGCCGAGGCGCTGACCGCCAGGGGCGCCACCCAGGTCATCGCGGCCGCCACCCACGGGGTGCTCTCCGGCGACGCCCTGGAGCGACTGGAGAAGGCGAACCTGGCCCAGCTCGTCATCACGAACACGCTGCCCACCCCCTCGGGCTTCTCGCCCGGCGGGCTCGTCGTGCTGTCCATCGCACCGCTGCTGGCCAGGGCCATCAGAGAGGTGTTCCTCGAAGGCTCGGTGACCAGCCTGTTCGAGGGCGAGCCGTGAGCGGGGGCCGCCGATGCCGTACGACACTCTGGTCGAGATCATCCGGCAGTCAGGGGTGACCGACCCTCGCCTGCTGGCCGCCATCGCCGCCACACCGCGCGACCGGTTCGTACCGGCGCGCTCGGTCCCGCGCGCCCAGTTCGACGAGCCGATCCCGATCGGCCACGGACAGCCCACCTCGCAGCCGTCCCTGGTCGCCGAGATGATCGACGCGCTGCTGCTGTCCGGCCCTGAGACCGTCCTGGAGATCGGCACCGGGTACGGCTACCAGACCGCCCTGCTGGCCCGCCTGGCCCGCCAGGTGTACTCGGTGGAGCGCCACGCCGACCTGGCCGAGCACGCGCGGGCCAACCTCGCCGCGGCCGGCGTGACCAACGCCGAGGTGGTGGTCGGCGACGGCAGCGCGGGACTGCCCGGCCGGGCGCCCTTCGACGCCGTCATCGTGTCCGCCGCCGCCGCGGAGGTGCCCGCCCCGCTGGCCGAGCAGCTCGCCGAGGGCGGGCGGCTGGTCATGCCCATCGCGGCGGGCGTGGCCGACATCGTCACGTTGTTCGCCAAGCGGCGCGGCCGCCTGGAACGGCGGCGCTCCCTGACACCCGCCCAGTTCGTCCCCCTTGTCGGCAGGAACGGCACGCCCCTCTGATGGAGGGGAAAGAACGCGGGATGAACGACCGGATACGCGAGTGGTGGACGGCCTTCAAGGAGTCACCGTTCTTGCCCGCGTCCGTTCTGGTGGTGATCCTCGCCGCGGGGGCCGGGCTGTTCGCCGGCTCGTACACGTACGCCATGGCCGCCCCGACCCCGCACCGCGTCCCCGTGGCGGTCGTGGGCGTCAGCTATGAGACCGTTCGCGGGAAGGCGTTCGTGGCGGGCATGGAGCAGGCGCTGAACACCTCGCTCGCCCTGTCCTTCCCCGGCTCGTTCGAGCGGGCCCGCGAGGAGGCCGAGGAGCAGCGGGTGTTCGGGGTGTTCACCGTGCACGGAAACGATGTCACGCTGCACGTGTCGAGCGCCTCGGGCGCGTCGGTGGCGCAGCTGCTCAGCGCGGCGGCGCCGAAGGTGGCCCCGAAGGTCGGGATGCGGCTGACGGTGCAGGACATGAAGCCGCTCCAGCGGGGCGACCCGCGCGGGCTCGCGATCTTCTACATCACGCTCGCCGCGGTCGTCATCGGCTTCATCGGGGGGACCCAGCTCAACGTGAACGCCCCCGGGCTCAGGCCGGGCGCCCGCATCGCCTTCATGGCCGCGTACGCGATGCTGGGCGCGCTGTCCATCGTCGCGATCGTGGACTGGCTGCTCGGCGCGCTCAGGCTGCCGTTCCTGGAGTCCTGGTTCATCCTGGCGCTGACCATGATCACCACCGGGCTGGTGTACACCATGTTCCACGCCCTCATCGGGCGCTGGGCGATGCTCCCGACCTGGGGGTTGATGGTGCTGCTCGGCAACCCCTCCTCGGGCGGGGCCGTCTCCTGGCCGCTGCTGCCGTCGCCGCTCGGCGCCATCGGCCGCTGGCTGCCGCCGGGGGCTTCGGTCAACGCCCAGCACACCGCCGTCTACTTCGGCGGCCACCAGAGCCTGACACCGTTCCTGGTACTGGCCGTATGGGCACTGGGCTCGTGCGCCGTCTTCCTGATCCGGCAGGGTCGCGGCCCGCTGACCGGCCGCGAATCCCCGAGTTGAGGTCGCCCCTCCTATAGGCATTTTGGCGTGTATTGAGCGAGACGGCGGGTGCGGCGCGTACCTCTCAACGGCAAGTTCCGTTTCGGGAGGTACGTCATGCACCGCAGAGTCGCCCTGCTCTCCGCCGTCGCGCTCACCGTGACAGGCGCGCTGGTCCCCACCGGCACCGCTCAGGCCGGTGTCGATCCCCGGCCCGCCGGGTGGTCCGCCGCGGACTCCTCGTCAGAACGCAGGACCGTGCTGCAGTACTGGACATCGCAGCGCATGCTGGCGGCCGAGCCGCTGTCGGCGCCCCCGCCGCGCCGCGCCACCAGGTCGAGCGGGCCGACCCGGGGCACCCCTTGGGCGACCCGCGGCGCGGCGGCCACCACGACGCGCCGCGCCCCGTGGACCACCCAGGGCGCCTCGTGGACCCGGACGGCCTCGGCCGGCACCGGAGCCCAGGCGCCCAACAGCCGCGGCCTGCAGTGGACCGACGAGGGCACCGTCGTACGCACCACGGGCCGCGTCTTCTTCACCACCGCGGACGGCGCCAACTCCTCGTGCTCCGGCACGGCCGTGACCAGCGCCAACGAGAGCGTGGTGATGACCGCCGGCCACTGCGTGAAGCTGAACGGCGCCTCCCACCGCAACTGGGTGTTCGTCCCCGGCTTCGACGACGGCCGCCGCCCGTTCGGCACCTGGGTGGCGACCTCCCTGCTGACCACCCAGCAGTGGAACGCCCGTGAGGACATCAACTTCGACATCGCCGCCGCCGTGGTCGCACCGCTCGATGGACGTACGCTGACCGACGTCGTGGGCGGGCAGGGGGTGGCGTTCAACCAGTCCAGACAGCAGCAGACGTTCGCCTTCGGGTACCCGGCGGCGGCGCCCTTCGACGGCTCCGACCTGATCTACTGCAGCGGGCGGGCGTTCGACGACACCGTCATGACGAGGGACCAGGGGTTGCGCTGCAACCTGAACGGCGGGTCGAGCGGCGGGCCGTGGTTCCAGGGGTTCGACGAGTCCACCGGGACCGGCTGGCTGAACTCCGTCAACAGTTTCACCTACAACTTCGCCCCGGGTTTCATGTTCGGCCCGTTCTTCGGAAACGAGGCGATGGCCGTCTATCGAGCCGCGCAGAACACCGACGCGCTCTGAGGTCGTTGAACCCAGGTAACAGGGGACCCAGTAATGGCGTGTGGCCGCACGAATCATTGTTCGTGCGGCCGTTCCGCGTAAAATCGCCGGGAATCTGACGGCCTGTCGGTAGATCTTTTACCGGCTACTGTCACGCCAATACCAAGACAGCTACACTCGTGGAATGCGTTTTGTCCCCTTTGTCATGGTTAGTGCCGGGTTTCTTCTCGGTGCCGCCACGCCCGCATCAGCCATCACCAACGGGTCCGCCGACGGAAACGCACACCCGGAGGTCGGAGCCCTGATCGGCAAGAAGCCGAACCCCGACGGCACATGGTCCTACTGCACCGGCACGCTCATCTCGCCCACCGTCTTCCTCACGGCCGCACACTGCGGGGAGGGAGGGCAAAAGCACGCCCGTGTGTCCTTCGCCGACCACTATCGGCCCGGGAGCAAGCTCTACACCGGCCGTTACGTGCCGGACCCGCGATACAAGAACGAATCGGCGCTCCACGACATGGCCGTGGTCGTCTTCTCCGAGCCCATCCCGAACATCA
Source organism: Nonomuraea cypriaca (assembly GCF_015645445.1). Classification (GTDB taxonomy): domain Bacteria; phylum Actinomycetota; class Actinomycetes; order Streptosporangiales; family Streptosporangiaceae; genus Nonomuraea; species Nonomuraea cypriaca. The sequence goes on along the minus strand of NZ_JADOGI010000017.1, from coordinate 37,493 downwards.
AACCCGCCCTGCTGCCCTCTTTGGGCATGCTCGACCAGCTCAAGGCCGACAACAGGCTGAAATCCGCCCGCTTCACCCCGGTCGGGTACGGCTCACTCGCCCCCACCACGAAGAAGCACAAAAACCGCTACCACTACACCGACACCCGCAACCAGGCGTCGATCTCCTTCAAGGGCCTGTCCCGCAAGTGGCTTGACCTGAAGCTGAGCTTCAAGGACGACGGCAGCACCTGCTTCGGCGACTCGGGCGGCCCCAACTTCCTGGGCGAAGCCAACTCACACCTGCTCGTCGCCACGTCTATCAGCGGGGCGGACGACGTCTGCAAGGGCGTCAACTACGACTACCGCCTGGACACCACCTCGGCCCGGCGCTTCCTCGGCAAGTTCGTCACCCTGCCCTGAACCCCGCGCCCTGAACCCGCGCCCTGGCCCTCTTGGGTGCCGACCGGCTGGCGCACACTCCCTCGCCCAGCTTCGGCGGCGACATTTCCCTGGCGGCAGCCAGCGCGGTCAGCCTCAGGTCAGCGCTCAGCCGCCGCGCCGATGGCGACGACGGCGGCGTCGTGACCGACTCGTCTCGGCGCCGCGATCCGGGTACACGGGATCCTGGGCCCTGTCCGGCCGAAGGCGGAAGGGCAGATACCGCTGGATGGTCATCCTTGTTCCCCCCAATCGTGGGGCGGAGGCCGGACATAAACCGCATCCGTCTCTCCCCGATACCCCGGGGCATGACCTCCGAAATCGGGTTGAACGACCCCGGCCCGCGTCTTTGCCAGGTAGGTGCCTACTTGGACGACAGCCGGCGACCCTGGAACTTCGGATGCTTGGTCTCCCAGTAGCGCCAGCCCTCGACCCTGGAGGGCACGTTGGCGATCCCGGCGGCGACTCTGTAGTGCCGGCACGTGCCGAGCACCTCCCAGGCCGACCAGCCGATGCGGTAGCCGAAGACGCGGTACCACATGTGGCCGTACTTCCCTTCGGTGATATCCCGCGTGTACTCGTGCCCGGTGAAGACCATGTGCCGCTCCTCCAGGTGGGGCAGCCCCAGCCTGCGCAGGTGGCGGACCACTTCCCTGATGTTGGTGTGGGAGTCCGTGTCCGTGTCCGACTTGGTCTTCGTCTTCGTCTTCGTCTCCGTATCCGTCTCCGCCTCCGTCTCCGCCTCCGTCTCCGTCTCCGTATCCGTCTCCGTATCCTGTGCCACCTCCTTCGTCTCCTCCTCCGTCTCCTCCTCCGTCTCCTCCCTCGCCCTCGCCAACTCCCTCGCCCTCGCCAACTCCCTCGTCCTCGCCAACTCCGCCGCCCTCTGCCTCTCCCGCCTTGTCTGCGTCTGCCGCTCCCGCTCGGTTTCGAGGAACGCCAGCACCTCGTGCTCCCGCGTGACCGACACCGTCATCGAGCCGCCCGGGCCGTCGATGTATTGGGTGCGGGGCAGGAAGAAGTTCCGCGGTGTGATCTTGTCGAGCTTGTAGAAGGTACGCGGCCCGCACTTGTCCTCATGGTCATGGAGCCTGCCCTTGAGACGGAGATGATGACGGTCGTGGAGACGACGGTCGTGCCTGAGTTTGGGCGAGTCGGGGTCGTCGGCGGCGTGCGCAGCCGGGGCCAGGGTGGCGACCAGGATCACCGAAAGCGAGCCGCGCATGGCCAGGGTCGACATTCTCTTCATCGTGTGACGCCTCTTCCGCCGATCGGAAGCGGCTGTGGCTTTTGTCCCATGAATGGGCGAGAACATGTCACCGTACCTTTCGGAATGCGACCCCTCGTCGCGACTGACCCGCAGGCCCGAATCCGCCCGTACCTAAGCAACGGAACCGGTTCGATGGTTACAGTTACGGATAGTCACTGCGCAAAGCCACGCCGCAGTCGTAGTCCTCGAACTCGGAAAGAGCCGATGAAAAACCGTCAATACGATCATCCAGGCGCCCGCGCCCGGCGGAAGATCACTTGATGACGCGGCCCACGAGCTTCCCGCCGCCCACCGGGACGGCCAGGCAGTAGACCGTCCGGTGCCGCGGCCAGTCGCTCTCCAACGGCACGAGCCCGGTCACGCCGACCTCGGCCCGTCTGGACTCCACGTACCGCATCCGCGGCCCGCACCCCTGCTCGATCAGCGTCCGCATCTCCTCCACCCCCGGCCAAGGACCTTGGCGAAGCACGTACGTGGTGGCGAACTCCGCCGCGTGCGGCACGTCGCAACTCACCACTGTCACCACGAAGTCCGCCGGCATCGGTTCGACGCAGTCGCCCGGACGCAGATCCGTGGCGTGGTACCGCTCCGATGCGGGGGTCACGACCTCGGTGGGGTCCTGGCCGGGCGACGACGACACGGGGCGGGTCTCGTCGGGCGCGGCGGCGCAGCCCAGGAGTGTGCCGGTCAGGCAGACGATGGCCAGCGAGAAGCGAACCATGAGGCCGGATGATGGCAGCCGGAGATCACAAGACCGTCGCGGAGAGCCGACGTCCGGAACACCGTTCGCGAGGGCGCTGGCCCGGGTGCCGCCGCGCTTCTGGCGGCGGCACTGCGCGAGGTGGGCTGAGCGGTCAGATGCGGTCGGCGGCGATGAGGAGGTACTGGAAGCTGCCGTTGCGGTACGCGTCGAGGAACGGTTGCTCGATGCCGGTGGCCAGGGACGTCTTGGCGCGCAGCTCCCAGTAGGGGATCGTGGCGGCGGTCAGGTCGATGACGTCGATCGGGACGAGGCGGTTGGCCGCCATCTCCTTGAAGTACGTGCTGCGCGAGTGGATGTCGCAGATGTAGTGGGCGTTGATCTGGCTGATGGCCCTGGAGGGCAGGCCGTAGGCGTCGTTGTAGCAGCCGGTGATGCAGACGTACCGGCCGCCGCGCCGCAGCAGCCGGGCGTGCTCGGCGAACAGCAGGGCGAGCTCGACGTACATGGTGCTCTCGTTGTTCCAGATCGCCTGGAACGCGCCCGAAGGGAACCCGGTGTCGAGCATGTCGCGGAAGTGGAAGCGGACCCGGTCGCCCACACCGCGCTGCGCGGCCTGCTCGTTGGCGAAGGCCACCTGGGACTCCGAGATCGAGACGCCGTCGACCTGGCAGCCGAAGCGCAGGTTGGCGACGATGCTGGAGCCGCCGCGGCCCGAGCCCGCGTCCAGGATCCGGTGCTCGGGCAGCAGCGCGCCGAGCTGGCTCATGAGGAGGTCGGTCTGGGCGGACTCCAGCCGGTGGAGCTCCGCGGTGACTCGTTCCTCGCGGGTCTCCTCCGGGCCCTCCAGCACCGACCAGTCGACCTCGCCGATGCCGTAGTGGTGGTGGTAGATGCCGTCCACCTCGCCCAGGCGCAGGTTGACCGGGTTACGCTCGGCGTTCCAGTAGTCGGCCACCGAACGCTGGTAGAGGCTGCTGAGCACAGGAGACTCCTGGTTGACGGTCAAGGGACGCGTTCCTTTCTGTCTGGGACATGCGGGGTCAGGTCTGGTAGCGGCTGCTGGCGCCGTGCCATTCGAGGCATCCGGCCATCCACGCCTGCGCTCCACGCAGATACCGCTTCAGCTCGATGGAGGGGACGCCGGCCAGCTCGCGCCGGCTGTTCTCGAACCCTCTGACGAAGTCGTTGTGCAGGGACACCGCGCGTTCGGTCGCCGCGCGGATGGAGCAGCCCTCCTCGGCGGCGATGAGCAGGACCACGTTGGAGTCGGGCAGCTCGTCGGCGGCCTCCCGCTCGACGGAGTGCAGGTCGTTGACGATGACGCTGGCGGTGCCCGCCTGCATGAGCGCGGTGTGGAACCGCCTGTCGCAGAAGAGGCCTGCGGGCAGCTCGTAACCGCCGACGACGTCGATGAGCGTCATGGAGGTGTAGAAGCTGTCGTGCTGCCTGGCCGCGAGATAGCGCCACACGGGCGGCGGCGTGTCCAGGTATCGCCAGGCGGCGTACGCGGCCCAGCTCACGTACATCTGGAAGGTGGTGCTCGAAGCCCGCATGACCTGCGTGGGCGTGGCGTGGCGGCTCAGGTGTCCGGTCGCGGAGCGCAGCGCCACGAGTACGGGGTCGGCGTGGATCGCCTCCTCCAGTTGCCGGGTGTAGTCGCCGGCGAACGGCGGCGGGTCCATGGCCGACATCACCAGCGCCAGCCGCGGGGGCAGCTCGGTCGGCGTCGCGCCGAGGTCGCTCTCGTCGGCGTAGTAGTCGTCGGCCGCCCACCAGGCGGCGTTCATCTGGGCGGCGACCATGAGCAGGTCGGGGTCGTCGGTGTCGGGATGGGTGAGCATCGCCAGCCGCCCGAACCCGGTGTCGCGGAACTCCTCCATCCGCCCTGCGTGCAGGCCGACCCGCTCCGCCCACGCCACCAGCCGCCGGTTGACCTCCTCCCCGAGCCCCTCGTCGACGCGTACGGTGCCGGGGCAGTAGAGCGGCGGGTGGCTCCCGTCACCCCACTCCCGCTCCTGGTAGACCACCGGGGCGACGCTGTACGCGCCGGGAACCGGCGGGCTCGCGGCGGGTTCGTGACCGTCGTCGTCGCGGAGCGGCCGATCGGCCTCGGGGCGGCGCAGCGAATGCGTCCCCAGGCCGGTGGGACCGTCCGGCAACAGGGCCCGCGCCAGGCGCTCACGGACCGCGCCGTCACGCACCACGCCGTCGCGGGCCGCGCTCTCGGTGCCGCGCGGGACGTGCAGCGTCGGGGCCCCCAGACCGGTGGGGCCCGCCGGGATCCGCGTCCCCTCGCCGGCGGCCTGTGGTCGTACGGTCTCATGCTCGGACATGACCCCGCCCCCTTCCTGGATCGTCAGGACCGTGCGGCGACGTCGGCGTTCTCCAGGACGCCGACCGCGTCCGGCACCAGGATCGCCGCCGAGTAGTAGGCGCTGACCAGGTACGACATCACGGCCTCGCGGCTGATGCCCATGAACCGCACGTTCAGCCCGGGTTCGTACTCCTCCGGGATGCCCGTCTGGTGGAGGCCGACGACGCCCTGGTCCTCCTCGCCCGTGCGCAGGGCGAGGATCGAGCTGGTCTGCTTGGCCGAGACCGGGATCTTGCCGCAGGGGAAGATCGGAACCCCCCGCCAGGCCGGGATCTCGTGACCGCCGACCTCGGTGCTGCCCACGGCGAGCCCGCGCTTGTTGCACTCCCTGAAGAACGCGGCGATCGCCCGCGGGTGGGCGAGCAGCAGCCGGGTCTTGCGGCGCATGCTGATCAGGTCGTCCAGGTCGTCCGGCGTCGGCGGGCCGGACCAGGTGCTGATCCGCTGGCTGTAGTCGGCGTTGTGCAGCAACCCGAACTCGCGGTTGTTGAGCAGCTCCCACTCCTCGCGCTCGCGGATCTCGTGGATCGTCAGGCGGAGCTGCTCCTCGAACTGGTTCATCGGCTCGCTGAAGAGATCGGCGACGCGGGTGTGGACGCGAAGGATGGTCTGCGTCACGCTCAGCTCGTATTCGCGGGGGTTGAGGTCGTAGTCCACGAACGTGCCGTTGATGACCGGCTCCCCGACGTGGCCGGAGGCGATGTCGACGGCCGCCTCGCCGCGACGGTTGACCGGCTTGCCGGTGGCCGCCACATAGCGGTCGATGTGCTCCCGCAGCGCCGGCGACTCGTCGAGCAGCCGCTGGAACTCCGGCCACTGCGACACCATGATCGTGCCGGCGGTGTCGGCCCTGACCGTGCAGGGCCAGCGCGGATCCTCCTGGCCGAGGACCTCGTCGCCGAACTGGTCGCCGTCGGTGAGCACACCGAGGGCCTCCGTGCTGCCGTACTTGCCGACGGACAGGCGGTTGAGCCGGCCGTGCGCGACGACGTACGTCTCGGTGACCGAAGCGCCGGCCTCGACGATGACCTCGCCCGCGTGGATCTCCCGTGGCCGGAACGTCGCGGCGAGCGCCCGCAGCACCTCGATGTCGTCGAAGCCGCGCAGCACGGGGACCTCGGCGAGCGTCTCAGGGATGATCCGCACGTCGTCGGCCCCGTGCTGGGCCACGCTCACCCGCCCCCGCCCGACCCGGTGCACCAGCCGGCGGTTGACCCGGTAGGTCGCGCCCGCCACGTCGACCCAGGGCAGCATGCGCAGCAGCCAGCGGGAGCTGATGGCCTGCATCTGCGGTCGGGTCTTGGTGGTGGTGGCCAGGTTTCGCGCGGCCCGGGTGTCCAGGCTGAGTCGCGACTCGGTGGGGGGTTCGGTGCGCTCAGGGGGCATGTGTCCTCGCAATCGCCGACCATGGGCCGACCCCGTCCGGGGAGCCTGGTCGCCTCGCCAACGCTCGGGAATCGATCTATGACCGAACGTAACCAGTCCGATACCCTGCGTAGAGTATCCGATGGGCAAGGGATTGCTTACGACCGTGGGATATCGAACTCCCGAACACGGCCTCAGACTCCGATGTGACGAGCTCCTTATACAGGTAGCTCTCAGGTAGGGCAGGTACCCTCAATGAGCATGGAGTGGCAGCGCACAATCAACGGAGCGCTGGCCAGGTACACGGGATTCCAACTTAACCGAGTAGGAAAAACAGGGCAACCGGTGAAGGCGCCGGAACCGGTGAAGACGCCGGAGAAGCGTCCGGACGCGCCTTTCAGGCCGCCGGCGGATCCGGAAAACGACCGCCTGTTGACCGCTCCGGTGTTCATCATCTCGCCAGTCAGGTCGGGTTCGACGTTGCTGCGGTCGATGCTGAACGCGCATCCGGACCTGCATGCGCCGCACGAGCTGCATGTACGCCGGTTGAGTGTGGATTTCGGTACCTCGCTGGCCGAGAAGGCGATGGCGGCACTGGGGCACAACCGGGCCGACCTCGAACACCTCCTGTGGGACCGGGTCCTGCATCGGGAGCTCGTACGCAGCGGCAAGCGGCACATCGTGGAGAAGACCCCCGCCAACGCGTTCGCGTACGAGCGGCTCGCCGCCTGCTGGCCGGACGCGCGGTTCGTCTTCCTGCTGCGCCATCCCGCCTCCATCGCGACCTCCTGGCACGAGGCGAGCCCCGGCAGGCGCACGGCCGAGGAGGCGGCGCAGGACGCGCTGCGCTACATGAAGGCGGTCCAGCGGGCGCGGGCCGCGCTGCCCGGCCTGACCGTGCGCTACGAGGAGCTGACCGCGGAGCCGGAGAAGATCGGCCGCGCCATCTGCGACTTTCTCAACGTGCCCTGGGCGCCGGAGCTGCTCTCGTACGGCACTCCTGACGTCGTGAAGAAGGGACTCGGCGACTGGAAGGACAAGATCCGTTCCGGCGCCGTACAACAAGGCCGTGACCTGCCCCGGCCGGAGGAGATCCCCGCGTCTCTGCGGAGCATGTGTCAGACCTGGGAGTACCTGCCGTGAAGATCCGTTACATGCTGCTGCACGCCTACGGCATGGGCGGCACCATCCGGACCGTCGTCAACCAGGCCAACGCGATGGCCGAGGCGGGCCACGACGTCGAGATCGTCAGCGCCATCCGCCGGCGCAAGAGCCCCCAGTTCGAGATCGACGAGCGGATCCGCGTGTCGGCGCTGGTGGACCAGCGCGACGGAGTCGAGCCCGACTCGCTGGCCCGCAAGGTCTGGCGGCGCGCCCGCGGCAAGATCGTCCCGTACGGTGAGTTCGCCGCCCAATACTTCACCGAGCGGGTGGAAGGCGCGGTCATCGACTACGTCTCCGGCCTGCGCGACGGCATCCTCGTCACCACCCGCCCGGCTCTCAACCTCATCTCCGCCCGCCGCGCCGGCCCCGGCGTGATCCGCGTGGCCCAGGAGCACATGAACCTGGGCGCGTACCACGAGGCGGTACGCGAGCAGATCGCCCGTCACTACGGCGGCTTCGACACGGTGGCCGTGCTGACCGAGACCAGCCGCCGCGAGTACAACGAGCTGATCCCCGGCACCCCCGTGGTACGCGTGCCCAACGCGGTCCACATGGGTCACCGCAAGCATTCCGACCAGAGCGAGCCCATCGTGATCGCGGTCGGGCGGCTGGTGCCGCAAAAGGGCTTCGACATGCTCATCAAGGCGTTCAACATCATCGCCCACGAGTATCCCGAGTGGCAGGTGCGCATCTTCGGCACGGGCGTGTTGAAGGACAAGCTGCAGGCCAGGATCGACGCGGCCGAGCTGGGCGACCGGATCAAGCTGATGGGCCGCAGCAACACCATCCACGAGGAGCTGGCCAGGTCGTCGATCTACGCGCTGAGCTCGCGCATCGAGGGCCTGCCGATGGCGATGATCGAGGCGATGGGCCACGCCCTGCCCGTCGTCGCCTTCGACTGTCCGACCGGCCCCGCCGACGTGCTGACACCTGGTGTCGACGGCGTGCTGGTGCCACCCAGGAAGGTGGAGGCGCTGGCCGAGGCGCTGGCGCAGGTGATGAGCGACCGCGACGCCCGGTTGCGCATGGGCGCGGCCGCGGCGGAGACGGCCCACGACTACACCCCCGAGGTCGTGATGCCGCTGTGGGAGAACCTGTTCCGCGCGTTGACCGCCGGTGAGCCGATCTCCGACGGTCATCACGCCTCACACTGACACACGAGTAGCGGTAGGGCCGCGGGACGGCTGCCCTACCGCGACGGGCCGGCCTCGAAGACGGTGACCGCGAACGGGCGGTGTGTCTTCTCCTCCACGTGCTCGGCCACCTGGGACATCGCGCCGCCCACGTACGCGTGCAACTGCTGTGACTCCGGCCAGGGGTGTACGAGCGCCAGCAGGCCCCCGGGCCGTACGAAACGGACGAGCGCCGCAGAGGCGGCGCGGAGCCGGTCGTCGCGGCCGAGATAGTAGAGCGTCTCCGCGCACACGACCAGGTCGAACGCGTGATGGCGGTCGTAGGAGAGCAGGTCGGCGCGCGCGAAGCCGGGGCGCGGTGTGCCGGGACGGGCGCGTGCCCGGTTGAGCGCCCGCTCGGAGACGTCCACGCCGGTGACCTCCGCGTCGGGATAGGCGCCGGCCAGCGCGTGTGTGAAGACGCCCTCGGCGCAGCCCACGTCCAGGATCCGGTTGTAGGGGCGCTCGGGGAGGGTGCGCAGGGTGGTGGCGTACTTCTGCTGCTCGTAGTCGTCGGTCTGCAGGTGCCAGGGATCCGGTGAGCGGTGCCACCAGTCGAAGTAGCGGCGCAGCACCGCCGCCTGACCGCGCGACGGCAGCACCGACACGCTCTTGAAGAGGGCGCGGTGCATCAGCTCGGGGAAGGGACGCGAACCGTTGGCGCTCTTGGACTCGGGCATGTACTAGAACCTATGAGCTTCCGCGCCAAACCGTGATGAACCGCCGGACAAATCACTTAAGAAGCGGCTGTCCCTTGTCCGGCGGCGCCGGTCAGGCGCCCAGGTCGCGGACGATGTTGTCCAGCCGGTGCGCCACGTCGTCGAGTACCCGGTCGGTGAGGGCCTCTGCCGGGAGATGGGCGGCGACCTCGTCACGCGTCGCGATGACGAGCCCCTTGTGGGCGTCGTCCACGTCCGCGGCCGGCAGGACGACGCAGTCGCCCCGTACGAAGACCAGCGTGGCGTCGGTGTCCTGGGACGTCAGCAGCTGACGGACGCATTCTCTGTCGATGAGCGATGATGTCCACATGTCGGCTCCTCGCCGGTGGTGCTCGATTGCCTGCCTCAGCAGCCCGTCTACCCACGTGGAGTAAGTGAAACCCGGGAAGCGCCCGCCGCCCTCCTCGATGGCCTCAGCAGCCCCGCCTCAGCCGCTGCCTCAGCCGCCCGCCTCAGCGAAAAGCCGTCAGCCGAACGTCGGCGGGCCGCCGTCGGAGCGGGATCGCCGCACCCCGAACATCACCAGGTACGCCGCCGCCGCCAGCGCCACGACGGCGGGCGGGATCGCCAGCGGGAGGTGCCCGGCCAGCAGCGCCAGCACGGCCAGCACCACCCCGGCGAGCAGCAGGAGCCCGGCCGCCAGCAGGCGGAGGCTGAGCGCGTTCGACGGCGGGGGCGCCTTCGCCCATCCTCCCCGGCCGGCGCCGTGCACGCCGGGCACGCCGGTGTCGCTCACTTCCTCCTGCTCGGGCGGCTCACGCAGCACGGGAGCGAAGAACTCGTCGTCGGTGTCGCGGTCTCGCCTTTCCATGTCTCCGTCACCTCCGTCCGCGGGGTCACGGGCGCCATTCGTCGCGCCAGCCTGGGCGCAGGCGGTAGCCGTACGCCAGGCGGCGCAGGGTGCCGCAGGGTGCGGCGGTCTCCTCCGCGCACGCCGGGCAGCGCCGCGCCGCGCCGGTCGGTGTGTGCTCGTCGAGCAGCATGAGCTCCGCCTCGCAGCGGGCGATCGCGTCGGCGGGGTCGTGCAGCGCGATGTGGATCGCCTCGACCGGCTGGAGCAGGTCACCGTCGTGGAAGCCGATCGCCTCGACGCCGCGTCCTTCGCCGAAGTCCAGCCGATGCCCGGAGTCGTCCAGCTGGTATCGCCACGCCCGTGCCCCGGCGGTCTCGGCGATCGCCCGGTCGGCGGCGATCTGCGTACGCAGCCACTCCGGCAGCTCCCCTCCGTCACCGGCCGGCGCCTCGGGACCGTCCATCTGGCGCAGGAACGGCGTGACGACGGCGTTGAGCTCCCCGACGAGCGCCTCCAGCGAAGCCTGGGCGTCGTCGAGGTTGGGCAGCCCTTCGGCCCGCGCCCGGGTGGGTGTGGGCAGGCGTTCCCCGGCCAGCGGCACGCGCAGCTCCAGCGTGCTCAGCGCGGTGCGCCGCTCGTACGGCGGCGCCGCGTACCCCGGCTCGCCCGCGCCCTGCCGCTGCCAGCCCGACCACCCGCCGGGGAGCCGGACGGGGGCCGGGGCGGCGAGTTCGACGACGGCCAGCGGGCCCGGCGCCTCCTCTGGCCGGTGGCAGGTCGCGTCGAGCACGCGGGGATGACAGCGGACATAGGGGGATTCGGCCATCGGGCGGGTGGCCACCTCCCACGCGCCCAGCGCGAAATGCAGCGGATCCAGCGTGACGCCGCCGGCCGCCGGCTCCCCCTCCGCCGCCGCGAAGGCGTGCCGCCACCTGCGCAGGTGCTCGCCGTACCGGGCCTGTGTGCCCTCGTGCCCGGCGTCGATCCAGAACGCCTGCGTCCCGGCCATGCGCTCCCCCGAAGGTCAGCCCTTGATCTCGATGCGGCGGGCGCGGCCCTGCTCGGTCTTGGGCACGTGTACGGTGAGTACGCCGTCGGTCAGCTCTCCGTCGATGTGCTCCATGTCGGCGTCGTTCGGCAGGATCGTACGGTAGACGAACTTCCCGGTACGCCGCCGCAGCGTCCGCCCCTTGTCCTCCTCGCTGATCTCGCCGGAGACGCACAGCTGGTTGCCGTCGAGCTCGACCTGGATGTCCTCCCGCTTCAGCCCTGGCAGCTCAGCGCGTACGATGTAGGCTTCCTCCGTCTCCTCGGTCTCCGCCATGGGCCGCCAGGCGGCGGTCTCGGTCTCCCCGCCCTGCTCGAACAGCCGGCCCATCTGGTCCCACAGCTGCTGGAGCTCGGTGAAGGGGTCCCAGGGCCGGGCCGGCCACGGGCCGCCCTGCGCCGGTACCCGATGGCGCCTGATCGGCAATGTCATCGCCGCTCACCTCCATGACGACGAGGGACGCGTACCGTCCCGCTCCGATTCACCTCGCCCCTACCCCCGCTCTCATCCGCAAACCAGCCCGCCGACGTCGCTGAAAAGGGCTCCACCGCAGGTCAACGAGGGTGTCGAGCCCGCGGAACAGGGCAGCCGGAGAGTATGGCCGAGATGACGCTGGCACTGGCCGGAGACACCATGCTCGGGCGCGGGGTGGCCGAACGGCTGGAGCAGACCGCCGATCCCAGGGAGTTCTTCGACGCGGGCGTCCGTGCCGCGCTCGCCGGAGCCGACCTGGTACTGCTCAACCTGGAATGCTGCGTCTCCGCCCGCGGCCGGCCGTGGGACGCGCTGCACAAGGCGTTCCACTTCCGCGCCCCGCCGCGGGCCGCCGCGATGCTCGCCGAGTTGGGTGCGGACGCGGTCAACCTGGCCAACAACCACGCGCTCGACTACGGCGACGACGCCCTGCTCGACACCGTCGACGGGCTGGCCGAGGCCGGGATCCGTACCGTGGGGGCGGGCGCCGACCTGGAGCGCGCCTGGGAACCCGCCGTGCTGGAGGCCTGCGGGCTGCGGCTCGGCGTGCTGGGCGTCACCGACCATCCCGCCGACTTCGCGGCCACCCGCGGCCGGCCGGGGGTCGCGTACGCCGACCTGACCGCGGGGGTGCCGCAGCGGCTCACGGCGGCGATCAACGAGCTGCGCGAGCGCGCCGACCTGGTCCTCGTCACCGTCCATTGGGGCCCGAACATGACGGCCGAGCCCGTCCCGCACGTCCGCCGCGTGGCCGGGAAGCTGGTCGACGCCGGGGCGTCGCTGGTGGCCGGGCACTCCGCGCACGTCTTCCACGGGGTGACCGGGCCCATCCTGTACGACCTGGGCGACTTCGTCGACGACTACGCCGTCGATCCCGTGTTGCGCAACGACCTCGGCCTGATCTTCCTGGTCACCCTTGACGAGCGGGGGCCGCTGCGGCTGCGTGCGGTGCCGATCGCGCTCGACTTCTGCCGTACCCGGCTGGCCGATGAGGAGGAGGCCCGCTGGATCCGCGCCCGCTTCGCCGCCGCGTGCGCCGCCTTCGGCACGGAGGTCCGCGAGGAGGCGGGTACGCTCGCCGTCACCCTCCGGCCCCCCGCGTGATGGGGATCCCGGGGTCAGGTGGCTTCGGTCAGCGTGCCGTTGAGGAAGACCGTGGTGATCGCGGCGCTGGCCTGCTCGGCTCCCAGGCGGCCGGACATGACCTGGGACACGCCGCCTTCGACGATCCCACGGTAGAGCGCGAACAGCACGTCCGGCGGGATGTCGGCGCGGAAGCGGCCCTCGCGCACGCCGCGCTCGATCTGGTCGCGCAGCGGCCCGAGCAGCCGCTCCTTCAACTCCTCCGCGCCGTGCTCCTCGCCGAACAGCGCCAGCGCGCGGTATTCGTGGGTCGCCGCCACCACGGCGCGGGTCAGCCGCGCGATCGCCTCGTCCGGGGCCACCTCGTCGAGCCTGGCATCGGTGATCCGGTCGTGCAGGTCGGCGAGCGCGGCCTCGGTCAGCGCCTTGACCAGGGCGTCGCGGCTCGGGAAGTAGCGGTAGAGGGTGGCGCGGGCGACGCCGGCGGCCGTCGCGATGTCGGCCATGCTCGCCTTGTCGCCACGCTCGGCGAGCACGGTCGCCGCGACGCGCAGGATCCCGGCCTCGACATGGGCCCGGAGCGTTGAGTTCTTGACCATCCCGGCCGATGTTACCTCCGCCTCAGAGGGGGCTACAGCCGTGACAGGGCGTGGTCGGAGGCGTGGACGAAGGACGGGAGGAGTTCGATACCCCAGCCCGGGGCGGTGGGGACCGGTACGGCGCCGTCGGTCACCTGGGGCATCGGGCCGTAGACGTCCTGGGTCCACGGGGTGGTCTCGATGCTCCACTCCTGGGGGTGGATGCAGGAGGGCATCGCCGCGGCGAGGTGCAGGCTGAACACGCGCAGCAGTGAGTCGTTCGCGCAGTGCGGAGTGCACGGGATGCCGGCGGCCTCGGCGAGTACGGCCACCTTGCGGGCCCGTGAGACGCCCCCGATGTAGCCGATGTCCGGCTGCACGATGTCCACGGAGCGGGTGGCGATCATGCGGTTGAACTGCGGGAGCGAGAAGTCCTGCTCGCCGCCTGAGACGGCGATGTCCAGGGCCGCCGCGACCTGGGCGGTGGCCTCGAGGTCGGGGAAGGGGCAGGGCTCCTCGAAGTGGAAGTAGCCGTGCTCCTCCAGCATCCGGCCGACCCGGATCGCCCGGGGCACCGAGAAGCCGCCGTTGGCGTCGGCCGACAGGTCGGCGTCCGGGCCGAGGACCTCCCGCAGGTGCCCGATGATGCGCTCGGTACGGCCGGGCGCGGCGTCGCCGTCGCGGCCCATGGCCTCCCCGACCCTGATCTTCACCGCGCGGAAGCCCTGCTCGGCGATGAGGCCGCCCAGCCGCTCGGCCTCGTCCTCGGGGCTGATGGTGCGGGACATGCTGGAGGCGTACATCGGCACGGTGGCCCTGGCGCGCCCGCCGAGCAACTGGCACACGGGCCGCCCCGCGGCCTTGCCCATGACGTCCCACAGTGCCGTCTCCACCCCGGCGACGGCGCGGTGCAGGAAGCTGCTCGCCAACTTGTAGTGCGTCCTCAGGCACTCGTCGACCAGTGCCTCGGCGTCCCACGGGTCGCGGCCGAGGAACATCGGCGCCACCATCGTGTGCAACACGCGGACCGTGGTGTCCGCCTCGTAGGGCGCGGCCTGCCCGATGCCCTCCGCGCCGTCGTCGGTACGCACCCGGACGACGGCGAGCGGCCCCCGGGTCAGGGTCTCGATCTCGGTGATCTTCACAGGTGCTTCCTCAACGCGTCGACCAGATCGGTTCGTACGTCACACCGGTCGAACCTGAAGGAGTCCGCCAGCTCGCGGGCCTGCTCGGCGTCGATCCCTGCGAAGCGCTCGGCGAACTCGTCCACCATCGGCTCGGCGAGCAGGATGTGGCGCACCAGCACGTGGATCCACTGCCGCTGGCCGAACGGCGGCGGGTCGAAGCGCGGATACTCCTCGGCCACGGCGTTCTCGATCGGCTCCAGGAGGTGCCGCACACCGGTGTCGACGCCGCCCCACACGTCCACCCCCAGCCGTGCCTTCTTCTCCAGGACAGGGGCGATCCTGCGCACGTAGGGCGAGTCGGCGGCGGCGTGGGCCACGCCCTGCAGCCCTATGTCCTTGTACGTCCACAGGCTCCAGCCGGCGGAGTGCTCGTCGTAGATGCCGAGCTGGTCGGCGAGTACGCGGTACCGGGCGGCGTCGTACGCGGGATCGCCGCCGTACGGCGTGCTGTAGACGGGCCCGAACTCGCCGACCCAGACGGGTGTGCCGGTGCGGCGCATGTACGCCGACCGCTCGAGGAACCTGCTCTCCAGGTAGGCTCGGTCGACGTGCTGACCGCGTGAGATCCCCGGGTAGTCGCCGCTGTCGGCGAAGCCGGCCAGGGCGTAGTCGTGCACGGTGTAGACCGTGCCGGGCAGCGGGTCCTCGAACTGCTCGAAGTCGGTGGCGTGCCGGTTGCCGTCCAGGAAGATGACGTGCGCGGGGTCGACGGCCCTGATGGCCGCGTGCAGCCGCTCGTAGAACGGGCCGATCCG
Source organism: Nonomuraea cypriaca (assembly GCF_015645445.1). GTDB lineage: Bacteria > Actinomycetota > Actinomycetes > Streptosporangiales > Streptosporangiaceae > Nonomuraea > Nonomuraea cypriaca. The sequence continues at coordinate 22,389 of NZ_JADOGI010000017.1, read as the reverse complement.
GTCGCCGGACGGGTCGGCGGGCTCGTTGAGCGGGTTGTAGCCGGCCACCCACGGGTTGTCCTTGTACCGGTCGGCGAGCGCCTCCCACAGGTGGACGACCCGGTCCTGGAAGTGCCGGTGGGTCCAGAACAGCGACCGGTGCGTGGGGTTGTCGCTGTGCCAGCGCTGGTTGTGGTAGCCGGGCGCGGCGTGCAGGTCGAGCACGGTGTAGAGGCCGTTGCGCGCGCACGTCTCGATCACCCGGTCGAGCAGCAGGAAGCCCTCCTCCTTGAGCTCCATCGGCCGGTCGTCGTCCTCGAAGTGCCGGTAGTTGAAGGGCACCCGGACGGAGTTCATGCCGAGGCCGGCGAGGAAGCTCGCGTCGTCGTCGGCGAAGAACACGTCGAGGAAACGCTCGAAGAAGGCGTCGTAGACGTCCTGGCCGAGCACCCGGCGCAGCGCGGCACGCTGCAGCTCCTCGGTCGAGGGGTAGCCCGTGATGAAGTTCTCCATGTTCATCCAGCCGCCGAGCCCGACGCCGCGCAGGCGAACCGCCTCGCCCGACGCGGTCACCAATCGGTCGCCGTTGATGTGCAGCCTTACGGACTCGTCGTGCATGGTGGTGCGACAGCTCCTTGAGATGGGGGTCATTTGCTGAATCCGGCCGTCAGGCCGCGTACGAGGTGGCGGCGTCCGAGCACGTACGCCACCAGCATGGGCAGGGTGGACAGCACGACGGCGGCCAGCACCGCGGGGACGTCCACCGTGAACTCACCCTGGAACGCCCACAGCGCCATCGGCAGCACGCGCAGGTCGGCGCTCTGGGTGAGGATGAGGGGGAACAGGAAGCCGTTCCAGACGTGCAGCGCGTCGTAGATGCCCACCGTGACGAGGGCGGGCCGGGCGAGCGGCAGCACCAGACGCCACAGCATGACCCAGTCGGTGGCCCCGTCCATCCGCATGGACTCGAACAGCTCCTTGGGGATGTCGCGGATGAAGTTCGCCAGGATCAGCACGGTGATCGGTATCGCGAACCCGATGGACGGCAGGATCAGCGCGAGCAGGCTGTCGTACAGGTGGAGCCGCGTGATCATGTAGTAGAGCGGGATGATCGTGGCGTGCACGGGGATCGCCAGGCCGAGCAGGAAGGCCGAGAAGCTCATGCGGGCGATCCGGCCCTCCCCGCGCACCACCGCGTACGCCGCCATCAGCGACAGCGCGACCGTCACCACCACCGAGGCCACCGTGATGACGACGCTGTTGAGGAAGTATCGGCCGAAGCCGCTCTGCAGCACGAGCGCGTACTTGTCGAGCGACACGTGGTCGGGGATCGCCAGCGGGTTGCCGGAGAAGAACCCGGCCTGGCCGCGCAGGCTGGAGATCACCACGTAGTAGATGGGCACGATGATGACGGCCAGCCAGACGAACCCGCCGATGCCGGCGCCGATGTTGGGCAGCCTGCGCACCCGCCTGCCGGGGGCCGAGGCCCGGGAGCGGTGGCCGGAGGTGGCGATCGTGGTCGGGGCGGCCATCAGAGACCTTCCTGTTCACTGCGCATGCGGGCGAAGCCGGTGTACTTGGTCATCGTGAAGGCCAGCGCCAGCCCGACCACGACCAGGATCACGGCGAGCACGCTGGCGCTCCCCATGTCGTTGGCCGTGAAGCCGGTGAGGTACATGTGGAGCGGGAGCAGCCTCGTCGAGTTCCCAGGACCGCCCGCGGTGAGCACGAAGACCACGTCGAAGTAGGTCAGCGAACCGGTGACCATCAGCGTCGACGACGTGACGATGGTGTTGCGGAGCTGCGGCAGCGTGATGTAGCGGAACTGCTTCACCCGCCCGGCTCCGTCGATGTCGGCGGCCTCGTAGAGCGAGCCGGGGATCTGCCGTACGGCGGCCTGGTAGAGCAGGGTGTGGAAGGGGACGAACTGCCACGCGATCACGAAGATCACGATGTAGAGCACCAGGTCCGGATCGCCCAGCCAGTCCTGGCTCATGAAGCCGAGGCCCGGCACCCCGCCCAGCCCGAAGTTCGGGTCGAGTACGGCCTTGAACGCGATGGCCACCGCGGCCGAGGACAGCAGCAACGGGATGAAGTAGAGCACGGCGAGCACGGCCCGGTAGCGCTGCGTCCCGGCCGTGAACACGCCAAGCAGCAGGCTGATCGGCGTCTGCACCAGCCACGAGACCACCATGATCTTGACCGTCAGGATGAGCGCGTTCCCTGTCACCGGGTCGCTCAGCACCCTGGTCCAGTTGCCCAGCCCTTCCCAGGTGATGGGGCCGAGGCCGTCCCAGTGCGTCAGGCTCAGGACCACGGCCCCCGCCAGCGGGACCACGGCGAAAATCACGAACATCACGAGCGCCGGCAGGGCGAGCATCCCGCTGCGGGTACTGGTATGCGAAACAGACACGTCGTACCCGCCTCAGCCGCGGATCGTGGCGTTCATGGAGGCGGCGAACTGCTCCGGGGTGATCTGTTCGAGGAAGATCTGCTGCAGCCCGGTCAGCAGCTTGTCGGCTTGTTCGGGGGCGAGCGCCTGGTCCAGGGAGAGCTGGAAGTTCGGCGCCTTCGCCGCCACGTCGTAGATCATCGAGAAGTACGCCGGGTCTTCCGACTTGGCGATGGCGTCCTCCATGCCGGACACGGGCGGCACGTTGCCCGCCGCCAGCAGTTCGGCGGCGTACTTCTCGTTCAGAAGGTCGCTCTTGATGTAGTCGCGGGCCGCCTGCTTCTGCGCCGGGGTCGCCGCCGACGAGATCGACCAGAAGTTGGTCGGGTTGCCCACCACGTCGGCGGGGTCGCCCTTGCCCCCCTCGACGGCCGGGAACGGGAAGTAGCCCAGCTTGCCGCCGCTGATGAACTCGGGGTCGGCCGTCTTGATCGTCTGGTACGTCGCCGGCAGCCCGAGCGTCATCGCGGCCTTACCGGTGTACATCAGCGCCACGTCGGCGCCGCTGTCGGTGGAGATCGAGGAGAAGCCGTTGACGAATCCGCCGGCCTTGACCAACTGCTGGATCTTCTGGTTGGCCTGCGTCACCGCCGGGTCCGACCAGGCGTCCTTCTTGCCGGCGATCACGTCGTTCATGACCCTGGGGCCGCCGATGCGGTCGATCAGGTACGCCAGCCACGGCAGCAGCGGCCACTTGGCCTGCCCGCTGACGGTGAACGGCGCGACGCCCGCCGACTTGAACCGCGGCACCAGCGCCATCAGCTCGCCCCACGTCTTCGGGGGCTGCGCGCCGATCTTGGCGAACATGTCCTTGTTGTAGTAGATCACCACGGGCTTCACGCCGTTGTTCGGCACCGCGTAGGTCTTGCCGTCCACCGTGCCTGCCGCGGCGATCGCGGGGAGGAAGCGTTCCTTGACCGCCGGGTCCGCGGCGAGGTCGCTGAGGTCCTCGACAGAACCGGCCTCCACGTACGACTTGAGCACGCCGCCGCCCCAGCCGTAGATCAGCGTGGGCGCCTGCCGCGCTCCGACGGCGGTCCTGATCTTCTGCTTGTAGGGGTCGTTGGCGAACTTCTGGATGGCGAACTTCTGCTGTGGATGCGCCGCGTTCCACGAGTCGAAGGAGCTCTGGAACGCCTTCTCGGTGACGCCACTGATGATCCACGCCGAGGGGCCACCGCCGTCGCCTCCTGAGGTGCCGCCGCCCGGCTGAGGGCCGGAGGTCCCGCACGCGGCGACGCCGGTCATCAGCGCGGCGAGCCCCATGGCGAGCAGCACCCTGGGCGAGCCGACCGCTGTCTTCATGTCCTTCACCTTCCTGACCGTCCGGACACCTGACCGTCCGGACACGTCTCCGGCCTGGCCCCGCACACAGCCGGTTTCGCTTCGGTTAGCCGACATCGTGCAAGGGTGCCCACGCTCATGTCAATCGTTATCGATAACGTTTTACATGAGGTACGATCCTTGCTGTGAACAGTGGCCGCGTGACGATCCGCCATGTCGCCGAGCGGGCCGGCGTCTCGGTGGCGACGGTTTCCAAGGTGCTCAACGACCGCTACGGCGTGGCGGCGGCCACCGTCGACCGGGTGCGCGAGGTCATCGAAGAGCTGGGCTACGAGTCCAGCCTCGTGGCCCGGAGTCTGCGTAACCACCGCACCAACGTGATCGGGGTCCTCGTCTGGGACATCGAGCCGTTCAGCGCCGAGCTGCTCAAGGGCGCCGCAGGCGCGATCAGGGGCACCGACTACGAGTTGGTGGTCTACGCGGGCGGCGGCAAGGGCTCAGGCCGGCTCGGCTGGGAGCGCCGCTATTTGTCACGCCTGTCCGGCACGCTGATCGACGGCGCGGTCATGGTCACGCCCACGGTCCTCGACGTCGACAGCGGCTCCCCGGTCGTCGCCGTCGACCCGCACAGCGGGCGCGAGACCGTGCCGACGGTCGACGCCGACAACCTGCAGGGCGGCCGGATCGCCACTGACCACCTCATCGGCCTCGGCCACCGGCGGATCGGGTTCCTCGGCAGGCCGCCGCGCGACCTGGAGTCCGGCCCCCTGCGCGAGGCGGGCTACCGCGCCGCGCTGGCCGACGCCGGCATCCCCGTCGACCCACAGCTCGTCCGGGCCGCCGGCTACGACGAGAGCGACGTGCGCAACGCGGTCCACGACCTGCTCAGCCTGCCCGAGCGGCCCACCGCGATCTTCGCCGCCAACGACGTGTCGGCCATCTCCACCATGGAGGTCGCCATGGCCATGGGCCTGCGGGTGCCGGGCGACCTCTCGGTCATCGGCTTCGACAACGTTCCAGAGAGCATGATGACCGAGCCGGCCCTCACCACCGTCGAGCAGCCGATTCAGCTCATGGGCCGCCTCGCGGTGGAGATGCTGCTGGAGATGCTGGCCGGCCGCGAGCCTGCCCAGCGGCACGTGCGCCTGCCCACTCGCCTGGTCACCCGCGCCTCGTGCGCCCCTCTCCCCGGCGGGCCCGGCCTGCCGGACCTGGCGGACGACGCCCGCCTGCCCGTCCAGCCCCGGTCGTAGGACGGCTCTCCTCCTGGCGCGCGCTCGTTGACACTTGCATCCCTTTGCTGAGACAGTGACGTCTCATCAGAGGTCTGAAGTGTCTCATGGAGGAGAGCCGATGGACCAGTCGGATGAGGAGATCCGCGACGACGTCTCCCGCCGGGGTTTCCTGGCACGCTCCGCGGCCGTCTCGGCGGCCGCCCTGGTGGCCGCCGGCCAGGGCGCGAGCCCCGCCGCCGCCACCGCCCCAGCACAGGTCGGCGCGACGACCCTGGACGTCGCGCTGAACGTCAACGGGCACACCCGCAGGCTCACCCTGGACGCCGGGGTGACGCTGCTGGACGCGCTGCGCGAGCGGCTCGACCTGACCGGGACGAAGAAGGGTTGCGACCGGGGCCAGTGCGGCGCGTGCACCGTACACGTGGACGGCAGGCGGGTGCTGTCCTGCCTGACCCTGGCGGCGTCCGTGACCGGCCGGCCGGTCACCACCATCGAGGGCCTGGCCGACGGCGATCGGCTGCATCCGGTGCAGGAGGCGTTCCTGGAGTGCGACGGCTTCCAGTGCGGCTACTGCACGCCCGGTCAGATCATGTCGGCGGTCGCGCTGATCGACGAAGGACACGCCGGGAGCGACGCCGAGATCAGGGAGTTCATGTCCGGCAACATCTGCCGCTGCGGGGCGTACCCGAACATCGTGGAGGCCGTGAAGGCGGCGGGGAAGGGGGAGGGCTGATGCGGCCGTTCACGTACGCGGCTCCGGAAAGCGTGCGGGAGGCGCTGGAGCGGGCGGGCGCCGGCTCGGCGTTCCTGGCCGGCGGCACCACGCTGGTCGACCTGATGAAGCTGGAGGTCGTCGCGCCCGAGCACGTGCTGGACATCACGGGGCTGCCGCTGCGCGGGATCGAGCGGCAGGGCGGCGGCGTGCGCATCGGCGCGATGGAGCGGATGAGCGACGTGGCCGAGCACGCCCTGGTCACCCGCGCGTACCCGGTGCTCGCCGAGGCGCTGACGCAGAGCGCGTCGCCGCAGATCAGGAACATGGCCACGATCGGCGGCAACCTGCTCCAGCGCACCCGCTGCGGCTATTTCCGCGACGTCGCCATGCCGTGCAACAAGCGCGACCCGGGGTCGGGTTGCCCGGCCATCGAGGGCGCGAACCGGACGCACGCCGTGCTGGGCACCAGCGACGCCTGCGCGGCCACGCACCCCAGCGACCTCGCGGTGGCGCTGGTGGCGCTGGACGCGACGGTACGCCTGGCCGGCCGCGACGGCACGCGCGACGTACGCCTCGCCGACTTCTACCGGCTGCCGGCCGGCACCCCGCACCAGGAGAACGAGTTACGGCCCGGCGAGCTGATCGCCGCCGTGTCGGTGCCCGCCCTGCCCTGGGCACGGCGCTCGACGTACGTGAAGGTACGCGACCGCCGCTCGTACGAGTTCGCGCTCACCTCGGCCGCCGTGGCCGTGGACGTCAGGGACGGCGTCATCGCAGGCGCGCGGGTCGCGGCGGGCGGCGTGGGCACGCGGCCCTGGCGGCTGCCTGCCGTAGAGCGTGCGCTGATCGGCCGGCGGATGACCGAGGAGGCGTTCGAGTCGGCCACGGCCGGCGCCGCCGAGGGGGCCAGGCCGCTCGCGCACAACGGCTTCAAGCCCTCGCTGCTGCGCAGAACCATCGTCCGCGCTCTCATGAAGCTGGCAGGCTGACATGCTCAACCGGATCGAAGGCCGTCTCAAGGTCACCGGCGCGGCCAAGTACGCCGCCGACAACACCCCGCACGACGTCGCGTACGGCTACCTGGTGACCAGCACGGTCGGCAAGGGCCTGGTCGCCGCCATGGACATCGCCGCCGCCCGCAGCGCGCCCGGCGTGATCGCCGTCTACACGCCGGACGAGCCGCTGACCATGCTCCCGCCGCAGTCACTGGTGATCCAGATCGGCGGCGAGGCGCGCCGCCCGCTGCAGGACCACGACGTGAACTACTACGGTCAGGTCGTCGCCCTGGTCGTGGCGGAGACGTTCGAGCAGGCCCGCGACGCCGCCACGCTGGTCGGGGTCACGTACGACGCGCGGCAGCCGATGGCGTCGTGGGAGCAGGCCTGCCGGGACTCGCAGCCGTCGCCGGCGGCGCCGAAGGTCGAGATTCTCGCCGACGGCGTCCCCACCATCGACGAGGCGCTCGCCGGCAGCGAGGTCACGGTCTCGGCGACCTACGACCAGCCGCCGAAGCAGCACAACCCCATGGAGCCGCACGCGGCCGTCGCCATGTGGGAGGGCGACCGGCTGACGATCTACAGCGGCACGCAGAGCCCGTCGATGCACGCCCTGGAGCTCGCCGAGGCGTTCGGGATCGACAAGACGGACGTACACGTGATCAGCCCGCACGTGGGCGGCGGCTTCGGCGGCAAGGTCGTCACCTGGTCGCCCACGTTCCTGGCGGCCGCGGCGGCGCGGGCGCTGGGCCGGCCCGTGAAGGTGGTGACCACCCGCGAGCAGCTCTACACGGTGACCGGCCACCGCACCGAGTTCCACCAGGAGATCGCGCTCGGCGCGAGCAGGGACGGCAGGCTGACCGCGATCAAGAACGTCGGCGTCTCCGCCATGGTGATCGAGAACCCGACGGGCGTCGCGAAGGACCTCTACCAGGCCCCCAACCTGTACCTGGAGCCGCGACTGGGCATCATGGACACGCCCAAGGCGACGATCATGCGGGCGCCGGGGTACGAAGCGGGGTCGTTCGCGCTGGAGTGCGCCCTGGACGAGCTGGCGATCAAGCTTGACATCGACCCGGTCGAGCTGCGTACGAAGAACTACCTCACGACCACCTACCCCGCGCCGGACGCGCCGGAGCCGTTGCCCTTCTCCAGCAAGCACCTGGACGAGTGCTACAGAGTCGGGGCAGAGCGGTTCGGCTGGGCGCGGCGCGCCGCACGGCCGCGCTCGGTCGTCGACGGCGACTGGTTCGTCGGGATGGGCATGGCCAGTGGCGTCCTGCCGAACACCCAGTTCGCGACGGACGCGTCCGTACGCTTCCGCGCCAACGGCACGGTGGCCGTGGCCACCTCCACCGCCGATCTCGGCACCGGCGCGTGGACCGTGATGGCCCTGCTCGGCGCCCAGTTCCTCGGCATCCCGGCCGAACGCGTCAAGCCCGCGCTCGGCGACTCGACCCTGCCGGTGCGCTGGGAGGGTGACGCCATGCTGGGCGCGGCCGGCTCGATGACGACCGCCAACGTGGCCTCCGCGGTGCACGACGCCGCCGCCGAGGCCGTCAAGGAATTGATCAGGCAGGCCGTGGAGCGGGCCGGCTCGCCGTTCCACGGCATGGACCCCGCCGAGGTCCGTTACGACGGGGGCGACCTCGTCGGCGGGGGCCGGCGGCTCGGCTTCGGGGAGGTGCTCACCGCGGCGGGCATGGACGGCGTCGGCGTCACCGCCTCCGCCACGCTGAAGCCGGAGACCACGCGGTACAAGTTCGCGTCGTACGCGGCGTACTTCTGCGAGGTCAGGGTCAACCGGTGGACCGGCGAGGCGGTGCTCTCCCGCATGACCGCGGTGGTCGACGCCGGCGCCATCGTGAACCCGAAGACCGCGCGCAGCCAGATCGTCGGCGGCATCGTCATGAGCCTGGGCCAGGCGCTGCTGGAGGACGCCCACCTGGAGCCGTCCACCGGCCGGTACGCCAACGCCAACTTCGCCGACTACCTCGTCCCCATCAACGCCGACATCCCCCAATCGACGTACATTTCCTGAATTATCCGGACACCAACTACAACGAGGCCGGGGTACGCGGCATCGGCGAGCTCAGCAGCGTGGGCAGCGCGGCCGCGATCGCCAACGCCGTCCGCAACGCCACCGGCAAGCGGATCAGGGACCTGCCGATCACGCCGGACAAGCTCTTCGACTGACTTTCCCTGCGCGCCCCGATCAGGTCCGTGACCTGCGGCAACACTACCTTTTGTGCTCGATATATCACGCTCAGTAACCATAGAGTGTGGTCAGTGGCCCCGCGCGCGGGCCCGAGGAGAGGATCGAGCAATGGCTCAGGAACCGAGGATCGACGTCAATGCCATAGCCAGGGCCGTCGAGCGCGGCCTCAGTCCCGACCAGGCCCAGCGGATCGCGAACACGCTGGGCGACCAGGGGGTCTGGTTCGCGACCCCGCCGGCCCGCCATCGCAGGGCGGCCGCCCCCGACCGCGTGTGGGACCTGGTGGGCGACCAGCCGCACCAGGGCCACACGGCCACCGGCCGGGCCGGCGTCTACCTGGCCGACGGCCACTCGGCGCTGGTCAGGCCGCTGATCCTGGCCGACGGCTTCAACTACGGGCCGAGCGACCTGGACGAGCTGTGGCAGCACCTCAACGCGGCCTACGAGAAGGGCACGCCCGGACTCCTGGACCAGCTCAGGATGATGGGCATCGACGTGGTGCTGCTCGGCTTCGACCAGCGGCACACCTTCATCCAGGCCAACGCGGCGGTGGCGGTCAGCTGTGTGCGGCGGGCCATCACCGACCGGGAAGGCGACAACCCGCTGGTCGTCGGCGGCGTCAGCATGGGTGGCATGATCACCAGGTACGCGCTGGCCCGCATGGAGAGCGACGGCGACGACCACCAGACGGACAAGTACTTCTCCTGGGACACCCCGCACCTCGGCGCCTGGATCCCGCTCGTGCTCCAGCAGCTCGCCTACCTGCAGGAGTCGCTGACACCCAACCCGGGCAAGCCGGGCCAGGCCGACCTGATCCGCAGCCCGGCCGCGCAGCAGCTCCTGTGGGGCTGGGTTCCGAACGAGAACTACTCGGGTCAGGTGACCACCTCCAGCGACCTGCGCAACGACTTCCTGGAGGACCTGCAGCGGATCGGCTGGTTCCCGATGCGCCCGTACAAGCTGGGCCTGGTCAACGGCACCGGCGACGGCACGGGAGAGGACCTGCCGCCTGGCACGCCGGTGTTCGACCTGAACGAGGGCCCGCTGGAGCTCACCGTACGGATCCAGCCGGATCTGGGCGAGCGCAGGAACATCGGTGAGATCCGTCTCACCGGCGAACCGATCTGGTCGAGCGCGACCTCGCACGTGGCCGGGTTCGACGGGGCGCCCGGTGGCACGCTGGACTCGTTCAGCAGGATCGCCGACGCGATGGGGCTGCCCATCCAGGACCGGTTCCGCAACACCTGCTTCGTCCCGTCGGTGAGCGCGGCCGCGCTGGCCAGGGACCCGCGCAAGTGGCAGTCGGACCTTTACGCCGACCTGAGCGACCTGCCCAAGGACGAGACGCTGCTCGACGCGTTCTGCTGCGACCCGGGCAACCAGCCGCACAGCGCCGTGTCCAAGACGCTGGCCGAGTGGTTCGTGGAGCAGTTGGCCGGTTGGTGAGGCTGACGAACGATCAAGTGCCGGCTCGCGTGCGAGCCGGCACTTGCCGTTTCAGCGGGTGCCCCGGTGCAGGCACAGGAGCTGGTCGCGGGTGGCGTTCTTGTCGCGGAAGGCGATCGCGGCCGGGCTCTCGGCGCTGTAGTGGTCGGGCAGCCGCTCGTCGCCGCTCCAGGTGGAGCCGTCGAAGCAGGCCCACCACAGGCTCTGGTCGGAGCCGCCGCGGTGTACGCAGTAGAGCCGGTCCTTGTAGACGGTCAGGGCCGGGCCCCCGGTGGCGAGATGGCCGGGCAGCCTCTGGTCGGCGCTCCAGGACTTGCCGTCCCAGCGGGTCCACCACAGGGCGGCGTCGTCGCCGTTGCCGCGGTGCACGCAGTAGAGGTGGCCGCGGTAGGACGCCAGCGCCGGGTTCGCGGCGGTGGTGTGGTTCGGGAACCTCTGGTCGGCGCTCCAGCTCTTGCCGTCCCAGCGGGTCCACCACAGGGCGGCGTCGTCGCCGTTGCCGCGGTGCACGCAGTAGAGCTGACCGTCGTACGCGGCCAGCGCCGGGCTGGTGCCGGTGGAGTGCTTGGGCAGCTTGGCGTCGGGCGTCCAGCGGGAGCCGTCCCACCGGGTCCACCACAGGCTCCCGTCGCCGCCGTTGCCCCGGTGCACGCAGTAGAGCTGACCGTCGTACGCGGCCAGCGCCGGCCCCGCGTCACTGAAGTGCTTCGGGAACTTCTGGGCCTCGCTCCAGCCCTCCTCCGCGTCGTAGACCGTCCACCACAGGCTGGAGTCGTCGGCGGTGCCGCGGTGGGCGATGTACAGCCGGTCCTGGAATTCGGCGACGGCCGGGCCCGACACGCTGAAGTGGTCGACGAACCGCTGGTCCGGGCTCCAGCCCTCGCCTGGCTCGAACACCGTCCAGTACAGCCTGGAGTCACCCACTGCCGTGCCCGCCGGGCGCGCCGGGACGACCGTGGCGGGCGCGGTCCAGGGGGAGACCAGCTTGACGCCGTACGGGCGGGCGATCGTGGTGATCCAGCCGGACTTGTTGCGCACCGACCATTCGACGATCGGCGCAAGCCAGGCGCCGAGCACCGTGCCCGAGACCTCGCCCAGCTTGTCCGCGACCTCGGCGGCCCGGAGCGCGCCGGCCTCGTTCATGTGGATCTCGAAGCCCCACCACCTGGCCACCGGCCAGACGTCGACGCCCAGGGCACGCAGCTCACGCTGGAGCCGGCGTACGCGGTCCTGGTCCGTCGGGTCGAGCTCGCCGATCTGGCGGTCGCTCTCCCTCTTGGCCGCCAGCCACTCCGCCTCCACGGCCGCGCGCGTCGCGAAGTCGCCGGCCTCCAGCAACTCGGTCTCGACGGCCGCGTCCACAGCCGCCGAGGCCACCGGGTCGTCCTGGGCGTGCAGCAGTACGGTTTCGGCCTCCGTGCCCAGCTCAGTGGTCTCTGTCCTGTCGGCCCGGGTTTCATCGGTCATTTCCAGCCCCCCTGGAGCAGTTGCGACCGTGCGGGCCAAGGACTCGGAACCGCTCGCTCCGGGGCAGCGCCCGCACGATGCGTACATGCACGATCCTGGCCATAGTAACTGTCCGTACGTATCCGATTACGTAGGGGGTGCGCCAGATGGCTTAAAGGTACCTTTGCCGCCCGCTTCTACCGGGACGTCTTCCCCTCCTACCGGGAGATTTCTACAGCAAGGTCTTCTTTGCGACGCCCGCCAGCAGGTAGCCCGGCAGGGTGACGTGCCCGGCCGAACCGTCGGGCCGCCAGTCGGCGGCCTGGACGAGCCCCGGCTCGACCAGCTCGAAGTCGCCGAAGAACCCCCGGATCTCCGCCAGGGACCGGCCCGTCGCCCCACCGGCGGACGAGCCCCGATAGACCGTCTTCGCCCCCTCCTCCTCCCCTTCGGTGCCCTCCTCCGCACTCGCCTCCCCGGCGCCCTTCGCAGCTTCCCTCGCACTCGGCTTCGTGTCGCCCCGGCCGAGTGTGGAGACCGCGTGGGTGAGCGCGAGGTGGCTGCCGGGCGCCACCGCGTCTCGCAGGATCGCGACCATCGCCGCCGGGTCGCCGGCGTCGGGGACGAAGTGCAGTATCGACACGAGCGACACACCGACCGGCTCGGCCAGGTCGAGGAAGTCCGAGACCTCGGGAGCGGCCAGCAGCTCGGCCGGGCACAGCAGGTCGGCGCGGACGAACCGGACCCGTTCCTCCCCCTGCAGCAGCGTCGCGGCGTGCGCGGCGACGACCGGGTCGTGGTCGACGTAGACCACCTTGGCGCCGGGCGCCACGTCGCGGACGACCTCGTGCACGTTGCCCTGCGTGGGCAGGCCGCTGCCCAGGTCAAGGAACTGCCGGACACCGGCCGCCGCCAGGTGGCGCACGGCGCGCTGGAGGAACGCGCGATTGGCCCTGGCCAGCGGCGTGGCCGCCGGAATGTGCTGGGCGAGCTGGTCGACGGCCACCCGGTCCACGGGGAGGTTGTCCTTGCCGCCGAGCATGTAGTCGTACATGCGGGCGAGGTTCGGTGTGTTCGGATCGAGCGACACGGTTGGGATCTTAGGACCGCCGGACCGTTCATGGTCGCGATTACGGTATTTCAAGATTCACAGACCTCTGACCTGGTCCTTCACCCTCTCCCGCCTGGCATTCCAGGTCGTTCTACGCGGGCGTCGGGCGCAAGCCGAAGGCGTGAGCCGGGCCGCCGCCCGGCTCACGCCTCTCTCAGCCGCCTCTCTCAGCCGCCTCTCTCAGTGGCCGGTCTCAGTGGCCGGTCTCAGTGGCCGGTCTCAGTGGCCGGCGAAGGCCGGGACCGAACCGCCCCAGGAGAGCGAGTCCGTCGGCCACACCCCAGCCTGCCGCTTGAGTGTGGTCTCGACTCTGCCGCCTACCGGGCAGCGGAAGCCGTGCGGGGGCACGACCAGCGAGATCAGGTAGTTGTCGATGGGAACCGTACTGCACTCGTCCTTGCCGTAGATGCGGTGTCCCCATCCCTCGTAGGTGAGCAGCACCGCCTTGGGGCCGAGCTGGCGGGCCACGTTGGCGGACCAGCCGTACGGGGTGGACGGGTCGTGCAACGAGTTGCCCAGCAGCAGCGGAGCACTGCCCCTGTACCGCAGGTGGTGCTGCGGGTTGGTGGTGCGGTGGTTGAGGCAGATGGGCAGGTCCTCGATCGGCATCGGGTTGTACCGCATGTCGGGGGCGAGGGCCGCGGAGCTGCGCAGGAGCGCGGCGTACTCCTCGTAGTCGCGTACGCGAAGGTTGTAGTCCTGGCAGAGGATCACGGTCGGCAGGTAGGCGACCTCCCCCGTCACGGGCTGCCTGCCGGGCAGCGGAGGCATCTCCGACGGGACCGGCCCGCCGTCCAGGGCGATGAGCATCTCGCTCAGCAGCTGCCAGGCGGGCCCCTCGTTGCCCAGCACGCCCTGCCAGAGGACCTGCGCCTCGGTCATCGGACGATCAGGGACGCCCGGGTAGTACAGCTCGCCGGCCCGCGCCTTCGCGAGCAGCCGCTCCCACAGCTCCCGGACGTCACGACCATGCAGGGGACAGGTCTCATCCGCCTCACACCAGGCGACGAACTCGTCGAAGGCGTCCTCGACGGCGGCGGCCTCGGTGTCGAGGAACGCCTTGACGCCGAGGCTGTGGTCCATGTTGCTGTCCAGCGCCATGGCGCGGATCCGGTGCGGGAACAGCTCGGCGTACATCTGGCCGATCAGCGTGCCGTACGAGATCCCGTAGAAGGTGAGCCTGCGCTCGCCGAGCGCGGCGCGGAGGGCGTCCAGGTCACGGGCGACGTCGACCGAGTCGACGTGGTCGTAGAGGGGGCCGGTACGCTCCCGGCAGTCCTGGTGCAGCTTCTTGGTGAAGGTGTTCCAGGCGTCGAAGTCGGCCTGGCTGGTCATGACGGTGGCCGGCATCTGGTTGTACACGGACGCCGAGCAGATCACCGGGTTACTGCGGCCGACGCCCCGCGGGTCGAACCCCACGATGTCGAACCGCCGCTGGAGCTCCTCGGTGAAGAACCCGGGGGCGCCGTACGCGGCCTCCACGCCGGACCCACCCGGTCCGCCGGGATTGATCACCAGCGATCCGACGCGGGCAGCGGGGTCGGTGGCCTTGCGCCGGGCTACGGCGATGTCGACGGTGGGCCCCCACGGCCTGGACCAGTCGATCGGTACGGTCAGCTTGCCGCAGTCTGCGGCCGGCTCCTCCTCACAGGGCGCCCACTCGATACCGCCCCACTTCTCCCCTTCATCCATGGCCACGGCCGCTTCGTTCTCGTTTCCGTTTACGGCCCCAGCGGCGGCCGGCGAGACGGGTAACAGCACCGCCACCGCCACGAAGGCGCCGGCGAGCAGAGAAAACCTTCTACGCACATTGCTCCAATCGTCGGTCGATCGGCCCCCTCGCGCGGCACGCGCCCAAACCCTCATCACCCCTGGTCGGTCCCCCGCGACGGCCTCGAAGTCCGCGGTGGCGAGCTCAGCCACCACGTAAAACGCGACAAATCGACGGCAAGCACGATACAACAGCACCCTGTGACGATGGTGCGACTTTCGGGTCAAACCGTGAGCAGTCACATGCTGGAGAGATAACCGGGGATCAGAACAGCGACCTGCTCCGGATCGCCTGACGGGACGGTGTGCCACTGGTCCGGCGTCACGGCGCCACCCTCCCCGACCTGAGCCACTTCGACGACGTACGCGCCCGACCGCGACACTACGCGTACGGTGGCCACTCGCCGCCCCTGAGGCACGAAGACCAGGAGCTCCGGCTCGTACCGCTCCAGACTGCTGGAAGCGGATGCGGCGAAGTCCCCGGAGTGCAGCGTGAGCTTGAGCCATTCGACGACGCAGCTGTGAATCCCCCGTGCGGCCAGCAACGCCCGAATCTCGGACAGCGCCTTCTCATGCGCAGCCGCGACCTTGTGATGGATCGGTTCGCGGGCTTGGCTTATTTGTGGCGTTTCGATCAGTTTGCGAGTCATTGCCTATCACCAACCGTGTTTCTGTCCGGAATGCAACCCGCGCCCGCAGCAAGAAAGGGAATTGTCCTGTTCTACGCTCATGGGCCGCACTCGTTTGTTGCCGGAAAGGCATTCCAAGAATGACCACTACCAGCTACGTTCGGTGATGGAGTCACCACAACGAGTCCAAGCAGTCCTGTTTCGGCTGTTGTTGTGGTGCTCCGCAACTCCCGTTGCCCCACGAGCGGAGCCGAGATGTCAGCCGAGCTGAACATTCCCTCTGACGTGTCGCCAGAAGCCGTCTTCGGTGCTGAGCTACGCAGACTGCGCCATGCCGAGGGCTGGTCCCTCGACGGGCTCGGAAACAGGCTCGGCTACTCCGGAACCATGATCGGCTACTGGGAACGAGCGAAGCGACCCGTCCCAGAGGAGGCCGTTACCGCCGCCGAGGGCGTCTTCGGCCTGAAGGGCGAACTGGTCGCCCTCTGGAAAGAGATCAATCCCAAGGCGCCGCCGAGGTGGTTCAGGCAGTGGCCGAAGATCGAGTCAGCGGCCCGCCTGCTGCGCTTCTGGGAACCGCTGCTCGTCCCTGGAATCCTCCAGACCGAGCAATACGCTCGCGCTGTCCTGCGCGCGGAACCGGGCGCGACGAAGGAGAAAGTAGAGGAAGCGCTGAAGTCTCGGCTCTGCCGCCAGTCGATCTTTAGCCGGCCGAACCCACCTACGGTGCAATTCGTGATCGACGAAGGGGTCCTGCATCGCTCCGTCGAGGGTGCGGCCGTTATGCACGAGCAGCTCACGTATCTGCTCACACTGATGGACAAAATCACGATCCAGGTTGTCCCCCTATCGGTAGGAATGAACTGCGGCCTGCTGGGCGGGTTCGCTATCGCACACGTACCCGGCGCGCCTGACGCCGCCTATCTGGAGACGGCCAGCAACGGGCAGGTAACCGATCGCGTGGAGGAGGTAGAGGCAATTAGCCTCAGATATGACACTATTCGTGCATGGGCGCATCCCGTGCACGTCACCAGGGACCTGCTCAAAGAGACGATTGTGAGGTATGAGCAATGAGCGACGAGCAGTTCGACGAGCTGGCCAACGCCGCTTGGCGTAGGGCCACGAAGACGGGCTCGAACGGCGGCAACTGTCTGGAAGTTGCACCCCTGTCCGGCGGGCGCGTCGGCATCCGTGACTCCGAAGCCCCCGAGAAGGCCCCGTTCGTTGTCCGCCCCGAAGTCTGGGACGCCTTCATCGACGGCGCAAAGAAGGGCGAATTCGACTTCTAACACCACATAAAGCCCCTGACGTAGTGTTGGGGGCTTTGCTATTGCTGCTATCGATGCGTTTTGTTTGTTTTGCCGCAAACAAGCCCCAAGCGATCACGAAGGCCCTATTCACCTATCTCGACATCATCGGTATTGAATTTGCCTGTTTGACTTCGCCTAAGAAGGCACTAACACCGAAGCGATAGCACACGCCTTCGCTCACGTACTACTGGAAGGATGGCGGCCATGAGCAACACGGCCGCACGGCCTCGCCTTCTACTGGCGGATGAAATCGAATCAGCCGGTTGGCGGAAGGCACTGGAAGTGGTTCCTCGCGAGCGGTTCCTGGGAAACGCCGTCTACCTGCCCGACCAAACCCGAGGCGACCTGTGGACGCCGGTGCGGCGCGCCGATATGAGCACGGACGATTGGCTGGCCCTGGCCTACGCCAATGAGACGTGGGTAACCCTGGTGGCCGGCATCCTGGCCGAAGACGCAACAGGCATTGTGACCGGGATCCCAGGTCGTCGTCCACCTCGCCCGGCCTGGCTGTACGGATACGCCGAGAACGCCGAATACGATCGCCTCATCGCAACCTGCTCGGTTCGCACCATCCCCCTGGCCTGGACGCGGCAAGTTCGCACAGGCGGAACCATTACGGCCCCGATGGGGGGATGGATGGGCGGGGTCGCGTTCGCTCACCTCAGCGTGGACCACGACGGCACCGCGAGTGGTCGTTTCCTGAAAGACGACCTGTACTTCATGACCGCTCGATCCCACCTGCCGCCTCCGCGTCCCCCGATGGTGGAAGGCATCGGGGACTCGCGCGGGAGCAGGATCGATCCGTCGCTTCTCCAGGACAACCAGGCAGCCGCGTGGGTCGCCCAGCTTGCCGTTCCCCAGGCACAGCATTCCTGGAACGCCGATACCACGTTCCTCATCGATGTCGGCACCGGCTCACGAGCCGACGCCAGCCCAGACCCCGCAGGCGGGTGGACGGTGCACCAGCATGGGCGGGTCAGACTGTGGGATGAGATCGAAACGGCCATCGAGATCTCGCAGAAAGCGGGCCGACCCCACCAATCCGGCTTCGGCCTCACGGTGACGCGCGAGAGGCAGTGGGTATGGCTCGGTGACCAGGATGGGCCCAGCTGGGAACTGCCCGCCTGAGCTGCGGACGGCGTCACGCCCGAAGACGCTACCGAGCCGGTGGCCATCTCGCGGCCCACGTCGGCGCGGACCAGGATCGGCTTGGCCCAAGAAAGCACCTTCCCGCTCAGTAAACCTGGACTCTGAAATAGGCCAGTTTCCCATACGGCGAAGGCGCTTTCCCCATCTTCAGACTCGGCCGGCGGCACGATCACGAACCTGCCGGGTCAACTGTCCGCGATCAACTCCTGGGCGTAACCCACAGCTCCCATGTCCCGTCGTGGTCCCAATTCTCGCAACCGAAGCCTTTCCACAACAATCCAGTCCAGGCTTTTCCTACCTTTCCGCATTCAGCCTGGCTGTTGTATGTGTCGACGTACACTGCTTCCGCGGCAGCCGCCGAAGCCGTACCCGCACCCGCCATTCCGATCGCTGCCACGCACCCGAGCATGACCAGGGCCTTGCGAACCAGCATATAGCCTCCAGAAATTAGTGGTAGATAGCGACGATCGCTATCTACTGATTGTGATGGTTTTCCTCGAATGACCGACGACGCAATTTCGCCTCGGCATTGTTTTGTCGTATCCGAATTCCTTGGCCAAGCCCACACTCGACCGGGAAGACGACGTCCTCCCGGTCACAACCGCTTAGCGCCTGACGGATCAGCCATTCGTTGTGGCCGGAGCCGTAGAAATCGCCGGTGTCGAGAAGGGAGCCACCGGCATCGAGGTAGGCGTGGATGGTGCGCACGCCCTGTTCGTCGTCGGTGGGACCGTACCCATCGGACAGGCCCAGGCACCCCAGGGAGGGCGAGGTGACGGTGGGACAAGGATTTCCCCACGCGGGCGGTCTCGCCGAGAGGACCGTGCCGCTACGCAGAAGAGTGTGGCGACGAGCCATGACGATGACCTCCTGATGTCTCCCCGGCGACCGCAACAGGACATCACGAAGACCCGCCGAGATCATCAGCCAAAATTGTTCTGAACCATGCGCCCGCCCGGTACTACATCTGTAGATCTCGGGATTTCGGGGGCGGAGCGTGGGCTCAGCTGGGAGCTGCCCGCTTAGAGGCCACATCGTCACTCTCGCGCACGATCGTCCTGCCGGCATGGATCGCGTGAGGTGGCACGGTCGAACAGGTCCAGGAGCGTGTCGACGGCGGCGGTCAGGTCGTAGTCGGGATCGGTGAGCGACTCGGCGAAGACGGCGTCGATGGCGCCGCTCAGTGCGATCGCGGTGGTGCGGGCGTCGAGGGCGCGCAGGTCACCGTCGAGTTGGGCGCGTTCGATGAGGTCGGCGAGCGGCCGCCACCGCGGTGGCTGGCGTGAGCCGGCCTCCGTGAGCGCTTCGGAGGCGACAGGGATATCGCTGGTGAGCATCTCGATGACCACCCGTACGTGCGTCGGATGCGCGGCCATGTGCCCGACGAGGGCGCGTACATACGCGTCGATTCCCTCGCGGGCGGTGGATGCCTCGGCGATCGCCGCTGCGATGGCGTCGACCACGCCCGTGAGCACGCGCTGGACCGCCTCCTGAATCACGGCGTTCTTGGAGCCGAAGAAATACAGCACTGCCGCGTTGGAGACCCCCACCGCCTCCGCGATCCGCGCCAGGGTGGTGCGGGCGAGGCCGTGCTCGGCGATCAGATCGATCGTGAGGCCGATGATCTGTTCCCGCCTGGCGGCCTCCGTGAAGGTGAACTCTCCATCGCCGCGCCGCCGTCTTGTTTGACTCACGATGCTCTTTCCACGTGCCTGATGCTAGGCATCTTTCCCATGCAGTCGCCATGCCGCGGCGCCGGCCGCGATCCCGATCCAGGCGATGAGCGACATGAAGGCGCCCAAGAGTCCGATCCCCTCGTGCCCGGTGGCGCTGCCGGCGAGGCTGTGGATGGCGGAGACGGGCATCAGCGGAGTCACGACTGAGCTGACCGTGTCCCCGAAAAAGCCTGAAATCCCGCCCACCATCAGCACGGTCAGCGGTGTCACGATCCCGAGCGCTGTGCTGCGGAACACGAACGCCCCCGCCGCGGCGAGGACGGCGTACAGCACCGGCATTGCGACCGACCCTGCCGCCAACCGCAGGCTTGCTCCGGTGAGCAGCAAGCCCGCGTCCATCCCGGCAGTCGCGCCGGCGATGACCGCCGCCAGAACGCACACGACGGCGGCGAGGATGCCGACGGCGAGCGCGGTGAGCCCTACGGTGACGAGCTTGCCGGCCAGGATTCGCCACCTGGACGGGGTGAGCGTCAGTGTTGTGTAGATGGCTCCGGTCGAGTACTCCGAGCCGACGTGGATGGCCGCGACCACGATGACGGCGAATGCCGCGGCGTCCACGCCGAAGATGCCCGCGCCAAAGATCTCGCCAGGGGCCAGTTGCGCCAGCGTGCGACCCTGCGTGACGGGGAGGGTGAGGTAGAAGAGTGCCGCCGTCACGGCCGCGAGTCCCACCGCGACCACTATGAGAGCCCGCTGCGTCGGCAGCGACCATAGCTTGATCGCCTCGGCCGCGATCGCACTGGGGCTTTTCTCCGAACGGCCGGCCTGGTTGTCGTCAGGTGCTGTCCGGGTCGTCATGTGGCCGGCTCCATCCCGTTGGTGAGTCGCAGGAAGGTCTGTTCGAGCCCGCCGCGCATGGGGGTGAGCTCCACGAGCGCTACCCCGTGTTCGAAGGCGATCCGCCCGATCGCGCGGGAGTCGATACCGTTCACTTGCAGCGCGCCGTCCGCCCCCGGATGCACTGTCGCCCCCGCACGTTCCAGCGTCTCGGCGAATCTCACGCCGTCATCGGTCACGACGCGGGTCGCGCCGGACGTACGCGCGGTGAGCTCGGCCATGGTCAGGTTCGCGACCAGGCGGCCGGCCGCGATGAGCACCACCCGGTCGGCGGTCTCCTCCAACTCGTTGAGCAGATGGCTGGAAATGAGCACCGTCCCACCGCGTGCGGCATGGTTCTTCAGCAACGTACGGAGCCAGACGATGCCCTCGGGGTCCAGGCCGTTCAGCGGCTCGTCCAGGACGAGAATCCCCGGCTCCCCGAGAAATCCCACCGCGATCGCGAGCCGTTGCCGCATCCCCAGCGACAATGCCCCGATCTTGCGCGAGCCCGCGTGCGCCAGGCCCACCTGATCGAGCAGCGTGGCGATGCGAGCCGTGGACACACCCGCGGCCGTCGCCGCCCAGCGCAACTGATCCCGCGCGGTGCGGCCAGGGTGAACAGCGTGCGGATCGAGCACCGCTCCGATCTCACGAGCGGGCGCGGTCAACCGAGCGTACTCAACACCGTTCACCAGCGCCCGCCCCGATGTCGGCCGGTCGAGCCCGAGGATCACACGCAGTGTCGTCGACTTCCCGGCGCCGTTCGGCCCGATGAACCCGGTCACGACCCCAGCGGGAACGTCAAAGCTCAGCTCCTGCACTGCGGTCACCGCTCCGAACCGCTTGGTCAGGTTCTCCACTGTGATCACGAGGGTCACTCCTCGATTCGATTAACCGAGCAGTATGAAAACTAACCAATTGGTAAACAGTCGTCAATGCGTGGCGCTAGGCGGGGTCGTGTGCCTGCTCCAGCGGGGCGGGCTGGGGTAGCGGGAAGGCTGCGAGGAAGCGTTCGACGAGGTCCGCGGGGCCGTCGACGGACAGCTCCGCGGTCCCCAGGACGTCGTCGAGCGTGCGCGTGTTCCTGAGGAGCGCGGCGAGGGCGCGCGCGTCGCCGGTGATGGTCGTGTCGGCCCGGTCCGCCTCGTCGCGGGCGAGCTCGATCCGGCCGTCGGCGATGTCCACGCGGAAGACCGCCTCGCCGATTCTGAGTCCGATGGTGGTGGTGAGCCCGCGTGCCGCCTGCGGGTCGAACAGCGCCCGCAGGGACAGGATGAGCGAGTCGGCGCCGATCTCCGCGTCGTGGCGCATCGTGGGTGAGCGGGCGCTCCAGCGGCCGAGTTGGGTGACGATCGGCTCTAGCTGCGCCCCCCATTCCGTCAGCTCGTAGATCCAGGAGCCGGCGGGCGGGCGGAGTCTGCGGCGTCGCACGACTCCGGCCTCCTGCAGTTCGCGTAGCCGCTGTGTCAGTACGTCGGCGCTGGCGCCGGGCAGGCCGGCGCGCAGGTCGGTGAAGCGTTTGGGGCCGAGCAGCAGCTCACGCACCACCAGCAGGGCCCAGCGCTCGCCGATCAGGTCGAGGCCGTGGGCCACCGCGCAGCCGTCGTCGTACTTCCGCTTGCCTGCCATGACACCCACCGTACCAGCGCAGGTCCGAAAGTTCGGCTGTTTGGTTGTTTTTTGCGACTATATGGTCGTACTCTCGGACCAGCCCTCAGCTGAATCCGCGTACCGGAAGATCAACAAGGAGACGATGATGGACACCCTCGACGTCCAGCCCCGAAGGATCACCGCTTTTGCCTGGTTTCTGCGCATCTACGGCGTACTGACGCTCTTGATTTTCGTCCCGCTCTTCCTGGGGTTCCTCGTGCGAACCCCGCTCCTGGCCGAGCAGGGAGGGCCTCTTACCTGCGTTCGACGTAATTCCGGCCATCTAGAGACGGTGATGGGATGAAGGTGCAGGTCAACGGGTTAGATCGAGCTTATGGCGATGGAATGGCCTAGAGACGCGGTCAGTGGTCAACGGTGTGCATATCACAGGGATTTGCCGCTATCGTCTAGAGATCATGTTTGTGAAGACGACGGTCCGGAAAAC
>NZ_JADOGI010000169.1 GCF_015645445.1 Nonomuraea cypriaca | reverse complement strand
GCCGTCCCCTGGGCGGCCGTCCGCCGTGATCGTGCCGCCGTGGCCGTCCACCACCTCCCGTACGAGCGCCAGCCCCAGCCCGAACCCCCCACCCACGAACCTGGCGAAGAGCCGCTCGGTGTCGCCGGGGTCCAGGCCCGTGCCGTCGTCGCGGACCGTGAGCCGGACCGATCCCGGAGCGCTGGACAGGGTCACCCAGATGTGACCGCCGACGCCAGTGTGGCCGAGCGCGTTGTCCAGGAGGGCCGAGATCACCCGGCGCAGCGCGGACTCGACGCCGCTCACGACGTGGTCGACCGGCCCCTCGCAGCGGACCTCGATGGTCACGCCCCTGGCCGCCGCCCTGACGCCCTCGGCCACCGCCAGCTCCGCGGCCAGCGCGGCCAGGTCCACCGGGCCGAACGGCCGGCGCAGCTGCTCGTACTGGGCCGAGCGCAGCAGGTCCTCCACCACTTCGCCGAGCTGCTTGGTGCCGGTCACCAGCTGGTCCACCTCGTCGATGAGCAGGATGGGGTCCGTGCCGCCGCGCAGCCGCCGGGCCAGGAGCTGGGCGCGGGTGTGCAGCCGGGTCAGCGGGGTGCGCAGCTCGTGGCTGACGTCGGTGGCGAAGCGGCGCTGGCGGGCCAGCGCCTCGCCCAGCGGGCCGATCGCGCGCCGGGAGACGACCTGGCCGACCAGCAGCGCGGCCAGCAGGCCGACGACCTCCGCCCAGGCCAGCGTGCGGAGCAGCCTGCTGCGTTCCGCGGCCTGGTAACGCAGGTCCATCGCGGCCTGGATCGTCGTGTCGCCGCGCTGCTGGGTGCGTACAAGGTAGGCGTGCCCGGCGACCTCGACCTCGGCAAGCCGGGGCGCGCCCGCCCCGGCGTCGGCGTCGGCACCGACGCCGGCCTCGGTGGCGGCGGCGGCCTCGGTGGCGGCGGCGGCCTCGGCGGCGGCGGCGAGGGCTGCGCGGACGGGAAGCGCAGGGGGTGCGCCGGGCGAGGCCCGTACGGTGCCATCGGGCCGCAGCTCGTACAGCCACACGCACGGCGGCGGGTGGGCGATCGGGGCACGCTCGGCGGCGGCGGCCAGCTCGCGGCGGGCGGAGGCGCTCTGCTCGTGCAGCATGGCGCAGTAGACCAGCATCGCGACCAGCGCCAGGAGCACCGAGATCGCGCCCGCCACCTGGACCGTGAGCCGGCGGCGAGCCCTGGTCAGCAGCCGCCGCTCGGCGTCCGGCCGCGGCCCCCCGCTCACAGCGAACCCAGGCGGTAGCCCACACCTCGCACGGTGCGCACGACCCCGGCTCCCAGCTTGCTGCGCAGGTAGTAGACGTACGTGTCCACGATCGACTCCGTCTTGGCGCCGTCGAAGACCCGCTGCCGCAGCGACCTTCGGGTGTGTACCTGCCGCGGCCTGGCGGCCAGGGCGCTCAGCAGCCGGCACTCCTGGCCCGACAGCGTCACCTGCTCACCGCTCGGCAGCCGTACGAGGTGCGACTCGGAGTCCAGCCAGCCCTCGCCGAGGGGCAGCAGCCTGGCCTGGTCCAGGTTCCTGCGGTGCAGCGCCCGCACCCGGGCCAGCAGCTCCTCGACGTCGAACGGCTTGACCAGGTAGTCCTCCGCGCCTGCGTCGAGGCCGGCGACCCGGTCGGCGACCGCGCCGAAGGCGGTCAGCATGAGCACCGGCGCGGTGACGGCCTGCCTGCGCAGCCGCCGCAGCAGGTCGATCCCGTCGAGCGCGGGCAGGCCGCGGTCGACGATCAGCACGTCGTACGGGTGGCACAGCCCCAGGTGCAGCCCCCGCTGCCCCTCCAACGCCAGGTCGACGGAGTAGCCCTGCTCGGTGAACAGGTCGACCAGCATGCGCCCGAGTTCGCGGTCATCCTCGATGAGCAGCAGCCGACGGGAGAGCAGGTCGGCCGTACCCGATGTCCCAGCCACCAGACCACGGTCACATCATCCTTCGCGAATTACCAGGTCCACTGGTCCACTGCGTTGATCGCACGCCGGCACACAGCGGCCCACCTGCGGGATCATCCCGAATTGGACCGCGCGACCTGCTCTTCTCGTGGAAGTTCCACGGAGGTCTCCGCCTTCCTGACCCGCTCCAGGCGCTCGGGCAGCGCCAGCTTGTACAGCGGCAGGGCGCCCGCGGTCGTGATCACGGCCACGAGCACGAGCATGGCGAACAGCTCCTGCGTGATCATGCCCTGAGCCAGGCCGATGTTGATGAAGATGAGGATCATCAGGCCGCGGGCGTTCATGAGCGCCCCCACCGCGTACGACTCCCGCCAGCCGAACCCGATGGCCCGCATCGCCAGCGAGCAGCCGAAGTACTTGCCGCAGAACCCGGCGGCCAGGATCAACGCGAACGCCAGCAGCATGGTGCCGCCCGCGATGCCGCCGAGCTGCGTGTTCAGCCCCGAGAAGGT
This sequence comes from Nonomuraea cypriaca, assembly GCF_015645445.1. Lineage (GTDB taxonomy): Bacteria > Actinomycetota > Actinomycetes > Streptosporangiales > Streptosporangiaceae > Nonomuraea > Nonomuraea cypriaca. Next base: position 20,655 of record NZ_JADOGI010000169.1, on the reverse strand, counting down.
GAAGAACGTCGGCAGCAGCAGCGTGGAGACGACCTCCATCATGCGCCCGTGCAGGATCTGGCGGAACGCCGGGTCGCGCGGCATGGCCAGGCCGGCGAAGAAGCCGCCGAAGACGGCGTAGACGCCGATCCAGTCCGTCAGCCAGCCGGCCGTGAGGGGGATGAGGATGACGACGTACATGCCGGTGGCGCCCAGCTTTCCGGTGCGGGCGACGGTCCGGCCCATCGGGCGCAGCAGCGGCGCGACGACCTTGAGCATGACGATCGCGAACAGCGCCGTCAGCCCGATCGTGGGCAGCGCGCCGGCCGCGCCTGCGCCGAGGTGCATGGCCGACAGGACGGCGAGGATGCACCAGGCCAGGGCGTCGTCGATGGAGGCGGCCAGCAGGGTGAGCCTGCCGACCCTGGAGTGCTCCAGGCCGCGCTCGTACAGGATCCTGGCCAGCATCGGGAACGCGGTCAGCGACAGCGCGCCGCCGAGGAACAGGGCGAACTGGAACGGGCTGACGTCGGGGCGGGAGAGGAGGTCGTACAGGAGGAGGCCGGAGCCGAAGCCGAGCAGCAGCGACGGGAGGATGCCTGAGGCGGCCAGCGCGGAGGCCCTGCGCATCTCGCCGCTCTGGGCGCTGTGGTCGATGCCCGCGCCGACCAGGAACATGTACAGGGTCAGGCCGATGGTGCTGAGTACGTACAGGATCGGCCGGACCTCGGGCGGGAACAACGCCGCCTGCACCTCAGGGAACAGCCAGCCGAACAGCGTCGGCCCCAGCAGCACACCGGCGACCATCTCGCCGAGCACGCGCGGCTGCATCACCATGAGGGCCAGCCGCCCGCAGATCGCCGACGTGATCAGGATGACCACGAGGGCGGGCAGGACCTTGAGTATCAGGGCGAGGTTCGGGTCGGGAGCCGTGACCTGGACCAGAAGAGTCATGCCGATTCTCCGCTCAGTGATCGAACGCTCAGTGGCCGAACCTTCAGTGATCGAACCTTCAGTGATCGAAGTGGTGCGCGCACAGCCGCTGCCGGCGCGCGTCCCAGACCATGTAGCTGCCGAGGACGAGCTGTACGAGGCTGCGCCAGACGTCCTCCCAGCGGTCGCGGGCCCGCATGTACAGGAGGGCTGCGCGCGTGTACAGGAGGACCCGCGCGGTGGCGCCGCGCGGGATGAGCAGGCAGGGTCCCCGGTTGGGCATCGACCTGGTGTGGGCGGCGGAGGAGCGCAGGTCGTACCTGGTGAGGATCTCCCGCGCCGCGACGCGCATGGTGATCGGCGCCAGCCGCCAGGCCGGGCACGGGCGGTTGGCGGCGATGCCGAACGGGATGTGGTTGAGGTCCTTGGCCGGCCGCTCGAAGCGGCCGGGATCGAACCGGTCCGGGTCGGAGAAGCCGGAGCGGTGGAACGCGGGGTAGTCGAAACAGAGCACCGAGCCGGCCGGGATGGTGGTGTGCTCGTCGAGTGGGATGTCGCCGGTGGTGATGCGGTGGGCGACGCCGAACAGCGGGTAGAGCCGCATGGTCTCGGCGATCACCCGGTCGAGGTGGCGATCGTCCGCCGTACGGGCGTCGTCCTGGACGCCGGGGTGCTGGGCGAGCACCATCAGCAGGTGGGCCATGGCCTCCGACATCTGCACGACGGCCGTGTTGAAGAAGGCGCCCTGCAGATAGTATGCCTGCTCGCGCGGCGACAACCCGGGCGGCAGCGGGACCCGCACCCGTGACAGGCGGCCGAGCAGGTGGCGGGTCAGCCGGTGGCGGCGCTCCATGTGCCGCAGGCCGCAGCACTTGAGCGCGGTGACGACGTCGTTCGCGTTACCGGCGATCAGGTCGCGGGCCTCGCGCGGGCACGGCTCGGCGAACACCAGCTCGTAGTAGAACTCGGCCCACAGCGGCATCATCAGGTCCCGCAGCCGGACCAGCCCGCGCGTCTCCCCCATCGTGCGCGCGACGCAGCGGCGGGTGAGGTCCTCGGCCTCCGCGCGGGGCATGGCCAGCAGGGCCCGGGTGGTCCTGGCGACGGCGTCGTACCGCTCACCCGCCTCCAGGTGCTCCTGGTGCATCTCGGGGCCGGGCGCCAGCCAGTACCAGAACAGGTCCGACAGCGCGGCTCCCTCGCTCCGCCCGCCGGCGGCGGGGTGGGAGTAGACCTCCCTGAAGCGGTCGACGCCGATCAGCGGGCCGGGGACCGGTATGCCCTCGTTCCCGTTGACCCGGTTGAAGACGCGTACGCGCAGCGCCACGACGCGGGCGGGCAGCCACCACGGGAGGCTCAGCAGCACGGCGACGACGGCCGCCAAGATGATCAGCATGGCCGGCGCACCATGCCGGGTTCGAGCTCGTGGACCGACGCGCAGCCGCACAGGGTGAGCGCGTGCTCGACCTCGGCGCGCAGCAGGCCGAGCACGCGGGCCACACCCCGCTCGCCGCCGGCGGCCAGGCCCCAGAGCACCGGGCGGCCGACCGCGACCGCGACCGCGCCGAGCGCCAGCGCCTTCAGCACGTCGGTGCCGCGCCTGACACCGCCGTCCAGCAGCACGGGCACGGCCCCGCCGACCGCCGCCGCGATCTCCGGCAGCAGCTCGATCGTGGCCGGTACGGTGTCGAGCTGGCGCCCGCCGTGGTTCGAGACCATGATCGCGGCGACGCCGTGGCCGAGCGCGAGCCGGGCGTCGGCGGGGTGTGTGACGCCTTTGAGCACGATCGGCAGCGAGGTCATCTCCCTGAGCAATCCGAGGTGCTCCCAGGACGGTTCCGGCGACATGACGACGGGCCGCACCCGGTCGCCGTCGCGCAGGTTCTCGCAGCACAGGTGCGCGGGCAGGTCGTCGAAGCCGTTGCGCAGGTCCCGCTCGCGCAGCCCCATGACGGGCGAGTCGGCCGTGACGACCAGCGCCTTGCAGCCGGCCGACTCGGCGCGGCGGACGAGCCGCTCGGTGAAGGCCAGGTCCGGCTGGACGTACAGCTGGAACCACAGCTCGGCCTCCGGCGCGGCGGCCGCCACGTCCTCGATCGCGACCGTCGCGGCCATGCTCACGATCATGATGGTCTCCGCGGCGGCGGCCGCCCGCGCGGTGGCCCGCTCGCCCTCCGGGTCGGCCAGCCGGTGGAACGCGGTCGGCGCCACCAGCACCGGCACGGCCGCGTGGCTGCCGAGCAGCGTGACGTCGGTCTCGAGTTTGGTGACGCCGCGCAGCACCCTCGGCAGCAGCCCGAGCCGCCCGAACGCGGCCTCGTTGGCTCGCATCGTGACCTCGTCACCGGCCCCGCCGGCGAAGTAGTCGTAGTGCGCGGGGTCGAGGCGGGCGCGGGCGGCGGCCTCGAACTCGCGCAGGGTCCACCTCTCCATCAGACCCCGCCCATCAGACAGGGATCGCCGCGGTACGGCGGGCGAAGAAGGCCCGGAGCGGCTCGACGTGGACCTCCTGGGAGTTCCACTCGTTCTCCAGGTTCTCGGTGACGTGGTGGGCGACCGGCGGCTCTCCCGGCAGGTGGTGACGGACCACGGGGTGGAGGTAGTGGCCCTCGTGGGCGCGGGCGGAGTCGCTCTGGCTGATGCGGCCGACCTCGATGTCGAAGGGGTCCACCTTGTCGTGGTCCGGGCCGTACTCCAGGGTGATCGCGAAGTGGCCGTGGTCGCCGATCGGCGGTCCCTGCAGGTCGTACGGCACCTCCTCCAGGTACCGCGCGGCACCGCCGTCGAGAACGATCACGTCGGCCAGCAGGCCGAACTGCTGCCACAGGGCCGAGGTGCGGTTGACCCGCTCGATGACGGCCGCCGCGAGCGCGCCGGGGTCGGCGGGCAACTCCCTGGCCGGCCAGGGCATGCCGTGGTGGCGGGACTCCATGATCCGGTGCAGGGAGCGGACGGCGTACCTGAAGCCGTGGATGAACCCGCTGGTGCCGCGCTTGAAGTCGCGTGACTGCATGATCGTCCCGGCGAAGTACAGGCCGGGCACGTTGACCGACTCGTACGCCGGGCTGATCGCCGGGAACCTGCCGTCGATCACCAGGTCGGGGCGGCACGCGTCGGCGAAGATCGAGGCGTCGAAGCGGAACCCGGTGCAGACGATCACCCGGTCGTACGGGATGTCCTTGGTGACCTCGTTCACCCGGGCGAAGGCCACCGTGACCAGGTACGTCCCGTCCGGCTGCCGCTCGATGCGCTTGACGTCGCCGTCGAGCAGCGCGTTCTGGGACTTGAGCTGGTAGGAGTCGAGCAGGTTGTTGTTGATCGCGCGCAGGTGGCCGACGTAGTGGGTGCGCCAGGCCATGCGTACGGACCTCGGCCCGGCGACGTGGATCACCGCGGCGGTCTCCACCAGGTTGCCGGCCGTCTCGAAAGCGGAGTTGCCCTTGCCGATGACGAGCACCCGCCGGCCGGTGTAGTCGGCGGGGTCGGTGGAGGCGGTGCCGTAGAGGTCGGCGGTCTCGATGCCCGGGATCGGCGGCACGTTGGGGCGGGTGACGCCGGTGGCGACGACGACCCGGCGGGCGAGGTAGGTGCGCCCGTTCTCGTCGGTGACCCGGAACAGGTCCTGCCGGTCGACGCGGACCACGCGGGCGTCGTAGGCGACGTTCAGCCCCTGGGCGAAATCGGTGAGGTAGCGGACCAGGTCGTCGGCGTGCGGGAAGTACCGGTCGCTGTAGCGCGTGAACAGCAGGCCGGGGTCGTCCGACAGCAGCGAGTTCCAGTCCATCCGGAGGTTCAGCTCCGGGTCGTCCCAGCCGGTGTGCTTCTTGTTGATCGAGATGAGCGTGCGGTGGCGCGGGAAGGTGCGGAAGAACTGGCTCGGCGCGGAACCTGCCTCAAGGATGAGGTACTTCCGCCCCGCCCGGTGCAGGAAGTACCCCAGTTGCAGTCCCGCCGGGCCGGCGCCGATCACCAGGTAGTCCAGGGTGTTGTCCGGCACGGAGGCCTCCGTCACAGCGATGTGGTTGAACGGGCAACCACAGTGTTGGCGGGGAATTCTCAGAAATTGCTCAGAGAGCGCCGTGGTGCCTGGCCAGCAGGGCGCGTTTGTCGGGCTTGCCGGCGGCGGAGACCGGGACGGCGGGCACCATCGTGATCGTCTTCGGCACGCTGTCGTCGCCGAGTTCCGCCCGCACCAGCGCGGCCAGGGCGCCGCGGCCCGGTGTGCGGCCGGCGACGGGCACGACGAACGCGTGCACGGCCTCGCCGGTGCCCTCGTCCGGAGCGCCGGCCACGTACGCCTCGCCGACGCCGGGGTGGCCGGTCAGGACGCGTTCGATCGGGCCGGCGTACACGACCATCGCGTTGACCATGATCACGTCGCGGGACCTCCCCGCCAGGTGGAGGAAGCCGTCCCCGTCCACGTGGCCGAGGTCGCGGGTGCGCAGCCAGCCGTCCCGCAGGACGTCGCGGGTCTCCGCCTCGTCCCCCCAGTAACCCGCCATCACGTACGGGCTCCGCACGTGGATCTCGCCTGTACGTCCCGTGGGCAGCTCCGCGCCGGCCTCGTCGCGCACGCTGATCTCCACCCCCGGGTGCGGCCGGCCCGCCGAGCCAACCCCCTGGCCTGCGGCGAGGTGACCGGGCGTGAGCATCGCGACGTTGCCCGCCTCGGTCTGCCCGTAGCCCTGGTACACGACGGGACCGAGCCGCTCCGCGGCCGCCGCCAGCCGGTGGACGCCGATCGGCGAGCCCGACACCATCAGCGCGCGCAGGCTGCCGACGTCCACCTCGTCCTTGTCCAGCACGTCGAGCATCTGGAACAGCCGAGGCACGGTGATGATCGAGCCGGTGATCCGGTACCGCTCGATCGCGTACGGGAACACGGGACGCCCGTCGTCCTCCGGGATCACCGCGGTGCCGCCGCCCAGCAGGCACGGGGCCAGGAACTCCATGACGACCATGCTGGCCAGCGTGCCGAACAGCAGGTAGCGCTCGAAGTCCCCGGCGAAGGCGGCGGCGACCGGCGACCACACGCGCGGCTGCCAGGCCCAGTGCGCGCCGAGCGCGCGGTAGGTGATCGCGCAGCCCTTGGGCCGGCCGGTGCTTCCGCTGGTGAAGGTCAGCGCGGCCACGTCGTCCGGGCGGGCGGTCACGGTGAGCGGCCGGCCGTCGTCGGGGCGGGCCAGCAGGTCTGCCGCGCTCTCCGAGGGCCCGAGCGACAGCGCCGTCCCGGCGGCCCCGAGCAGCTGGGGCGTGGCGGTCCCCGGGTCCACGAGGACGGCGTCGAGGCCCGTTCCGAGCACGTGGGCGAGTTGTCCCGGCGGGTAGCCGGGCCGGACGCCCACGACCCGGCAGCCGAGCACGTGCGCGGCCATGTGGGCGGCGAACGCCTCCGGCGTGACGGAGGTGCGGATCGCGACCGCCCGGCCTGGGCCGAGCCCCGCCGCGCGCATCGCGTTCGCCAGCCGCCTGATGAGCTCGAGCAGCTCGCCCCTGGACACGGTCCTGTCACCGTGCTCGAATGCGGTGCCGGCGGGCGCGGCGCGTAACGCGTCGAGCAGGGGGTGCGGGAAGAGCATGGCCGGCTCCTCTGGGCATTCGACGCCGTATGGGATACACCCTGACATTAGGCAGCCCAGATCAGAGTCACATCAGAGGCGTGGTGAGTGCTACGTGAAAGTGATCGGCGCGGGTTTCGGCCGTACGGGTACGGCGTCGCTGCGGGCGGCGCTCGAACTCCTGGGATTCGGCCCCTGCTACCACATGTCGGCGGTCATCGCGGAGCCGTACCGGGTGCGGCAGTGGCTCGACGTCGGCGAGGGGCGCTCCCGCGACTGGGACCGGCTGTTCTCGGGCTTCCAGTCGGCGCTTGACTGGCCCGCCGCGGCGTACTGGCGGGAGCTGGCCGGGCACTATCCCGACGCGAAGGTCATCCTCACCGTCCGCGACCCCGCCCGCTGGTACGACAGCGTCAGCGCCACCATCTTCCGCAGCGCGCTGGAGAACCGGCGCCGCCTGCCGCCGCACCGCCGGGTGATCCGCCGGCTGGTGGCGTGGCGGCAGCCCGACTTCGCCCTCTACCCGCGCATGTCCAGGGCGACCGTGCTGGAACGGGTCTTCGACGACCGCATCGACGACCGCGACCACGTCATCGAGGTCTTCGAACGGCACATCGCCGAGGTCAAGACCGAGATCCAGGACGAGCGGCTGCTGGTGTACGAGGTCGGGGAGGGGTGGGGGCCGCTGTGCGCGTTCCTCGGCGTACCCGTGCCGGAGGTACCGTTCCCGCAGGTCAACGAGCGGGCCGCGTTCCGCCGCAAACGGCCGCGCCGGCTGCTCCGGCTGATCCTGCGCGGCCGCTGATCCCCGCCCCGCCACCATCCGAGCGCCCTTCACGGGGCCTCCAGGGGGCTCGTGAGGGCCCTTCACGTCGCCGACCGCGCGGGCCACAATGGGCCCATGCCGAGCTTCGAACGGCTCACCATCGAGGAAGCCCGCACCCTGACCCGCGAGGAGCTCCTCCCCCGGATCGAGGAGGAGCAGAAGTACTGGTACCACCGCATCCACCGCTGCCTGATGCAGCCAGGGGACGACGCGGCGTTCAGGACCTTCAACGACATCATGCACATCGCCGTCGATCCACACCGATCCGCCGCCGTCAGGGACGCGGCCGCGGACGAGAACTACTGGCGCAAGCCCCTCGGCGAGCTCGGCGAGCTCTGAGCCGGCCCGGCGCTCCGCGGCGCGCGCAGCCCCTTGCTGCGCGACCCCTTCGCGTGTATACATGACGAACGCCTTGACTCCCCGGGACCGCGAGCGGTGGGAACCGGCGGGCCACGGCGCGGCAGGTGCGAGGGCGAGGGATCTGTCACGTCCGGCGGCCACAAGAGCCGTTCCCGCTTGAGAGCACGCGTATCCAGCGGCGTGTACGGCTGATGTGATGATCAAGTAAGCGATTCTGGAGTGATCGTGAGAGCGCGCGTCCTCGCCGCCGTACTGCTCGGCCTGCTCACCGCCTGCGCCGACACCCCGCCCGCCACACAGGGCACCCCGCCTCCCGCGACGAAGACGTCGCAGGCTCCGCCGGCGCGGCAGGCGTACGAGCGCACCGGCGGCTGCCAGAGCGGCGGCGACGACGTCCCCTTCAAGGCCGAGGTCATCGGGATCGAACGGCAGCAGCGGCACACGCGGCTCCGGCTCGCGCTCAGCCTGAACGGCGTGGACAAGTGGCATGGCATGAACTTCTTCGGCCGGCTCGACTTCGCCGCGTTCCGGCTGCTCGACCCCGTGGGGCGGCGGCTGTACCGGGCCAAGAGCAGCCCCGAGCTCGATCAGTTCGGCTGGTTCCACAAAGACATCCGCTACGAGACCGAGAACTACTACGACCCGATCCCGGCGTCGGTCGAACAGCTCACCGTGATCCCGCCGTGCTCGTTCGGGGAGATGACCGGCATCCCGGTGACCGACGCCGAGGTCCCCGCCGACCCGTCCCCCCGGCCGACCACCTCCTTCGGAGACGACGAGCCCGGCACCAGGGTCGTGCTCACCACGGACCCGCCGCCCGCCGGTGCCGCGCCCGACTACTCGGACCTGTACGCGGTCGAGGAAGGCGCGCAGGAGAAATCGACGGGCACCGACGAGGAGACCATCGCGCTGCGCGCCGACGTGCTGTTCGCGTTCGACAAGGCCACCCTGTCCGCCAAGGCACGGGCGGTCATCGACGACGTGGCCGAGGAGACCAGGCGGCGGGCCGACCCGTCCAAGCCGCCGGTGCTCATCACCGGGCACACCGACAGCAAGGGCGACGACCCCTACAACCTCCGGCTGTCGCTTCGGCGTGCGGAGGTGGTGCGGTCGTATCTGTCGCGGACGCTCGGCACCGACTATCAGTACAAGGCCGAAGGAAAAGGGGAGACCCAGCCCGTCGCCGAGGAGGGCGGATCGGACGATGAGAAGGCGAGCGCGAAGAACCGGCGCGTGGAGGTCTCCTACAGGATCAAGCAGACGGTGACGACCACAGGAGCGCCGACATCGGGCACGACCACGGCACCGGTCCCCGGCGGAGCGGGCCGGCCGGCCCCGTTCCAGGCGGACGCGGGGCTCGGTCAGCCCGTCGCCGAGTTGAAGCACCCCGACGGCTGGCTGCTGCGCGTACACCGGCCCTACCGTGACGGGGCCTTCATGGTCGGCGTCTACGAGATCGCGAACGAGACCGGCGGCTGGGAGCACAACCTCACCCCGCGCGACGACGGGGACCAGCCGGGCTCCATGTTCGGCGCGCTCCACTGGATCGACCCCGCCTCCAACCGCCGCCAGCGCGTCGTACGCGTGGGCAAGTACGGCAACGCGCCCGACGGCTACACCTACGTCGCCAGCCAGGAGATCACCGGCGAATGGGGCCAGGCGTGGACCGAGCACGTCCCCTACCGGATCCACGCCTACTACGCACCCCCGCCGGACGGCGTGACCACCCTGACCCTGGACGCCGGCCCGTACGGCCAGGTGCCCAACGTGCCGATCAAGTGAGACCCCGCGAGCCTGCCGGGTCGCCCGAACGGTCCGGGTCAGGATTGGACGCCGCCGCCCAGGGCAACAGACCTCCATGCCGGAGCTTCCCGACGTGGAGGGGTTCCGCCGCGTGCTGTCTGAGCACACCGGCGAGCCGATCAAGGCCGTACGCGTGCACGACCCCGGGGTCCTGCGCGAGGTCGGCCCGCGCCAACTGGGCGCCGCGCTGCGCGGGCACCGCTTGGAGGAGCCGCGACGGCACGGCAAGTGGCTGATCGCGCCTGCCGGCGGGCCGGTGCTGATGCTGCACTTCGGCATGACGGGTTCGCTGTCCTGGCACCCGTCCGGCGACCCCAGGCACCGCCACGACCGCGTCGTCTGGGAGTTCGACGACGGCGAACTGCGCTTCCGCGACATGCGCAAGCTCCAGGGCATCCACCTGGCCGCTGACGAGTCCCAGGCCGAGCGGACGCTCGCCGACCTCGGCCCCGACGCCCGCGAGGTGTCCCGTGACAGCTTCGACGAGTTGCTGTCGGCCCGCCGGAGCCGGCTCAAGACCGTGCTGACCGACCAGAGCGTCCTGGCCGGTCTCGGCAACCTGCTCGCCGACGAGATCTGCTGGCGCGCCCGCATCCATCCCCTGCGCTCGGTGACGGAACTGGACACGAACGACAAGGCCGCGCTGTACCGCGCGATGCGCCGGATCCTGGGCGATTCACTCAAAGCCGAATGTGTGCCGCCGCGTACCACCTGGCTCACCGGCTCCCGCGACGACCCCCACGGCCACTGCCCACGCTGCGGCACCCCCCTGTCCCGCCGCCGCGTCGCCGGCCGCACGACCGTCTGGTGCCCGGCCTGCCAGCCCCGCTGACCCCTATGTCAGGCCTCTGGAACCTTCGGCTCCGAGGTCATCCGGCATCGCCCGCCGCCGACCCGGCACGAGTCCGGCGCCGGGGGCTCCTCCGCGGCTCGCAGGCGCGGCATGTCCACGCCACCGACGAGATCACCCTCACCCCCGACGCCTACGACACCCACCTCGGCGTCGACCTCGACCTCCCCGCGGGACGTCATGGTAAAAAATGTTTGACATCATGTCTGCGCTGCTTTACCTTGACCATGTAAAAGTTTCTTTACATTGGAGCGGGACATGTCCTCCGAAGAGAAACGCTCGTGGATCTACGTCGTGGTCAGCGTCGGCGTCTCCGCGGTCTACTTCGTCACCGTCCTGTCGAAGGTGCCGGGAGCGGACGTCGCGCGGATCGCCTATGTGCGGCCGATGCTCACCGCCATCGGTGCCGGGATCGGCTTGGGCATCGTCGCCGGCATCGCGGCCGCCATCGCCTCGCCGAGGGAGGCCGACCGGACCGACGAGCGCGACCGGCAGATCCACCGGCTGGGCGAGTACGTCGGTTACTACGTCATGAGCATCGCGGCGATCGTGCCGATGGCCCTGACCATGGCGGAGGCCGCCCACTTCTGGATCGCCAACGCGCTGTACCTGGCGTTTGTCCTGGCCACCCTCGCCTCGTCGATCGTGAAGATCGTCTTGTACCGCCGGGGCTTCTAGCCATGGTCAAGCCCACGAAGGTCACGAACTCGATCCGAGCCCTGCGGTTCGCGCACGGCGAGATGACGCAGGCGCAGCTGGCCGACCGCATCGGGGTGACCAGGCAGACCGTCATCGCCATCGAGCAGGGCCGCTACTCACCGTCGCTGGAGGTGGCGTTCCAGATCGCCCGGGTGTTCGGGGTGCCGCTCGACGACGTCTTCCAGTACCCGGACTTCCAGGGCTAGCCACCTACCACCGCACCCGGCGCGCGAGGAGATCGCCTCACGGGCCCGGGCCGTCACACCCCAAAACCAAGGAGAAGCCATGCACGCCCCTAAACGCCTCGCCCGTATCGCGGGACTGCTCTACCTCATGGTCGGCATCGGCGGCGCCTTCGCGGAGATCGTGCGGGTCACGGTGTACCAGGCCGGCGACGCCGCCACGACGGCACGGAACGTCGCGACCCACGCCGGCCTTGTCCGGGCCGGCGTCCTGGCCGACCTCGTCACCACCGTGACCGGGTTATTGACGGCCATGGCCCTGTACCTGCTGCTCAAACACGTGCACGCCAACGCCGCCCGGGCAATGGTGGCCTTCATCGCGGTCGCCGCCGCCATGATGGCCCTCAACCTGGCCCACCAGTTCCAGGCGCTGCACGCGAGCGACGCCGCCTACACCAACGCGTTCGGCGCGGCGGGGTCCGACGCGCTCGTGCTCCTCATGCTCGACCTGCACCACAGCGGGTACCTCATGACGCAGGTCTTCTTCGGCCTGTGGCTGCTGCCGATGGGCTACCTCGTCTACCGGTCGGGCATGATCCCGCGCGTGATCGGCGTACTGCTCATGGTTGGCTGCTTCGGCTACCTCGTCGACACGTTCGCCCGGTTCACCGCGCCCGGACTGGGTGCGGCGCTGGGCCCGTTCGTCGTCACGCCGGCCGCCATCGCGGAGGTCTCGATGATCCTCTGGCTGCTCGTGAAGGGCGTCAAGGCCCCGCAGCGCGACCGTCCCGCCGCCGTTGCTGCCGCGTAACCCCTGACCGCGAAAACGGCGCATCCGGGCGCCGTACCCGCGGAAGATCAGCTCTTCCGCGGTGTTCTTCTTCTTGATCGCCCCCAACCCGGCCCGGCGCGTTGCGAGCGACTCGTGCTCGCCCGCGGCGTGCGCCTCCGGCATCCCCATCGCCATCACACTCTCGGAGATCACCCTGGTGGACCGGCGGCGCCCTCCGATCAGCAACAGCGTCGACTGGACCAGCGTCCGCAGCTCATGGTCGTCGGCGAACACGCCGTCGAGTCTCGGCAGGATGTCGCTCAATATCGAGACCGCCTCCAGGTCCTTGCCGAGGGAAGGCGCGACCTTGGCGAGCTGGACCGCGAGCCGCGCCCTCCCCCGTCGGTCAACCGGGTTGCGGATCGGTCAGGATGTTTCGAGCTGGGGGGTGTCGGGCCGGGTGGCCGGTGCGGTGGCGGCTGCCATGTCAGTGGGTCTCCTTCGCGGGGTCGGGCGTGGTGGAGAAGTGCGCGAGCCAGTCGCGTACGAGGTCCAGGCGCTTGCGTTCGAGGCGGTAGATCCGCATGCGGCCGTCGCGCGCGCTGCTGAGCAGCCCGGCGGCTTCGAGGATCTGCAGGTGGCGGGTGGTCGTCTGCCAGGCGTGCGAGAACACCGCGGCGATCTCGCCGGCGGCCATCGATCCGCTCGCTGAGTATTTGGTGGTCAAAAGCAGGGAGGGTGCAGGGAGCGGCCACCGCGGCCTGTGGCCGATGGATCAGGGTTACGCGCCCTGCGCCATCTTCATGAGGCGGGACAGCTCGGGCCGGGTCGTCCCTCGCGGTGCGCAGTCTTGGTGTACCTGGGCACCTTGCCGCAGCCCTCCAGCACGCCCGCCAGGTCCGCGAGTGACACCGTGCGGCGTTCTACCTCGCCCTGGCCACCGCGATCATCACCGTCCGTAGCCTCATCCGCCGGGCCTGGTACACCCACCGCTGGGACACCCGACCCATCAGCCCCCGCATTCGGTAGCCCCAGCCCACCGCCTACTGGCGGACGCCCTCATGGCTCGATGGTCACCTTGATCGGGACGCCACGGCTCACGAGCCGATGGCGTCCAGGATCCCCGCGAGGGGGAGGCGATGCGTGATCAGGCCGCACACCCGGCACCGCGCCCTCGGCGACGGCCTGAAGCGCTCGCGCGTCGGGTGCGGGGCTCGACCTGTTGGCGCCGACGATCGTCGGCTCTCGGTAATACACCGGGTCGGAGTCGACCTGGGTGATCGGGTCGTCCGTTGGCCAGATCGTGATGTCCGTGCCGCACGTCGAGCAGTTGCGAACACGGATCTTCACGCGGATGCGCCGCTCACCCCCCGGACATGAGCGGCAGAGCCGGATCTGGGGTGCAGATCCGGACAGCGGTGCGATCGATGTCGGCCGGGCTCGGCATGCGACTGCCCGGCAGTCCCACGGAGGCGCTCGCCCACGCGAGCCCCTCGGCCAGAGCCGATTCGCCGCGTGCCCCCGCTGCCAGGAATCCCGCGAGCATGGCGTCGCCCGCGCCCACGCTGCTGCGCGGCTCCTTGACGGGGCACGTGCCGTACCAGACCTGGTCGCCGTCGATGAGCAGCGCTCCATCGGCGCCGAGGCTGGTCAGCACCGAGCGTGCGCCCATCGCCCGTAACTTGCCCGCGGCGTCGATGACGTCGCCGACGTAGGCGATCGGGGTGCCGGTCGCCTCCGCGAGTTCCTCGCGGTTGGGCTTGACCAGCGTGGGGCCGGCAGCCAGCGCGGAGACCAGGGCCGGCCCGCTCGTGTCGACCGCGACCCGTATGCCCGCACCGGCGAACCTCTCGCACAGAACCGCGTATACCTCGACCGGCACACCGGGCGGCAGGCTGCCCGAGGCGACGACCCAATCCGCCGATCCTGCGGCGTCGAGGACAGCGCTTGCCAGCGTGTCGAGCTCGGCCGCCGTCAGCGCCGTGCCAGGCTCGTTGATCTTGGTGACGGTTCCGTCGGGTTCCGCCAGCGTGACGTTGGAACGGGTCTCCCCCACCACCGGAATGGAGATCATGTCGATGCCCTCGGCGGCGAGCAAGGCCAGGAGCTGCCGTCCTTCGGCCCCGCCGAAGGGGATGACGGCGCGCGACCGCACCTGGTTGGCCAGCAGCGCGCGTGACACGTTGACCCCCTTGCCTCCAGGGTCGCGGTGAGCGGCCGCCGCCCGGATGACGGCTCCGCGGGTCAGCGAGCCGACCTCGATGGTGCGGTCCAGGCTTGGGTTCAGCGTCAGCGTGAGAATCATACGCGCACGACCTCCGGCCCGGCTGCCGCCACATCCGCGGCGAGTTGGAGATCCAGCCGCGTGTCGGTGATGATCATGTCGATCTCGGACAACGACGCGAAGCGCGTCAGGTAGTTGTCGGAGAACTTGGTGTGGTCGGCCAGAAGCACGGACCGCTGCGCGCAGCGGATCATGGCCCGCTTGATCGCTGCCTCCGCCGGATCGGGCGTCGTCAGTCCCTTGGCCACGGAACAGCCGTTGGCCGCCATGAAGGCCACGTCGACGTGTAACTGTGAAAGCTGCTGGAGCGCCCAGTCCTCGACGGTGGCCAGGGTGCGACCCCGTACCCGCCCCCCCAGCATGAATGCCGTCACGTTGGTACGGGCGGCCAGCGCGGCGGCCAGGGGTGGCGAATTGACGATGACGGTGAGCTCGCGGTCGGCGGGTATGGCCTGAACAAAGCGGCCCGTCGTCGTGCCCGCGTCGATGATGACGGCGCCGTCTTGCGGCAACTCGGCCAGCGCCGCTTTGGCGATGCGCTCCTTCTCCGCCGTCATGACCTCGTCCCTCGCGGCGAGAGGGGGCTCGAAGCCAAGCCGCTCGACCGGGATCGCCCCGCCGTGCACCCTCCGCAGCACGCTCGCGCGCTCGAGAACCGTCAGGTCCCGGCGGATCGTCTCCGTCGTGACGCCGAACTGTTCCGCCAGGCTGACCACGTTGACCCGCCCGGCGGCACGGGCTTCACGCAGGATCTCCTGCTGCCGTTCCTCGGCGTACATTCTGTTGATTCACCCCCGATTTGATGTTGTTCCGTTTGTTTTTATACCCGAGCATGTTGCCGGTCAAGGAGCCGCGAGAAGGAGCCTCGTCGCGAGGTCCGTGAACCTTTGATCGCCACGTCATCATGGGCACGCGTCCGCCTCTTCGCCGTAGGGCGTGGTGACGCCGGCGTTACGCCAGATGCGTGATCACGCGCCGCCCCGATGGCGGCCCTGGACGAGAGCGGCCTGGAAGAACGAAGGCGAAGACCGAGCCGCCCATCACCGCCGTCCTCCTGTTTCGCTCTTGACCCTGCAACACATACGGGTATAAACAAAGACGAAACCACCTTGAAACGGCGGTGAATCACACAATGTACGCCGAGGAGCGACAGCAGGAGATCCTGCGACGGGCTCGGGCGATGGGACGGGTCGACGTGGTCACCCTTGCCGATGAGTTCGCGGTCACCACCGAGACGATCCGCCGCGACCTCACCGTCCTGGAGCGCGCCGGGGTGTTGCGACGGGTGCACGGCGGCGCGATCCCGGTGGAGAGGCTGGGCTTCGAGCCGGCGCTGTCCACCCGCGACGAGGTCATGATCGCCGAAAAGGAGCGCATCGCCAAGGCTGCTCTGGCCGAGTTGCCCGACGACGGCTCGATCATCATCGACGCGGGCTCGACGACCGGCCGGCTGGTGCAGGTGCTGCCACTGGACCGGGAGCTGACCGTCATCGTCAACTCGCCGCCGCTGGCCACGGCGCTGGCGGTGCGGCCCAACCTGAGCGTGATCATGCTCGGCGGGCGAATGCGCCCCCGGACCCTGGCCACCGTGGACGACTGGGCGCTGCAACCCCTGGCCCAGTTGCACGTGGACGTGGCCTTCATGGCCGCCAACGGCTGCTCCGCGGCCAAGGGGCTGACCACCCCCGACCCGGCGGAGGCGGCGATCAAGCGGGCGATGGTCCGGGCGGCGGAGCGCTGCGTGCTGCTCGCCGACCACACCAAGTTCACCAACACCTACCTGGCGCGCTTCGCGACGGTGGCCGAGATCGACATGGTGATCAGCGACAGCGGCCTGGACGACCAGGTCGCGGCCGAGCTCCACGCCGCGGGCCCTGATGTGGTGCGCGCATGACCGCTGCCACCGGCCCACGTCCGGCCCTCGCGACCCACGACCACCTGTCAGGGGTGGACAGGTGATCCTCACCCTTACCCTCAACCCCAGCCTGGACCGCACCATCGAGGTCGGCTCGCTGACCCGGGGCGCGGTGATCAGGGCCGGGGCCGCCCACCTCGACCCCGGAGGCAAGGGCGTCAACGTCTCGCGGGCGCTGCTGGCCAACCAGGTCAGGTCGTGCGCGGTGATTCCCTACGGCGGCGACGAGGGGCGCAGGCTGATCGGCCTGCTCTCCGCCGCGGGCCTGGACATGATCACGGTGCCGGTGGCCGGGTCCACCCGGTCCAACATCTCGCTGACCGAGTCCGACGGCACCGTGACCAAGATCAATGAGCCCGGCACCGCGCTGTCACCCTCGGAGCTGGACACCATCGCCGACGCGGTGCTCGGCGCTGCCCACTCAGCCGACTGGGTGGTGGCCTCGGGCAGCCTGCCGCCCGAGGTCCCCGCGGACGTGTACGCGCGGCTGTGCCGCCGGTTCGCCGACGCCGGCATCAACGTGGCGATCGACACCAGCAGGCCCGCGCTGCTCGCCGCCCTCGCCGCCGGCCCGGCCCTCGTCAAGCCGAACCGGGAGGAGCTGGCGGAGGCGACCGGCATACCGATCGCCACGCTGGGCGACGCCATCGGCGCCGCGCGCAAGCTGTGCGCCATGGGCGCGCGGGCCGTGCTGGCCAGCCTGGGCCGCGACGGCGCCGTGCTCGTCGAGGGCGGCGCAGAGGAGCAGGTGTGGTTCGGCGAGTCTTTCGTCGCCGAACCGCGCAGCACGGTCGGCGCGGGCGACGCGATGCTGGCCGGGTTCCTCGCCGCGGGCGCCCGCGGCGAGGAGGCCCTGGCCGAGGCGCTCGCCTGGGCCACCGCCGCGGTCGCGCTGCCGGGCAGCCGGATGCCGCACCCAAGAGACATCAACCGTGATCTGGTGCGACTCTCACCGCCCGATCCGAACCTGCCGCTGCGGCCGGGGGCTGACAGCGGCGCATCCCCCATCTGACCGGCATCATCGCGCCGGTCACCTCAGAAGGAGAGACAGATGACCTCCGTTTACACACCCACCGTTGAGGGGACCGGAGTCAAGGCCACAATCCAGCGCATCGGCGGGCATCTCGCCGGAATGATCATGCCGAACATCGGTGCGTTCATCGCCTGGGGCCTCATCACCGCGCTGTTCATCCCGACCGGATGGTGGCCGAACGAAACCCTGGCCGAGCTGGTTGATCCGATCATCGGCTCGCTCCTGCCGATTTTGATCGGCTACACCGGCGGCCGGATGGTGCACGGCCAGCGTGGCGCGGTCGTGGGCGCCGTCGCCACCATGGGCGTGGTCGTAGGCGCCGACGTGCCGATGTTCCTCGGCGCGATGATCATCGGCCCGCTCGCCGCGTACATCATCAAGCTGGTCGACAAGCTGTTCGAGGACCGGATCAAGCCCGGGTTCGAGATGCTGGTGGACAACTTCTCCGCCGGCATCATCGGCGCGGGGATGGCGATCGCCGGCGCCCTTGCCATCGGCCCGGTGGTCGAGCAGGTCACCAGGATCGCGGGCAGCGGCGTCGAGTGGCTGGTCACCAACAACCTGCTGCCGCTGGCGTCGGTGCTGATCGAGCCGGCCAAGGTGCTGTTCCTGAACAACGCGATCAACCACGGCGTGCTCGGCCCGCTCGGCGTCGCCGAGGCGGCGGAGGCCGGCAAGTCGATCCTGTTCATGCTGGAGTCGAACCCCGGCCCCGGCCTCGGCCTGCTGCTGGCCTACATGTTCTTCGGCCCGCGCATGCTGCGCGCCAGCGCGCCCGCCGCGATCATCATCCAGTTCCTCGGCGGCATCCACGAGATCTACTTCCCCTACGTCCTGATGAAGCCGCGCATGATCCTCGCGGTCATCGCGGGCGGCGCGGCCGGCGTGGGCACCTTCATGGTCACCGGCGCGGGCCTGGTCGCCACCCCGGCGCCGGGCAGCATCTTCGCCGTCCTCACCATGACCCCGCGCGGCGGCTGGCTCGGCGTCATCCTCGGCGTCGTGGTCGCGACGGGTGTGTCCTTCCTCGTCGGCGCGGCGCTGCTCGGCTTCGGCAGGGCGTCCGGCGACGCCGGGGAGGAAGAGGAGCCGGCGACGCCGGCGGGCGAGCAGGCGTCCGGTGCGGAGACCCCGGCCAAGGCCGAGGGCACGGACGACGACACAGCACACGACACCAACGATGCGCGCAAGGACGGCGCGCCGGTCATGAAGGAGGCCTAGCAGCATGGCGAGCATAGAGGGCAAGGACATCAAGAAGATCGTCATCGCCTGCGACGCGGGCATGGGGAGCAGCGTGATGCTGGCCTCCACCGTGCGCAAGCAGCTCAAGGACCACGACGTGGAGGTGGTGCACACGCCGGTCAACACGATTCCCGCCGACGCCGACGTCGTGCTCTGCCACTCAGGGCTGGCCGAGCGGGCGCGCAAGTCGGCGGCGGGCATCCCCGTCGTCCCGTTCCGGGTCTTCATCGGCGACCCGGCAGTGACCAAGGTCGTCAACGCGATCAAGAACGGCGGCGCCTTCGATGCCTGAGGTGGCGCCGCTGCCCCTCGACCCGCGCGCGGTCAGGCTCGACGCCGCGGCGGCGAGCCGCGACGAGGCGATCCGCCAGTGCGGCGAGTTGCTGCTGTCGGTCGGCGCGATCGAGGCGGCGTACATCGACACGATGCTGGAGCGCGAGCGCTCGGTGTCGACCTACGTCGGCGAGGGCGTCGCGATCCCGCACGGCACGCTGGCCGGCAAGGACGTCGTCCACCACGATGCGATCTGCGTGCTGCGCTTCCCGGACGGCGTCGACTGGGACGGCGAGCGGGTCGACGTCTGCGTGGGCATCGCGGCCAAGGGCGATGGGCACGTACGGCTGCTGTCGGAGCTGGCCCAGATCCTGCTCGACCCCGGCCGGGCCCGCGAGCTGCGCGAGGCCACGGAGACGGGCGCGGTGCTGCGCCTGCTCCAATCGATCGGAGAGGAAGCCAACCAGTGAAGGTCGCCCGTTTCCACGCGCCAGGGGACATCCGCATCGAGGACGCACCCGAACCCGTGGCCGGTCCCGGCGATATCAAGATCCGGGTCCGCAACTGCTCGACCTGCGGCACGGACGCCAAGATATACAAGCACGGCCACCACCACATCCGGCCGCCCAGGGTCATGGGGCACGAGATCGCCGGGGAGATCGTCGAGCTCGGCGACGGCGTGTCCGGCTGGAGCCTGGGCGACCGGGTACAGGTCATCGCGGCGATCCAGTGCGGCGTGTGCGAGGAGTGCCGGCGCGGCCGGATGACCGTGTGCCCGAACCAGGAGTCGATGGGCTACCACTACGACGGCGGCTTCGCCGAGTACATGGTGGTCCCGGCCAAGGTGCTCGCGGTCAGCGGGCTCAACCGGATCCCCGAGGGCGTCGGCTATGCCGAGGCGTCCGTCGCCGAGCCGCTCGCGTGCGTGCTGAACGGGCAGGAGCTGGCCCGGGTCGGCGAGGCCGACGACGTGGTCATCATCGGCTCAGGCCCGATCGGCTGCCTGCACGTACGGCTGGCGCGCGCCCGCGGCGCCGCCCGGGTGTTCCTGGTGGACCTCAACGCCGAGCGGCTGGCGATGGCGGCGAACCTGGTGCACCCGGACGAGTCGATCCGCGGCGACGAGTTCGACGTCGTGGACGAGGTGCTCAAACTCACCGGCGGGCGCGGCGCCGACGTGGTCATCACGGCCGCGGCCTCCGGGGCGGCGCAGGAGCAGGCGATCCAGATGGCGGCCAGGCAAGGCAGGATCAGCTTCTTCGGCGGCCTGCCCAAGGACGCGCCGATCATCCGGTGCGACTCCAACCTGGTGCACTACCGGGAGCTGACCATCGTCGGCGCCAATGGCTCCAGCCCCCAGCACAACGGCCAGGCCCTGCGGCTCATCGCCGAGGGCTCGGTGCCCGTCGCCGACCTGATCACGCACCGGCTGCCGCTGGCGCGGGTGCTCGACGGCATCGGCGTCGTCAGCCGCGGCGAGGCCATCAAGGTCACCGTCGAGCCCTGACCCGCGACTCACCCGTCCAACCTCTTATCACCGACCCACCACAGGACCCAGGCGCCACCGCCCACCGCGGGCCTCCGCCGTCACGGACGCCCGCCGGGCCCGGCGTCATCGAGAGGAGGGCTTGCCATGCCCGAGAGGAAGGTCACCGTGGCGGCGAGCAGCGGCCTGCACGCCCGTCCGGCCAAGCTGTTCGTACAGGCGGCGGCCAAGCAGGGCACGCCGGTCCGGATCCGGGTGGGCGAGGGCAAGTCGGTGCCGGCCAACAGCATGCTGGGCGTGCTGTCGCTCGGTGCGACGCACGGCGCCGAGGTCACGGGGGAGGCCGTGGGGCCCGAGGCCGAGGCGGCGCTGGACGCGCTGGCCGGCCTGCTCGCCATGGATCTCGACGCCGGCGAGCCCGCCGGCGCCTGACTCCCATTCCCATCCCCCGGCGTACGCC
>NZ_JADOGI010000168.1 GCF_015645445.1 Nonomuraea cypriaca | reverse complement strand
CCGGCTCAAGAACCGCGACCTCGGCCGCCCTCCCGCCGCCGACCGCGACACACAGTAACCATCAACACGAGTCAGGGGGTCAGATTTCAGACGTTGGAAAGGGGTCAGTTTTGAGGCGGTGTTGACACTAAGTTCTCGGGCCGGCCTTGGCCGAAGATGCCCCATCGTGTTGCGCATCAGTGGCTAGGTGGGTCTCGGTGGTGGAGCTGAGCACGATGGGGCGGTGACACCTACACTCGAACTGGCTGCCTTGGCGCCCTTCCCGACGAGTACGACTTGTGACCAAGTTGAGGACGCTGCTGGCTAGAGTCAGCGCGGCGCCGATCAAGGGGATGCCCTCAAGCAAGTGCATGTTAGCTCCTTGTTCGCTGCTTGTAGTGGGTGAAGTGGTCCGGATGGATCTGTGGCGTGCACTCCTGACCGTCGTCGATGCGCACGGTGTCCGGCATCGGGTACGGAGTAAGGCGGACGAATCGCTGCCGATGACTGGGCGGATAAGCCAGTCTGGTCAGAGGGAACCGCCGATCAGACGCTGAGGGCAGTTAGGCATTCGCCGCTGTCCGACAAGGTCCGTAGACGTTGGCGGAGGGATGTGTTCAAGTGTCGTCTCTTGGGTTCGACGATCTGGAAGAGGATGGGCGATGGATGCACCTAACGGCCAGCGTCCTGATCTTGAGGCGAAGGCGGCTTGCGTTGAGACGGTGCCCGATCTAGCGGACTCGCTGAACGCGCTGCGCCGCCTGAAGGGCTTCACCTACGCCGGTTTGGAGCGAGCTGCCCGACCTTATGCTCTTCCCCGCAGCACGATTAGCGACCTGCTGGGAGGTGTCAAACGGCCCAGGCTGGAGACGCTGGAGCTGTTTCTGCGTGCTTGTGGTCTGAGCGACGGTGATGTAGGGCCATGGCGAGCGGCATGGGAGCGGGCTGGGCAGGCGAGTGGCCCGGCAGGGGCCGTTCGGGTAGAGCAAACACAACCGCGCCGCCTCGGCGTTCACGCGTCCATCACCGCTCCGGGTGCGACAGGCGTGCTGCCGCAGTATGTTGAGCGCGACATCGATACCGCCCATCGAGGAGTCCGGGCATTGCTGCGCGAAGCGATGACCCAGGGCGGGATGGTCGTGCTAGTCGGTGGCTCTTCAGTTGGCAAGACCCGCACTGCCTATGAAGCGGTGCGAGCATTGATGCCTCAGTGGTGGCTGCTACGTCCGGCCGATGCGACCCAGTTGCGGGCATTCGCCTCTAACCCGTCTCAGCTGACCGTACTTTGGCTGGATGAGTTGCAGCGCTATCTAGGAGGCGAGCATGGCCTGGATGCCGCCACGGTGCAAACCTTGCTGCAGGCTGGCGCTGTGCTGGTAGCCACCCTCTGGCCTGATCGCTACACCGCCTACACCACCCCACCTCTCTCCAGCGAACCCGACCGTTACCAGGCTGAGCGGAGCGTGCTGGAGCTAGCCGAGGTGGTCCAGGTTGATAGGCGACTCAGCCCGCCTGAGATTGAGCGTGTCCAAGAGATCGCCCAGACTGATGCTCGCATCCGTCTGGCCTTGCAATCCAGCGACTACGGGCCCTTCCAGGTGATTGCCGCGGGACCACAACTGCTCGCCCGCTGGAGGGGCGCCAATCCCTACCAGAAGGCGGTGCTTGATGCCGCCATTGACGCCACCCGACTTGGCGCTGAAACCCCGCTCAGCGCGGATTTGCTGCGCAATGCTGCGCCCGGCTACTGCGACCATCGCCAGCGTGCTGTTGCTCCGCCCAACTGGTTCGAGGCCGCCCTGGCATACTCCAGTGAACTCGTGCATGGTGTTGCGGCTGCCCTTGCTCCGGTAGGAGCAGAGATGGGCCAGCTCACCGGATACGAAGTCGCGGATTATCTGGTACAGCACGTTGGTGCCGAACGTCGCACCGCCATCGTTCCAGCTACCGCTTGGGATGCTTATCAAACACAGCTAGCCGATCCCAATGACCAGTATCATCTCGGCGTCAGCGCTGAAGATCGACTGCTATATGTGCATGCCGAGCCCTTCTATCGCAAAGCAGCTTCTAGTGGCCATCGTGATGCCGCCAAGAGGCTTGCCAACTTGCTGAAGGAACAGGGGAGAGAAGAGGAGTTGCGAGCCCACGCAGACGCTGGCGACTACCAAGCTTCTTGGCAATTGGCCCGCCTGCTGTATGAGCATATGAGAGAAGAGGATTTGGAGATTCGGGCCGATGCCGGCGACGAGCATGCGGCTTCGCGGCTGGCCGCCTTGTTGGCCAGACGTGGCCAGGAAGAAAGGTTGAGATCCCGAGCCGACGCTGGCGACAGGCATGCCGCTCGAAAATTGGAATGGCTGCAAGCCCTGCTGTTAGCAGAACAGGGATCAGTGGAAGAGCTGCGAGCTAGGGCCGATGCTGGCGATGGCGCTGCCGCCTGGAACTTGGCTGAGTTGCTGGCTGATCAAGGGGCGAATGATGAGCTGAGGATCCGTGCTGAGGCTGGCGATAGTGAGGCTCCGTATTGGTTGGCCTACCTGCTCCACAAGCAAGGACGGATAGAGGAACTACGGGCCCGTGCCAATGCTGGCGACAGCGACGCCGATTCGAGATTGGCTGCACTACTTGCCGAACAGGGATTGGTCGACGAGTTACGATCCCGAGCGGACTCTCGCGGCTACATTTTCGCGCTGCGGTTGGCCGACTTGCTGGCCGCTGAGGGGGAAGTGGAGGAGTTGCAGGCCCGAGCCGAGGCCGGTGACTATTTCGCAAGTGCACGACTGGCCGGCACGCTGGCTGAGCAGGGCCGAGTGGGGGACCTGGAGGCCCGGACCAAGGCCGGCGACTATCACTCTGCCCGTCTACTGCCGTATGCCCTGGAGAAGGTAGGTCGCGCCGAGGATGCACAGAGGTTACGGCGGTTCGGTTTGCCAGGTCCTCAAAACACGTAACATCGGCTGGGCAGTTGCTGGACTGAACGTGCCACTGAGAGACCCATCGCTGCGGAGCGGCCTGCAGACAATCATGTTGCTTGCAGAAACTGTCGGTGCCATCGCGTAGCCTTCTCTTCCTTCGGCGACTGGAAGGAGCATGATGGGCAACGGCGAACATTCGGAACGAACCTGCGAAGGGCCAGAGTGCGAGAATGGCGGGCGTAAATATTTGATTCGAGATGGACAAAGCATCACTCTATGCAAGAGTCACGCAAATCAGCTGCGCGACGGGAAACCCCTACGCCCTCTGAGGAGAGTTGATCCGGGGCGCCCTTGCATAGTGGGACGCGAAATCGCCCTTGAGCTTCCTCCATGCTCCCGGGAGTCATCCTCGCGTGGCCTTTGCAAAAGCCACGCCCAACAACAACGAGCAGGACGCCCGCTAGGGCCACTGGATGCCAAGAAGGTTCAAGAATGTTCGTATTATGACTGTGCTCGCCCTACTCATACGGCGGGACTTTGTCAGAGTCATTATGCGCAGAAAAGGCAAGGGAAAGAGCTTGGGCCATTGAAACTGGTGTCCGTAACACGAACCTGTAGCTATCCCGATTGTGGTAGGCCGCATGACGCTCGCGGTCTCTGTGATGCACATAACTATCAGCGGCGAAAGGGGCAGGAACTCCGCCCGATTGGCATGAAAGGCGAGCCAAAAATGTGCTCTCAGCCTGACTGTCTTAAACTTGTTGCGGCTAAGTCCTTATGTCGCGCACACTATATTCAGCAGTATCGCGGGCAGGAATTAAAGCCGGTAAAGGTGGCGGGAGAATTCCACCCGTGCGGTGTCGAAAGCTGCAGTGAACGCCGCCACAGCTATGGGTATTGTACCAAGCATGCCATGAGGTATAGAAATCATGGGGACCCTTTATTTAATAGTTACGAACAGTACGTAAGGCCCGATGGATCGGTGTTATGTCGCCTATGCGAACGATGGAAAGGGTCGGATGAATACCCCGCACAAAAGCAGTCTCGAAGGCCTGACCAAAGAGCTGGACGAGTCTGCCGACAGTGCAGGGTCCTTCAGCGTCACAATCTTCAATGGGATCGGTACGAGAGGCTGCTGCAAGAGCAGGGTGGTAGCTGCGCAATTTGTACGGTTACTCTGGATGGTAGAAGGGACACGCAGATTGATCACGATCATTCCTGCTGTCATGGATCTTCTTCCTGCGGTAAGTGCGTGCGAGGTTTATTGTGCGGAAACTGTAACAAGGCTCTCGGTCTGATGCGAGATAACGTCGCAGCTCTGATGAGGGCGGTCGAGTACCTCCAGCGAAGTAGCGGTCAACGCCGAGAATAGCGTTGCCTTGCGGACGGTTCCCAGGACGAGTCAAGTCTGACGGCTGCGCGAATACGTACTCTCCTCGCGGGCCACAAGTCGGGCGGGCAAGTTGACGCCCGCCTGCCGCACTTTGCAGTCATGGCTTGGTTGCGTTCCAGATACGCTGCATGGCCTCGCTCTGTTGACCGTGTATGCACTTGGCGTAGACGCGTAGCAGGACGTTGACACTGTGGCCTGCCCACTCGGCAACTTGAGGCGCAGACACGCCTGCGTTGAGCCATGTGGAGACGCATGCGTGGCGTAGATCGTAGGGGACAACCATCAGGGGTGACCGAGCCTCTGCGTGGGTGAACGCGTCTGCGCGGGCCTCGTGGAAGACTTTCAAGTAGGCACGATCTGTCATAAGGCCGCCCCGTGGGCCGATAAAGATACGGTTGTCGGGCCCAGTGCCGAACTCCTGGATGTGCTTCCGGAGCATCGCGCCGAGTTCTGGGTGAATGGGTACGGCGCGAGTCTCGCCGTCCGCCCGATGCTTGAGCGCGCGCCGCTCCCGGACCTTTCCGCTGTCGGTCCAGCGGCTGCCCGCACGAGGTTCGGCATGGGTGAGTCGGAACTCGCCCCATCCGTTCTCTGGAAGGCTGACGAGATGCTCCTGTCGTAGGTCGACTACCTCCTCCGGCCGTAGGGCGGCGAAGTACATGCAGCCGAAGAAAGCTTTCATGCGCGGGCCTCGGGTGCCCTGCCGTTGGACGGCAGCGAGGAATCTTCGTGCCTGTTCGATGTTGATCACGACGCGTGGGTCAATGGTGGTGAGCGTGCGTGGCTTCGTCCACTTCACCGCCTTTAGGGGGTTGGAGGACAGGGCTCCGATCTCCACGGCGTACTCCATGGCGTTGTTCAAGCTCATGCGCTTGCGGTTCGCGGTGTTCGCGGCGGCGGTCTTGCCGTCCTTGGTGCGGCTAATCCGGTCGAGCAGGCCGCGTGTGAGGAGTGCGCCCTTGCCTGGTTCTTCGAATGCCGTCATGGACACTGTGTTCGTTTCCAGCCAGCGCAGTGCCGTCGCGAGCTCGGCTGGCGGTTGTGCCGCTTTCCGTACGCGTTCGCTGTAGGCCCAGCGGAGGGCGGCGCGTTGAGTGTCGGTGTCTGGTCCGCCGTTTTCTTTGGTCAGTAGGGCTTCTGTGGCGTCGGTGAGCGCCTCGGCGATGCCGCGGCGGTGGTTGGGTGAGGCGTATCGCCACTTGGCTTCGACGTAGGACAGCGTGAAGGTGAACCATGTGAGGACGGTTTCCTCGCGCTGCCAGGAGATGGGGCGTCCTGTTGCGACGCTGAATGCCTCGCCTTGCCGGGCGGCTGACATGAGCTGGGCGCGGAAACTCTCGGCGTGGGCCAGGGTGCGGAAAGGCTCTTTCCATTCGTGGCCTTCCACGATCCACCGGACGGTGTGGGTGGTGACCCTGCTGCCCTTGTACGTCTTGATTGCCCAGAAGCGGACGCTGTAGGTGATCTTTCCCATCAGGCAGTGTCCTCTCGTGCGTCGAGCCAGCGGTCGAGTTCGGAGCGGCGGATGCGCAGTTCGCGGTTGGCGAGGGTGATGCAGCGTGGTCCCTGCTTCTTGGCGCGCCAGTCGTAGAAGGTGGAGCGGGCGATCTTGAGTTCGGCGCAGACTTCGGCGACGGTGAGCTTTTCGTCGGTGCGGGTTGCTGTTTTCAAGAGCGGTTCCTTCTCAGGCGGTGTGCTGGTGGAGGCTCGGGTGGACGGCGTAGGCCGGTGACGGGCGGCGGCCAGGGCCGGTGCGAGGTGGCTCGGGTTCGCGGCGGATCCAGCCGAGCTGCTCCAGGAGGTCGAGTGGTGTCTCCAGCTCGCCCACCTTGCGGAAGCGGTTGCGTGGCAGGGCGGTGAAGGCTTCGCGGACGGTGAAGCGGGTGGTGCCGGTGCGGTGGAGCCAGGCGTGAACGGTGCGGGCGGCTTCCAGGTCGGGGTCGGCGCCCATGGCGTCGAAGGTGGCGAGCGCGTGGGCGGTGAAGTATTGGCCGATGGTGATGGCGGCGTTGACGGTGTCGGCGGTGATCGGGTGGCGCCAGCCGTCTTCGACGCGGTTGGCGAGGTGGATGAGTCCGGCGATGCGCATGACGGCGCCGTCGAATTTGCCTGCCCAGTCGGTGATGTGGCCGAGGTCGCCGGAATCCAGGCGTAGGCGGCGTTCGGTGGTGCGGCGGTGTTCGGTGAAGATGGCGGCGGCTTCGGGCGCGAGGACGAGGCGGGCGGGGTCGTCCCAGTCGTGCATGTCGATGGTGAGGCGTTGCAGGTTGGCGTCGTAGCGGGCGGCGATGTGGTCCGGGACGGTGGGTGAGTCGACGTTGCGGTAGCCGACGTTGCTTTTCGGCAGGCTGTAGAGGATGCGGCCGAGCAGGCCCTTTCCGCGGAAGCCGGGCATGGTAGCGATGTCGGAGACGATCTCGGGTTGTACGGCGAGGCCCATGGTCAGGACGGCCTGGTCGACGCGTTCGCTGCGGCCTCGCCGATCGACGATGAGCGGGTCTCCGGCGTGTCCTTTGAGGAACAGGTCCAGGTTGGGTGCGCCGGAGTAGCGGCCGGCGAGGGTGGCGAAGATGCCGCCCTCGGCGGATAGGACGGCCAGGCGGCCGCCTTGCTCGACGAGGATGGTGGAGGCGGTCTCCGGTGTGACGTCGTCGGCAATGAGCCGGGGCTTGACCGGGACCTTGATGCCTTCGACGGCCAGGGCCGCGCTCTGCGCTTCCATGATGGCTTCCGGGGCTGCCTCGCCGCGTGCCGAGCTGGCCGCGCGGGCGGCCTTCTCGGCGAGGTCCTCGGCCAGGCGGCGGGCCACTTCGGCCTCGGTGATTTGCGGGCCGACCCTGCTGACCAGGACGCTTTCGGCGTGGAGCAGCGGAGTGGTCATGGCGCGGAAGACGGCGGACTTGCGCGAGCCCGGCGGCATGGCTACCAGGACGAACAGGTTCACTGGTTCCACCCAGGAGCCGCGGACGTTGACGACGGCGCGTCCGCCGGCGGCGGTGGAGAGTGCGGCCAGGGCGACGGAGCCCGCAAGGTCGAGCGGCGTCTGTGTCTCCTCCGCCACGGCGCTGACGTGCTCGGCGACCCAGGCGGGGAGCGCGTGCACCGGGAAGGGCGGGAGTTCGCCCCGCTGGCCGAGTGGCGCCGGAGGTTCCCATGGCGTGGGTGCGTTGTGCAGGTCGGTGAGCTGCTGTGCAGCGCCGAGGTTGCTCAGGATGGTCTCGGCGGTAGGGCGTCCGTTGGTGGTCAAGCGGCTGCCCCCCGGGGACGGCGTAGGCCGCTGTCGAGGCCTGAGCGGATGGTGGTGAACGCCTCGCGGAAGTCGAGTCCGATAGCCTCGGCGGCGTTGAGCAGGCACGCCTCGGCGAGGTGGCGCGGGAGCAGGCTGGCCGCGATGAGCTGGCCCAGAGCGAAGGCGGCAATGTTGAGGGTGTCGTTGCGGGTACCGGGCACGGCGTCCAGGACCCGTTCGATCTCGCCGCGCACTGCGGCCAAGGCGTATCCGGCAGCCCTGTCACCGCCACAGGCAGCCAGCACAACCCCCGCAGATGTGCCGGACGTGGACAGCGGTGGAGAGCTGAGGCGCTCGGTCAGCCAGGCCGGGAGCGCGGCCGGAGTTGGGTCATATAGGACGACGTAGGAGCCGCTACCGTCTGGCAGAGCGACATGACTGCCTGGGGCGACGACGTAGCCGCCGCAGGCACGAGTGTCGATCTTCCAGCCGAGCTTGCCGGCGGTGTTGCGCAGGTCGGCCTCGGCCGGGGCGGTGAAGTAGAGGTGGGTGCCGCCGCGTCGGGTGCGGACCATGAAGGTCTCCAGCGGTAGCGGCTGGCCGGCCTGCTCGCAGAGCGAGGCCAGGACGTCCGCGCCGTCGTTGACGCCGGGCAGCGCCCAGTCGGCCGGCGGGTGCTCGTCGGGCTTGGGCACGTCGAGGTCGAGCACCACGAGGCCGGACGGGCCGCAGGCGATGCCGATGTTGAACGGGCCTCGGGCCCACATGTGGTGGATGAGTGTGGTGTCGGTGGTGGCGTGCTGTTCCCAGGCGGTGAAGCCAGGCAGCGGGCGCTTGTCGTTCGGGGCGAGCGGGAAGACGTGCCAGCCGCGAGCGGCGGCGGCCAGGGCATAGCGGGTGAGGTCGTGCATGTGGGTCTCCTCAGAGAGTGATGCCGCGGGAGTGCTGGGCGGCATCAGTGGTCACCGTCGCGGTGCAGGCGGCGGGCGTAGACGTAGAGCTGCCAGCCGAGGCGGGGCCGCTTGCCGGTGCCGTTGCAGGCGAGGCAGGTGCGGTTCTTGCCGCCGGGGCGGCATCGGGTGCAGCGGCCCCAGGGCGAGGCGAGACAGACGCCGATGTAACCGATGGTGACGATGGGTAGGCAGGCTGCTAGAAGGGCGATGACGCTGGTCATGAGGGCCTCCAGGGCCGTTTGCAGGGTTTCCGCAGGTCAGGCTCTAGGCACTAGAGCCCTGGTGGATCGCATGTTCGGGCTCTAGGGGAGCCTCTAGACCTAGAGGGGTGTGCCTCTAGGTCTAGAGGCGATCGGGTGAGCTACGACGCCTTGCCCTTGTCACGCTCAGTGAGGGCGTTGGTGATGTCTTCGCGAGCGATGCCGATGCGGTTGGCGCCCTTGCCGCCGCCTTCGGGAGTGCCCCAGACCTGCATGGTGCGGGCACCGTACGGCTTGAGCGCGGTGGTGAGCTGGGCTGTCTTCGCGCCGCCTTCCAGAGCTGCCCATGCGCCGTAGATCTCGGGTCGCAGTTCGGCCAGGCGATCCACGATGACCTCGTTCCACACCTTGGCCTCGGACAGCGGGACCACGGCCAGGATGTCGGCCAGGAGATCGAAGTTGGGCGTGGCCTGCTCGGCCGTCTCGCCGAGGGCATAGCCGGTCAGCGTCCCTACCGCCTTGCGTAGCGCGAAAGCACGGTCGGCGATGAGCTGGGTCTCCGGGGTGTTCAGGTAGGCGGCCTTGACTACCTTGGGCATCGGCGTTGCGCCGACCAGGTAGCCGGTGCCCGCGTCCTTCTCCGGGACGAACACCGTGGCGCGGATGCCGTTCTTGTACGCCGAGGTGCCGAGGATCATGTCGTTTTCGAGCTGGCCGGCCACCCGCAGGCAGAACCGGATGGACACGTTCGCGGAGATGCCGGTGGGCAGGCTGTCACGGTCCGGGCGCTGGGTGGCCAGGATCAGGACCACGCCCAGGGCACGGCCGAGCTTGATGATGAACTCGGCGTCATCGCCTGCCTTATCGCCGTACTCGGCGTGGGCGAACAGGTTCTGACACTCGTCGATGATGCAGACCAGCGGATGCAGGCCAAGTGAACGCTTGTCGGCGATGACGCGGGTGACCCGCTTGTCCGGGCACAGGTCCGCAGGCAGGGCCTTGAGCGCGGCCGAGCGGCGCATGACCACCTTGCGCAGCAGGGTCAGGGAGTCGGCGGCGTAGGCGATGGCCTCGTCTTCGATGCCGGAGACGTAGCGGTGGCAGACCTTGTCGTACGGGTCCAGGTCGCCGGTGCCCTTGAGCTCGTGGAACCACGCCTCGACCGTGGGATCGAGCACGATCCCGGCGGCCAGTTCGCGGATGGACGAGGTCTTGCCCTGGCCAGGCTGAGAGCCGATCAGCACGTTGTGCTGGATCAGCGGCACCGTGACCAGGCGGCCGCGCGGGTCGTTGCCGAACGGGATGCCCTTGAACACGTCGTGCGAACGGGCCTGCTTGAGCGGGGACCGCACGACGGTCGTGGACAGGTCCTTATCTCCCACCCACAGAATCAGCCGCCCCTCGTGGATCGAGGAGTCACCCTCGGGCCAGATGCAGCCCAGCGGACGACGCAGCGCGCCGGAGAGCTGCTTACGCCTGTCCAGCACATCCGCCACGGTCACGCCGTACGGCAGGTCGATGTCGGCACGCCAGCCGGGGCCGTCGCGGGTGATCGGGGCGACGAACCGGATGGCGTCCTTGGGGTTCTTCGAGAGCGCCTGCGTGATGCCGGCGATGCCGAGCACGCTCAGCGCGCGGACCACGATGTCGCTACTCAGCTTCTCCACCTCGGAGGCCATGACGGCGCGGTTGATCAGGGGCCGGTCGGCGGGCTTTCCGAGGATGCCCAGCGCGGCCATGGCTACGGCGAGCACTCCCCACTGGGCGGCGGTCGGCTGGTTGGTCACGACGATGGCCAGGACGAGCAGCGTGACCAGGATGGTCCCGGTGATCCAGACACGCAGCCGTACGCGAGAGTCTCGTTGCCTGCTCAACTTGAGGTACCCGTCGTAGTCGGATTTCTGGACGGCGGCCACGCGTACGGGCTCGCCCTCGAAGTCGAAGGTCCACCGCACCATGCCGTTCACCAGGCGGACGAAGCCGCGGGGAGCCCGTACGGTGAGCCGTCCGGCATACAGCGGGGCGCGCAGAACCTGGTAGCCGGCCACATGTGCGTAGTGGAGGCTCGCCCACCTGACGGTCTCGATGGCCTCGGCGCGGGAGCGCAGCCACAGCGGGATGAGCGGCTGACGGCTCGTTGCCTTCCGCTCCAGGCTCGCCCGCCAGTCCATCCGGGCGGGACCGGGCCGGTCCACCCGGAGCACCTCGCCCTCCAGGACCGGGCCGTCCGCGTCGTCCGTCGTGGGCTTCGGCTCGGACGGGGACCGGTCGGCGTTGCGGCCGGACCGGGCGGCGTCGAGGTCGACGATTTCCGCCCCCTTGTCGTCCGGTGCGGGGTCGGACCGGTCGGGCGTGCCGTCGTTCTCCGGGTCGTGGTTGGGGTCGTCCGGTCGCTGCGTCATGATGAATGCACCTCTGCTGCCTGGTGGTTGGCGGAGTTCTGGGGCGCGGTCGTTGTCTTGGCGGATGAGGCCGCGTCCCAGCCAGCGGTCAGGGTCGATGCGCGGTCGGACCGCGTCTCGTCCGGGCGGTCGGTGGTCGTGGTGTCGGCGGTCGGGGTGTGCGGTCCGTCCGCTTCGGTGATGTCGAGTTCGGTTACCCAGCAGTGGGCGAGAAGCGCGTTGCGTCCGTCGGCGGGCAGGGTCAGTGCCAGTAGTTCGGCCAGGAGCATGGCGGTGATGGCCTGGTTGCGGTCGAACAGCCGTCCGGGGTAGCCGGTGACCGTCCATCCGCCGGCCAGGAGTTCGGCCACGTTCGGGCAGCCGTCCGAGGTCATGCGCGTGTCGGTGATGCTCAGGCTCATCAGGCGGCCTCGCCTTCCGGTACGGCTGCGGGGCCTTCCGCCTTGAGCCGGGCCAGGAGTGCGCCCGCGCGGTCGGTCGAGATGCTTCGGCCACGGCTGCGGATGGCGTCGCGGAGTCGGTCACGGGTCAGGGGATCGCCCTGTGCGAGTAGGTCGGCGGCTACGTGTCGTCCTATGGGCAAGAGGTCTCCTACGTTCGGCGGCGGTGTTTGCGCTCGCTTGGGCTTGCGCGTGGGGCGCTTCGGCGGGGCCGGCGGCAGTGCAGCGCGTTGGGTTTCTGGCACCGCCACGGCGAGTGGCGTCTCCGTGTGCTTGGGCGTGAGTTCGCCGAGGCGGTACAGGGCTCGCTCGCGCCGGGTGGCCTTCCACCGCCACAGTCGGCCGTACCGGTCCTGGAGTTCGGTCTTGGCAAGGATGCGTTCGCGCTCCTGCCCGAGGGCATCGGGATAGCTGCGGACCTCCCAGAGCACCATGCGGCGCCACAGGGAAACTGTTGCCAACGGGGCGAGTAGCCAGCGTGAGCGGCGGATGCCGTCCATGCGGTCTGGCCTGGTCAGATCCGCGTGCTTGCGTACGACGTGGGCACCGACCTCGATGGCGATGACCCACAGCAGCGGCAGCAGGGCATGCGCGACCACCGCGAACCAGTCCGTACGCCCAGCGACGTTGAGGTAGGCGGCCACGTTGAGGTAGACCGTCGCGGCGGTCAGCGCCCAGGGGATGAACCGCAGCCAGCTCAGCCGCATGCCGAGGCGGGCCAGGACGATGTCGAGCGCGGAGAACACCGCGATGCCCAGGTCTATGCCGAGCGGCACCGTCCAGGCGAACCACCCGAACGAGGGCTCAGCCGCCGTGGCGACGCGCTCGAAGCTGTTGACGAACCCCAGCAGGCCGAGCGCTCCCGTGACGGCTGCGGTGGCGGATATCGCGGTGCGCTCGCCCTCGGTCAGCGGGCGCGGTGTGGTCTCGTAGATGGTCATCGGGTGTCTTTCCTTTCGGCGGTGCGCGGGCGGCGTTCGCGTGTGGGGCGCCCGCTGCGGCTCATGCCGCGCTTGCGGTCGGCCTCCAGCCAGCCGTCACGCCCGGCTTCGGGCTGGTAGTAGGTCGGGAGCTTCGCGCCGTGGACGGTGACGCCAGGGCGTCTGGACGTGTCGAGGGTGCGGCGGCTCATGCAGCTGCCTCCTCGGCGCAGTCGAGGCACACGCCGAGGTGGCGCGGCAGGACGTAGCCGACGTCGGTCAGGCACTCGGAACACGTGCGGCGGGAGGTGTTCACCTTCGGGGGCGTCGTGCGGGTGCGACGGCTGCGCTTCGGCAGGGCGAACCGCACGTCGTACAGGTAGGTAGCGCGAACACGAGGCGGGCCGGGAAGACGCGAGCACCACAGGACCTGGGCCTGCGGTCCCTGACCGCCCGGCCGGAGCCCCTCGGCGGCGAGCTGGCGCAGAGTACGCAGGTGCGGCGGGACCTTTTTCCTCGGGTAGGTGGGGATGCCGTACCGGTGGCCGGACGGGTCCCAGAAGCGGGTACGGGTGCGGCTGGCCATTCAGGCCACCTCCATGTCTTCCAGTTCGGTGGTGTGGGTCGTCAGCTCGGCGGGCATCCGGCCGGCCCAGATGCCCGAGGCCGGGCGGGCCTGCCTCGCGTACAGCTCGCAGAGCAGCAGCGCCGGGCAGGTGGCACAGACCTCGCGCGCCACGGCCTCGCGCGCGGCGCGCTCCTCGGTGCTCTCGATCGTGAGTCGCGGGCCGGTGTGCAGCTCCGGGTCGTAGGTGCACTCCGGGAGCGGCGTCTCGCCGTTGCTCTGCCAGACGGTTTCGAGGTCGGCGAGCGACATGCGTGCCGGGTGGAGCGGGCGGTTCGGGTTGTGAGCCACTGTCGGGTCTCTTTCCTGGGTGATCAGTTGCTGGCGGTGTGGATGAACCGGGCGAGCGACTCGGAAGCGCTCATGACCAGGTGCGCTGCCGCCTTGACCACGGTCGCCGCGCCCTCCGGGTCCTTCAGGGCGTAGAGGGCGAGGCAGATCGTGAGGACGGTCGGGAGCACCTTGCGTGGACGGACGAGCATGTTGAGCCCTCTCGGTTCGGCGAGCAGGTTCTAAGAGACATAGAACATGTATAGCTACGGAGAGTCAAGTCGTAGGGACTGTTCGTGTTGGAGTCCTGCGGTGCTCGGCTCGCCCGCTCTTGCTGACTAAAGCCTTCCTTGCCGAGCCCTCCGGCAACACCGTGCTCATGATCGGGACTGAATGCACAGGGAGTGCTTTTTGGGGGTGATTCGAGCCTTGACCAGGAGAAACGCGGGGTGGAATTTCTCGGGAATGCAGGCCCGTGAGGCCATGTTCGCGCCATGATTGCCGAGGCGTGCACATGCGGAGGTGAAGATGTCCCGAATGCCCAATGTGGGGCTTGCTGGCGCCATGCGACGCGCTGATTGTTCTAATTCGGGTCTTGCTTCACGAGTACGGCAGATTGCGCAAGAAGTCGGCGTAACGCTCAGTTGTACGCATGTGGACGTCAAACGCTGGCTCGACGGAGTGATGCCGCGGCCGGCCACTGCGCGGTTCATTGCCGATGCACTCAGCAAGAAGGCGGGAGCAACCTTCACGCTGGACGACATCGGTTTTGCCAGCGTCGTGACGCCGGAGACGCTCGAACGCAGCCTGGCGCATGGTGGCGGCATTTCCGACGTGGGAAGCCGACTGCTGGGCTTGACGCGGCGAGATCTCGCCGACGACCCAGTGGCGCTTCAGTCGGTAGTCGTTCCGGACGCTTGGAACGAGTCCCTGATTGCGTGGCTGCTGGCACGCCCAGAATCGCTACCGATGAGGGAGCACGCGCGGCCATCTGTTGGCATCTGGGATGTCCAAACCATTCGCGCCACGACCGATCTGTTCGCCAACATGGGCTTTCAATTCGGGGGTGGTCATGCGCGCTCTGCTCTCGTTCAGTATTACAACCGTGAAGTCGTCCCCATGCTCGACGGGAAGTTCAACGAGCCGGTGGGGCGGGCGCTGTACGCGGCTGCAGCGGAGATCACGGAACTGGTCGCGTGGACGGCTTATGACCTCGGTCGACATGGACTCGCGCAGAGATACTTCCTGCAAGGGCTACGTCTCGCGCAGGTGTCCGGAGATCGCATGCTGGGCGGGCTGATTCTGGCCGACATGAGCCACCAGGCCAACTACCTGGGCAGATACGATCAGTCGATTCAACTCGCCCGTGCGGCGCAGGAGGGCTGCCGAGGCACGTCCACCGCTACGCCTATGGCCTTGTTCTTCGCCATGGAGGCCCGTGCACACGCAGGAAATGGCGATGAGACCGCGTGTGCGCGAGCCCTGCTTGAGGCGGAGAAGTGGTTCGCCAAGCGCAACGTGGACGGTGATCCACCCTGGGTCGGGTACTTCGACGCCGCCGAGTTGGCCAGTGAAGGCGCGCACTGCTACCGGGACCTGCAGAAGCCGTCGCAGGCGATGGAGTTCGTCGGCCAGGCGGTCGGGCTCTGCGACCCGATGTACGTACGAACCTTGGCCTTCGACCGGCTGGTCCAGGCGGCGAGCTACGTGCACATGGGCGAACCAGCGCAGGCCGCAACTGTCGCTCTGGAAGCCATCGACCTCGCGGGGCCGCTCAAGTCGGAACGGTATCTCCGATACATCCGGGACCTACAAGCAGACCTGACCAGTCACGCGGAAGATGGTTGTGTGGCATCGTTCAATGCAATTGTTGCTCGGAAATACTCGCCGGAGAGCGCCTAGAAGGCACGCCATTTCCGAGGAGCATCCGGATTCCGCAGAGAGATCATGCGATTGCGGAACTCCTGCGCTATGGCCGCATCTTCATCGACGTTCTGCATAAGCCAGGTCGTCATTTTCAGCTCATTGATATCTCTGAGCACTGGATAGCCTTCCCAGGCCAGAACATCGAATCCGTAGCGTTCGGCGAACTGGTTGTACTCGGCTCGCGTTCCCCAACTCAGAGTGTGTTCGATGGCGGTGACCGCGAGATCCGTTTCTGGAGGCCCGAATGCGAAGCGCTCGAAATCTATGAGCACAACGCCTCCGCCGACAGTCTTGATGAGATTGTCGGAGTGGGCGTCACCATGAACCGCGCACGGCGTGAGAGGGAAGGCCAGCGCATCGTAGGCGCTTTGCAGATCACGACGCCGCGCAAGAAGGAACTCGCGATCGTCGTCAGTGAGGATGGGCGCCGCGTTGATGCGCTCCGAGACGCGGCTGAGGATTTCCAACCGTGGCAGCGCCAGGCCTGCGGGAACGGCCACCTTATGCAGTTCATGCAGGACACGTGCCAGGTCGTCGATGCTCGCCGGCGAACCGCTGTCAGGCAGGAGGTGCCAGAACGTTACAGGCCGGCCTCTCACGATGAGTGGTTGGGGATGGGTCGTCGCTCGCGCTGCAGGGATCCCCGCCTCGCTCAGCCAGGCTGATACGGCCACCTCCTTCCGCACGTCGTCCAGTACTCCCAAACTGCGCGCGATCCTCACCACGACCTGTTCGGCAGGCAGCACAAACAAGGCGTTCTCTCCGAGGCGGATCAGGCGAGCGTCCTGACCGGCCAGCCCCGCGGACTCGCAGACCTCCCGCAGGGTCGCCAGCGCGTCAGCGGAGGTGAAGGGGATCGAAGGCGTGTGAGAAACGGTCACGTGTCACCTTTGGATCGGGATTTGACGACGCGGCCCATGCCGGGCCTCTTCTCGATGACTCCTTCTGCCTCCAGGAGCGCGAAGGCGCGTCTGATGGTGATGCGGCCGACACCGCGCTCTTGAGCCAGTGCATTCTCTCCGGGCAGGACGGATCCCACGGCGAGCTTGCCCGTATCTATGTCCTTCCGGAACTCATCAGCCACTACGTCGGCGCGGGTCTGCGCGTGTTCAGGACCGCCTACGAACCATCCCTTGCCGTGGATGGCCGCGATCAGCCGTTCGCCGGCCAACACCTGAAGCGCCTGACGAGCCGTGCCCTTCGACACCCCGAATTCCTCCGCGATGGCGGCCTCGCCGGGAAGTTGCTGGCCGGCGACGAGTTCGCCGGCCTCGATGCGCTTGCGGAGCGTCTCGGCGATCGTCTCGTACTGCGTGGCTGCTGCCCGGGTGGTCGTCGCTGGATCGCCGCCAGTTACGCGACGGCCGCGGCCGGCCTCGCTGGCCACCAGCCCCGAGCGCTCCAACTCGGCCACCGCCTGGCGGACTGTTCCTCTGGCCACGCCGTACGTGCTGGAGAGAACGGCCTCGGAGGGCAGCATGGCGCCGGCCGGGGGATCGCCTTGCAGGATGCGGCTGCGGATGTCCTCAGCTATCCGAACGTAGGTAGGGGCATCCGTCGCCTTGCTCATCGCGCTCCCTCGCCGAGGCACAGTGTCTCTAGGGTAGGGCGGGCACGCGTGACCGGCGGAGCTTCGCGGCCCTACGTCCCCCTAATCCTTTCCCCGCCATCAGGCCGTCGGACGCGAGGTGACACCAGGTTGTTGCCGCCTCGCGGTGGGCGGCGATCTTGCCGGTACCGCCGCGCAATCCGCAGAACCTACGAAGGCGCGCTCGAGCCCGTCTACGTATGCTCAGGGGCGCGGAGCCAGAGACTCGCGCTATGCCGCAGAAAGCCGCAGATTGTGATCAGTGGCAAGGGCTGGCGAGGTCGCCGCATGCGTACACACGCGAATCACGCGACTCGCTTGACGCGAGGTCCACGGGTACGGCGTTTCCGCTCGGCGGCGGCACGAGCGGCTTCCTCATTCTGGTGCTTCAGGTCATGAGCGGTGAGCAGTTCTTCCCAGAGTTGGCGGGCCTGTCGGTACCGGCCTCTGGCCGTCTCTTCGTAGAGGCCCTCTTCCTGAGCAGGGCGCAGGATGAGGAAGTGCCCGCCCTGAGCGGCCCATTCGTACGCGGCGCAACAGGAGGTCTCCGTGATCCGGATGTGGTCTTTGGGTGGTCGCTGGTACGGCTCCCACCGCACCTCTGGCGTCTCAGGAGGCTGACTCAAGGGCCGCGCTCCTCTCGGCGTACTTCTGCAGGTAGCGGTGGACGTTGCGGCGACTCCGTTGCCACGTGCACTTGTAGGCGAGCTGGATAGGCGAGTCGGCGACCAGCTCGGGCAGGATGCGGTAAGCGATCTCGTCGCTGGTCAGCTTGGGCAACGGCCGCGCGTGCCACCTGCCGGCGGAGTCGCGCCAGACGTAGTACCGCCTGAACGCGCCACGTAGGTCAGGGCCGGATTGAGCTTCGAGGGCGGTAGCCATGTGAGTTTGCGTCCTCCGTCACCATTTCGGATAATTGGTCCGTAGAGAATCCTCACGGAGAGGCGTTTACCCACGTTAACGCTAGGGCCTCATGGCCACAAGGCTCATGGCAATATGCCCCTGTGACACTTGTGTGCCGTGATCGACTACAGCTCTGGGGTGCCGGTCTACCGGCAGGTCGCCGCTGCGATCCGCGACGACATAACGGCCGGCCGCTACCGGCCCGGAGCTTGGTTGCCCTCGGAGTCTCAGCTCTCACAGAAGTACGAGGTGGGCCGCGACACCGTACGCGACGCCCTGGCCCACCTCCGCGCCGAGGGACGGATCACCACGGTTCGCAAACGGGGTTCGATGGTGGCCAGTGAGCCGACCCGAGAGCCGCACCATATTCCGCACGGGGCGAGAGTCATCACGCGCATGCCGACTCCGGATGAGCGGCGAGATCTGGCCACATCCGCGGAGTTGCGGGAGTTCGGTGGCATGCCAGAGGGTGTGCCCGTGCTCGAGGTCGTGCCGGGGCCGCGGAAGCATCGCAAGGTTCTACGGGGAGACTGTGTGGAGTTGATCGTGGAAGATGCGCCGTCCGGCGAGTGATCCACGCCTCGCGACGGTTCTGCGGAATACTGCGGCATTCTGCTCGTCGGACGGACCTATTGTGCCCGGGGCGACGATACGGTCTTGACCTCGACGGGCACCTGGCGGTGCTCATTCTGCGGATTGTGCGGCCTGCCACACGTCGTCAACGTCACGCAGAGCAGCTGATGCCAAAAAGCTCACACGGTGCGCTGGTGACGGATACAGCATGGCGATATCGGGTTGTTCGGTATCTTTCGAGCTGGATTATGCCATGCAGTGGATACAGGTTAGTGGGAGGACGCAAGCCCACACTTCTTGGAATCACGCTGTAGGACTTGCTTATCTTGATCCGAGTTGCTAAGGCATCGGCTGGCGCTTGGCGAAGAGAAGGTCGAGAATATCTCACATTAGTGATCACCCTTGGCGGAAGGCGGGCTGGAAGGCTCCTGTGTAACGTCACCAGATATGAATCCTGGGAACTCTGTGATCGCCCAGGCATTTATCGTGTCGATAAGCTGCGGCGGGTTAACGGTGGCGTTGCGGTTCATGCTAGGAGCGTTGCCAAAACCGTCAAGATGAATTCCGTCGTATCGCGGTCCATAGGGTTGCGGACGCAACTTCATGTACTTATCGGCGTCCGCTGCGGTGGCGCCTGAGCCAACGTAAACGCCCTTGATGAAATCAATGATGTAAGTACCAAACTCACCTTCGCTGGGCTCTGATTCGATCAACGATTTGATATGGCCTGCAGCTGCCCGCAATATCTCCGGCTTGCGAGCGCCATATGCAGCAGCGAGGAGGCAACTCCAAAGAAGCTCTGCAATATCCGGAGTAAGGATAATGCGGCGGTGTGAGGCCGCGTGCTCTCCGGAAATCATCCACGAGACCGCAGTGTCGGCTACTTTTTGTGCCCGTGGAGGCGAGACGTTGGATGAGGAGAACCATAGCGCCACACACAGGAGCAGAGCCAAAGAATCTTCAACGCATTTTCTGGCGGTGTCCTCATCTTCGGCTACCGAGAACTCTTGTAGGGCGCGACCGATCCATGGAAGTAGTAGCCGCTCGGCAGACGACATAGCTTCTTCCGTGCGTTTAACATCCCATAGAACGTGCTGCAGTCCCTTCTGTCCAAGCGCTATTCCGGGGAATACTATACTCGTAGGCTCGTTGAAGTGAAAACGTAGCGCTGGACGAATCTTCCGCATCAGATCGAGTATCTCAACATAAGCTGCGAGCAGGCCGTCACGGGCGGCTCTGTCGTCTGTTGCAAGAATTACTGGGAGCGTTCCTATGGCCCCTTCGACGCAAGAAAGTGAGATGTGACGCCGATCGTCAACGACTGCCTTAAGGGTCAGGTCCTTCATAGACTCCATGGTGCGAATGGCATCTTCGTAGGCCCGCGCTGAGATAAACGCCTTAACGGCTTCTCCCAGCGCCGACGCAGCCGTCGCAGGAATCAATGATTTGTCGTTCTTCCACGTAAGCTCAATGTAGTCAGCGAGAGCTTGTGTTACGAGGGTACGCGACGCGGAAAATTCGATCTCGGTTGAGCTTGCTGTAGCCAGTGCTAGTATCTTAGTTACGCAGTGTTGGGCAGTTCGGTCGAACTCATTGCCTTTCGAATGTCCAGCCAGGACGATCTCCTTGCTGGCGCTCAGAAGTATCTGTACCGGGCCATTCGATCCGCCAACTCTTCCATTGCTTTTACGCGCAAACTCCACGTAGAGAGTGACCATCTCCTCGAAGAAAGGGACTGCTGCCGAAGGGCGACCTGCTTCAATATTAGAAGTTATGCCAGCATTAAGATGCCTCATGAAGCCAGCAAGGAATTGCAGGTTTTGTGGCTGTCCGATGAGAAGGATGTTCTCGCTGGTGCGGTATTTGGGCTTAAGCCAAGCAGCATCGAATTTGCTTTTCTGCCTGATCGCCTTCCAAAACGCGTGTCTTATGAACCGTGCTTGCCGCTTGCTCACAGTCAGATAGTCGGCAGAGGTTATCAGCAACCGGGATACCCACCATACTGCGGAGAATCCGCCAGCGGTAAGCATGCCTGCCCCAAGAGCAGCTTGAGCATCGGGGGAGGCTGTGCTGAGCCAAAAAAGAAGTGCGGCAAGCACTGCCAGTCCAAGTCCGGTCAGCCAAGGCGCTTTGCGCCTCATCACCTCAGCTGTGTAGCCGGGGGCAATATTAGCCGCAGCTGCCTGCGGTATTGCCACTGCGCTCAGGATAACGCTGCTAAAAGCTGTAGCTGCAGCAATGGTGGCCACAACCTCGGAAAAGGATTCGCCTGCATCTGTAGATACGTTCCAAGGCCAGCTTGCAGCAAGTACCGTGATGCCGGCTAGGACGAGCGCCGTCGTGCAGACTGCAAAGGCGCTCTCAATGGAGCGGTTTCGTAGCTTGAAGGCCAGTCCCAGACAGAAGAGACGAACGTAGGGCGTTCGCTGTCGGAGAAGCATGGGCTGTGCATGGCGTCTAGTGTCGTCACGAAGACTACGACCCACGATGTCTGTCAGCGGGTCCCAACCCGTAATGAACCGATTATGCGGTTCTGGCTCCATCACGCTACAGATCTTAGACCAACGAGACCCTCGGGGTAAGCTGCCATGCTTTCGCCTGGTAGGGGACAGCCTGCCGTATCCCAGAAAGAATGCGTGGCACGATCCGGGCATCGCCGCGGGGACCAACTAGCAGATGCTCGAAAGCCCTAGATATGCTCCATCGCCGCACTCGTGGAGGCGGTCTCCGTCGGTCGTGCCACTCTTCGCATCCTCGAACGTGCCGCTGTCAGCCCGCCGCCAGAAGCCAGGACATGGTATCCGTGTACTGATCATGGCCCAGCAATCGAGGGTTTCTGAGAAAGGGAATTCCTCGGTTGCTCACCAGTCGGCCGTTGTCGCCAGTACGCCAGATTGTGTTGGGTGGCCCGTGTCTCACGGTGGTCAGGGCCCAGCACTCTTAGCATGTCGGCCAGCAGGTCCTCGTAGGCGCTGACCGCGCCCGCAACGTCTCCAGCTTCACCCTGCCACCGCGCCAGATTGTTCCGCGTGATCAGGACGTAGGGATCCTGGGGGTCCAGCACCTTCAGCATGTCGGCCAGCAGGTCCTCGTAGGCGCTGACCGCGCCCGCAACGTCCCCTGCCTCACCTCGCCAATCCGCCAGAGTGCCGCGAGTGGTCAGGGTGCGGGGATGGTCGGGGCCCAGCGCCCGAATGCGGTCGGCGAGTAAGTGTTCGTAGGCAGTGATCGCGCCCGCTATGTCGCCCGCTACACTCCGCCACCGCGCCAGATTGCTATGAACAGTCAGGATGCGGGGATCCTGGAGGTCCAGCACCTTTAGCATGTCGGCCAGGAGGTCCTCGTAGGCGGTAACCGCGGCCGCAACGTTCCCTGCCTCACCTTGAAACGACGCCCAATTGTTCCGCGTGGCCAGGGTGTCAGGGTGGTCGGGGCCCAGCACTCTTAGCATGTCGGCCAGCAGGTCCTCGCATTTGGTGACCGCGCCCGCCGTGTCGCCCGCCTCAGCGTGCCACCGCGCTAGGTTGCCGCGAATGACCATCGTATCGGGGTGGTCTGGGCCGAGGTGGTGCAGGCACGCGGTGTGCAGCTCAGTGCAGACGGTGATCGCGGCTGTAACTTGCCCGGTGTTGCCAAGGCTCGTGGTGGCGTGAAACAGCACGGGATGGGCGCCAGCGTCAGGACTGTAGAGACCGGTCCCGGCGGCATGCCGCAAGGCAGTGGTGTTGGCACGCAGGATGCGGCCGAGTTGGTCGCGTTCGATCGGCGGCCAGATGTGCAGGAGGGCGTCGGCGGCGCTGTGGACGAGTTTGGCGAACCGAAGCGGCCCGAAGTCTGGGTGGGCCGTGAGGTTTTCGCGGGTAGCGCGCCTGATGAGTTGGTGGACGCGGATCTCGCGGTGGGTGGCGGTGCGGTCGTGGTCGAGGAGGCTGTGCCGGTGTAGCACACGCAGCACTTCGTCCACCATGGTGCCGTCCACCCCGCCCCTATTCTCCCCCGAGGGACTGGCTGCGGGTGCGGGCAGGTAGCTGTTCAGGTAGTCCAGAGAGGGCGGGCTGGTGAGCACCGCTTGAGGAATGCCGGCAGGGTCCAGGACGCTGGCCAGGCACAGCAGCGGACGGGCGAGGCCGACGGGGCTGTGGCGGTCGGCGTGGTCAATGGATAGTTCCCAGGTGGCAGTGACAATCCGCCCATGGCCGTCAGGAAGATAGCCGACGCCGGGAACGGAGCGGGCCAGCAGCTTTGTGGCCAGCCGCTGCCGGTAGGCAGCGCAGGAGATAGCGGCATTGACGATGTAGGCCGCCGCCTGAGCCAGTGCCAGCGGTAGGAACCCCAAATCGGCGGCGA
Organism: Nonomuraea cypriaca; assembly: GCF_015645445.1. GTDB lineage: Bacteria > Actinomycetota > Actinomycetes > Streptosporangiales > Streptosporangiaceae > Nonomuraea > Nonomuraea cypriaca. The sequence continues at coordinate 449 of NZ_JADOGI010000168.1, read as the reverse complement.
GGCCATCCACATCTGCAGCCGGGTCCCGGCCATCAAGCTTGGCCGTCAGATAGGAGCGGGCTTCTGCTTCCGTGAAGGTATCGATATCGAGCGTGCGTCGGTCCGCTCCGGTCAGGGCCGCCTCCCGCAGCCGGGTGGTGACCAGCACCTGGCCACCTGCTGCTGAGGTAGCCGCTGGAGGCCACAACCCGTTCAGATCCGCGGGACGATGCACATCATCCAAGACGACTAACCAGCACCGATCAGTGGTTTCCGCCCAAATAAGGAACTCCTGCGCTGCCTGCTCAGGATCATCCCGTTCATCGAGGGGTAGGCCCAAGCGCACCGCAGTGTCGGCGTAGGCGGAGACGATGCCGTCACGGGTGGCGGCGTTCACCCACACCAGGACCTCCACCTTCTGCTGCCAGGCGCGGCGCGCGTAGTCGGCGGCCAGCTGAGTCTTGCCCACC
>NZ_JADOGI010000167.1 GCF_015645445.1 Nonomuraea cypriaca | reverse complement strand
AGCACGCCGCCAGCGTTCGTCCTGAGCCAGGATCAAACTCTCCAAAAAATGCCTGGAGGGAATGAAAATCCCAACCTTCAAAAGGAATCCGTCAAACCAATGACGGGGTCATACATGTAAAACATGCCCTGGCTTTTAACACACTGTTGAGTTCTCAAGAAACGGACGCGTACACCCTCACCGGAACTTTCACATTCCCGCTCAGGGGCGTTCATTTCGTTGTGCCTTAATCTTCCCAGCCGTTCAAGTCTCTGTCAAATTGACCCGACTCGCACAATCTGCGGAAATTAAGCCGCGCCCCTTCCGGGACAACCCCTCTAACTTACCAGCCCATCCGGACAGATGCGAACCGTCGTGGATGGATCCAGAAGGAAGTGGATTTGCCGGGCATCCTCAGGAGTTTCAGGAACCCCTCGGCCGCCCTGCGCGAAGCAACTCTAGCAGCCCTTGGCGCCCACTTCGCGCCACTCAGGTAATCAGGAGGTCGTTCCCTCACCACCTGTCGCTCAAACATCTCCAGCCGGCGCGCCGGGACGACGCAGCCAGTCAACCCGACGGCAAGTCATCCGCAATCGCCTCCAGGTATGAAGTACCCACGAGCAGACTGCGCTCTCGGAGGTGTCCGCTATGACCCGCTCGGAGTTCGATGACATCCGTGCTTTCCTCGCCGACGAGGCGACCCCTCCTGGAGACCTGCTGAGAGTCGCCAGGACTCTGATCGACGATCTGGAACACACCCGAATGCGCGAGGCCGTTCTGCGTACCCACTATCTGCGGCTGCTCACGGCGGCGCGGGCGAGTGCGGCGGCCGAGACCGTGGGCGCGCAGGATCCCTTGGCGTTCGTCCGTCATGAGCTGGCCGAGCGCGGCCAGTTGCCCGAGGACGGCGAGGCCGTGCAGCGGATCCTGGCCGACGCCCGTACGGCGGCGGCGCTGCTCGCGTGCCTGGAGGACGCCGCTCCGCAACGGCCGCGTGGACAGCGCGTACGCCGGTGCGTCGGCATGGGGCGGACGCTCCCCAGATAAGCCCACCTTGTTGCGGCTCGCATACCTGGTCTTGGCGGGCAGGCTGCCAGACTTCGCATATGTGGCAACGGGGGTTGAACTGGGCAGCAATTCTCCTGGTTGGGATATTCGCCCTCTTGTGGGTTGGTGTCACCATTTATGCTGACCAGTCATCTCCCCTCTGGATGCGCATCATCCAGGTGGTCTTCGGGCTGCTGCTGCTCGGCTGGGCCACGCAGAAGGCGATCGCGCTGATCAGGCGGGCGGAGAGCGCCGATCAGGACGGCTGAAACCGGTAGCCCATGCCGGGCTCGGTCAGCAGGTGGACCGGATGAGCCGGGTCGCGTTCGAGCTTGCGGCGGAGCTGGGCCATGTACTGGCGCAGGTAGTGCGTCTCCTTGAGGTAGGAGGTGCCCCAGACCTCGGTCAGCAGCTGGCGCTGACTGATCAGTTTGCCCGGGTTGCGGAGCAGGATCTCAAGGATGTGCCATTCCGTGGGTGTCAGGCGTACCCCTCCTGAGATCGTCTTTCCGGCGAGGTCGATCACGTGGTCGCCCACGCGTACCGAGGGGAGCTCCTCGTCGTGCCGGCCTGTGCGGCGGGTCACCGCGCGGACGCGGGCGAGCAGCTCGTCGATGCCGAACGGCTTCGTCACGTAGTCGTCGGCGCCGGCGTCGAGCGCGCCGACCTTGTCGGAGCCGTCGGCGCGGCCGGACAGCACGATGATGGGTACGGACGTCCAGCCCCGCAACCCTCTGATGACCTCGACGCCGTCGAGATCGGGCAGGCCGAGGTCGAGGATGACCAGGTCGGGATGCCAGTCGGCGGCCCGGCGCAACGCCGTGCCGCCGTCGGGGGCCACCGCGACGTCGTAGTGCCTGGCCGCCAGGTTGACGCGGAGGGCACGCAGGAGTTGCGGTTCGTCGTCCACCACGAGCACGCGCGTCATGACGCGCTCCGCAGCGAGACGGCCATGGTCAGTCCCCCTCCAGGCGTGTCCTCCATGACCAGCGTGCCACCCATCGCCTCGGTGAGGCCACGCGCGAGCGCCAGGCCGAGCCCCACCCCGGTGTGGTTGTCGCGGTCACCGAGACGTTGGAACGGCATGAACACCATTTCATGCGCTTCGGGAGGAATGCCGGGGCCCCGGTCTACCACCCGGATCTGCACGTCCTCGCCGTGCCGGCTCGCGGTGACGAGCACGCGCTCGCTGTCGGGGGTGTAGCGGACCGCGTTGGCCATCAGGTTGACGAGCACGCGTTCCAGCAGCGCGGGATCGGCCGTGATCTCGGGGAGTTCGGGCGGGATGTCGCCCTCGACGCGGTCGCGTACGGGGCCGAGGTCGTCGATGGCGCGCGGCAGGATGTCGCCGATCGCCACGGGTTCGAGGGTCACGCCGAGGACGCCGGCCTGGAGGCGGCTCATGTCGAGCAGGTTGGAGACGAGCCGGTTGAGCTTGATCAAGGACTCGTCGGCGGTGGCGAGCAACTCGGTGCGGTCGTCGTCCGACCAGGCGATCTCGGTGTTGCGCAGGCTCTCGACCGCCGCCATGGCGGAGGCGAGCGGTGTGCGCAGGTCGTGGCCGACGGCGGCGAGCAGGGCGGTGCGCATCCTGTCGGCCTCGGCCAGCGGTTTGGCCTGCTCGGCCGCCTCGCGCAAGCGCTGCTGCCGCAACGCGACCGCCGCCTCCGCCGCGAACGCCTCCAGCACCCGCCGGTCGCTGGCGTCCAGCAGCCGGCCCCGGGCGGCGAGCACGAGGCGGTCGTCGATCACCACGTCGGTGTCGGCCAGGCCGGGGCTCGTGCTCGGCGGCCCACCCGACGTGGAGACGATCCGCCAGTCCCCGGGGACACCGCCGTCGGCGCGTTCGAGCAGGGTCACCGAGGTGAGGCCGAACATCTCGCGTACGCGCGCCAGCAGCGAAGGCAGTGCCGACTCCCCGCGCAGCACGTGACCCGCCAGCGTGGACAGCACCTCGGCGTCGGCCCGCGAGCGCGCCGCCTCCCTGCTGCGCCTGGCCGCCAGGTCGACGACGGTGCTCACCATGGCCGCCACCAGGACGAAGATGGCCAGCGCGAGCATGTTCTCCGGCTCCGCGATCGTCAGGGTGTGCAGCGGCGGCGTGAAGAACCAGTTGAGCAGCCCGAACCCGAACACCGCCGCCGTCAGGGCCGGCCACATGCCGCCCGCCAGGGCTACGCCGACGACGAGCAGCAGGAAGAGCAGGATGTCGCTGGGCAGCATGAAGTGCAGCGGCCGGAGTGCGGCCGTCAGCAACGGCATCCCGAGCAGCGCCAACCCCCAGCCGAGCGCCCGCCGCCTCCGGGTAAGCGCAGCCGTCGACCGTACCTCTGCGCGCCCTGGCCTGGTCGCCTCGTGCGTGACCATGTGCACGTCGATCGATCCCGACAACGCGGTCGCCGTCACCCCGACGCCCCGAGAGAGGAACTGTGCGATCCGTCCCCTTCTGGACGCGCCGAGAACGAGTTGGGTCGCGTTCACGCCACGGGCGAACTCCAGCAGCGCCCGCGGCACGTCGTCGCCGACCACCTGGTGGTAGGTGCCGCCGAGGTCCTCGACCAGGGTGCGCTGGCGGACCAGGGTCGCCGGATCGCCGCCCGATGACAGGCCGTCGGCTCTGGTGACGTGTACGGCCAGCAGGTCCGCGCCCCTGCTCCTGGCGGCGATGCGCGCGGCCCGCCGGATCAGCGTGTCGCCTTCTGGGCCGCCGGTGAGCGCGACCACCACGCGTTCGCGCGCCTCCCAGGTGCCCGCGATGCCGTGGTCCGCGCGGTAGCGGTCGAGTTGCTCGTCCACCTTGTCCGCCACCCAGATCAGGGCGAGCTCCCGCAGGGCGGTCAGATTGCCGACGCGGAAGTAGTTGGCGAGCGCGGCGTCGACCCTTTCCGCCGGGTAGACGTTGCCGTGCGCCATGCGGCGGCGCAGCGCCTCGGGCGACATGTCCACGAGCTCGATCTGGTCCGCCCGGCGTACGACCTCATCGGGTACGGTCTCCCGCTGCGGCACGCCCGTGATCTGCCGCACGACGTCGTTCAGTGATTCGAGGTGCTGGATGTTGACGGTGGAGATGACGTCGATCCCGGCGTCGAGGACCTCGTCGATGTCCTGCCAGCGCTTGGCGTTCGCCGAGCCGGGGACGTTCGAGTGCGCGAGCTCGTCGATCAGGGCGACCGCCGGGGCGCGCTCGATGACGGCCTGGACGTCCAACTCGGTGAAGGTGGCGCCCCGGTGGGTCAGGGTCTTGCGCGGCAGGGTCTCCAGGCCCTCGAGCAGGCGGGCGGTCCGGAGGCGGCCGTGGGTTTCGACGAAGCCCACGACCACGTCCTTGCCGCGGTCACGCCCCCGTCGCGCCTCGCTGAGCATGGCGTACGTCTTGCCCACCCCAGGCGCCGCGCCGAGGTAGATGCGCAGCCGCCCGCGGGGCCTGCCCTCCATTCCTCCAGGTTAAGGCTGGTACGGCGGCGCGACGCCCCAGCCCCGGTGCGGCCGGCGAACGCGGCCAGGCGTGAGCAGGCTGTCACCACCGGGCTAGCGGCCGCAGCGGGCGTCCGAGCCTTTCGGGCGGCAGACCCGCTCCAGCTTCAGCTCCTCCCCTGGAGCCACGGACATGAGCCACAGCGTCCGGTCCTGCGCGTTGTGCGGCTCCCGCGCCGGCAGGAAGGTGATCGCGCCCGTGGCTCCCGTGACGTTGAGGCCCCGCAGGTAGTCCTGGACTCCCGCGCGGACGTCCATGCCGTCGCCCTGGCTCTGGATCCCGTCGAAGGCGCTGGTGACGGCCAGCGCCCCGTCGTGCGCCAGCATGGCGTGGTCGGGAGGCAGCGGCACGGGCGCCGGGTCGCCCTCGCCCACGCTCTTCCCGCGCTCGGTCTCCACCTCCTTCATGGTCCGCTGGACGACCCTTCCGTAGGAGGTGCCGGCCTGGGCGCTGGCGCCCGTACGCGGATCGCTGAGCGAGATGAAGCGCAGGTCCACGTTGTGCCCGTCCTGGTCGCGCGTCACCTCGGTCGCCACCGTGCTCGTCACGTCGTCGCCGGACAACACGATCACGCCCTTGTCCGCGCAGTAGCTGCCCCACGCCTCCTTCAACGCCGGATAGAGGTCGCCGCGGCCCGTGTAGAAGAGCACTTCGACGCCTTCCCCGCAGGCCGTCTGCGCGGCCTTCTTCAACTCCATGCCGTTGGAGAAGCCGTACCTCTCGGAGGAGCGGACCGGGTATCGCTTCGCGAACTCGTCGGCCAGGTCCACGCTGTAGATCTCCTGCGGGTCGTCCTGCCACAGGATCCCCACCCGCGGATTCTTGCGCGGCTCGCCCGTGGTCACGGGCAGGCCCTCGGCCAGCCAGTGCGCCGCGGCGAGCGCCTGCATCGAATTGGCCGGCGCCAGCCGGTAGAAGTACGGCGACGCCTCCCCGTCCACCTCGGGCAGGCGATCGGCGGTCGCGGTCGTCGCGAGCGCGGGCAGTTGCACCCCGCGCAGAATGCCGAGCGCCTCCCTGACCTCCGTACGGCTCCAGCCCAGCCCGAGGACGGCGGCGATGGAGCGATCCCAGGCCGCCCGTTCGACGATCGCCCTGGCCGCCACCTCGGCACGCTCGTAGTCCTGCCCGGGGTTGGCGAACTCGACGTACATCCGCCAGTCGCTCTTCTGCCTGTTGTAGTCGCGTTGCCTGGCATAGACGCCGGTCAGTTCGGCGGCCGTGCCGACCAGGGTGTTGCCGGGGTCCGCGACGGCCGGGCGGCGGGTGAGCTGCCCGAAGTAGATGAGCCTGAAGACCTTGGCGTCCGCGGCGATGGCGTTGTTCTCCGCCACGATGAGGTTGAGGATCGGCGCGAGCGCGGGATCGAAGTTCTCGGTGGCGGTGCTCAGGCCCACGCATTCGCCGTTGAGCGCCGACAGACCGGCCTCGCACGGGCGCAGCACCACCCATCCGCCCACCCCGAGGGGCGCGAGAATGGTCGCCGCGACCACCAGCCAGTAACCGAGGGGGCGCAGCCGCCGGATGGCGCGCCGCTGCAGCGGCTGCAGGTCGGCCGGGTTCTCGTGCACCACGTCCGTGTCCACGACCAGGTACGGGCACGGCGCCACCCGGACCGCCGCGGCCGCCCACTCGTCGTACGCCTGGAGCAGATCCGTCCTCGCCGGGTCAACCCGTGCCGCCGCCGGATGGTCTTCGGCGCACAGATCCGGGGGCAGGGTGTCCGCCTCCACGATCACGAGCAGCGGCACCCGGAGCCCCGTGTCGGTGAGGATCTTGTGCATGACCCTGAGGAATCTCGTCCGCTCCTTGTCGCCGTCGACCTCGCCGAGCCTGAGCACGGCGTAACCGCCCCGCCCCCAGCCCGGCCACGGGCGTCTACGGCTGTAGGCCAGCCGGAGGTCCTCGATGAAGGCGAACATGAGCAGCCGGTCGACCGTTTGCGAGTCCGGCAGCTCCGCGACCCTGCGCAGGTAGCTCACCAGCGACTCGCGATCGTTCCGCTTGACGTACGGCTGGTCGTAGAACCAGCCGTGCCGGTAGGTGCCGCTGGACCAGAAGCGGGCCATGAGCTCGGCGGCCAGGAGCGCGAGGAGTATGGATCCCACGAGGATGACGGCGTTGATCGCGCCCGCGGTGTCCAGCCACGCGGTGAGCAGCACGGTGACCAGCGCCGCCGCGATCGAGGAGCCGCCGAGGAAGCGTACGAAGAATTCGAGCCGGCCGCTCAGGGAGCGCAGGGGAGCGCGTCGCCGCCGCCATTCGCGCAGGCCGTCCTCGTAGACGGAGTCCAGGGCGCGCTGGGAACCGTTGCCCCGGTCGTTCGTCGTCCTGCCCTGGGCGTGCTCGTCGTGGATTCTCAGCGTCCGCAGGATGATCTGGGTGAGCGGGAACCGCGGTGCGGGCAGCAGGGAGCCGGGGACCTTCGCGCCGAGGTCGCCCTTCTCTCCCGCGGCTCGGTCGATCAGCTCACGGAAGGTGGCGGCCTGGCCCTCGTGGTCGGCGCTCACGTCCGCGTACGGCACCTCGGTGGCGATCGCGCCCGCGAATATCCTGACCTGCGCCGCGCGGTCCCTGCCGGTGAAGACCACCGCGGGAACGAATGTGCTCTTCCGCCAGACCGCCGGCCGCCGGGCCATCTTCATCGCCAGAGACCGTAATGGAGACGCGCTCACGGTAACCCCCCATGGTCGTTCCCTTGAATAGGGAACGCAGCCCGGGTGCGGGAAGTTCGCGAAATATGGCGGAAAACGACGAAGACCCGGCTTCCGTTTCCGGATTCCGGGCCCTGTCTTGGTAGCGGGGGCAGGATTTGAACCTACGACCTCTGGGTTATGAGCCCAGCGAGCTACCGAACTGCTCCACCCCGCGTCGGTGTGTGTTTATAACTATACCCCCTCCCGAGAGGAGGTTGCGCCATCATTCAAGATCTCAGTGCCGGGTCGCCGGAAAAAGCGTGCCGAGCTGCCGGAAAAGCAGAAGACCCGGAGGCTGAACCTCCGGGTCTTCATCTGGTAGCGGGGGCAGGATTTGAACCTGCGACCTCTGGGTTATGAGCCCAGCGAGCTACCGAACTGCTCCACCCCGCGCCGTCTTGCTGTAATACAAGCCTATCGGTGACGCGGGGCGGGCGCAAACCGCTTGGCTAAGGCGTGCCCTCCGCCGGTGTGTCCGTGGGCGGTGGCGACGCCGGCGGCGACGCCGTGGGTGATGCAGGAGGCGAGGCGGGCGGTGACGCCGGCGGGGAGGCCGACGGGGAGGCGGTCGGCGACGCCGTGGGCGCGGCCTGCCGGTTGGCCGCGTCGATCGCCGACAGCGCGTCGGCCAGCCGCTTCTGCGCGTCACCGTAGGCGTCCCAGTCCGGCGGGCTGGCCTGCAGGGCCTTCTCCGCGTCCTGATAGGCCTTCTGGGCGTTGGAGACAGCCGAGTTGAGCGCCGCGTTGGCCTGGTTGGGCGTGGCCTGCTCTTCCTCGCTGGGCTGTTGTTGTTGCTGCTGTTGCTCGTCGCCGAAGACCAGCTGCAGCCCTTCCTCCAGCGTGTGCCCCACACCGATCTTGCTGCCGAACGACACCAGCACCCGCTGCAGGATCGGGTACGGCTCCTGACCGCCGCCCGCGGCCACCTGGATGTACACCGGTTCGATGTAGACCAGGCCGCCCGCGTACGGGAGCGTCAGCAGGTTGCCGTAGCGGACCGACGAGGCGCCGACGCCGAGCAGGTTGAGCTCACCCGCGAAGCGGCTTTGGAAGGCGTTCTGCGCCTGACCTGGGCCGGGGATGGGGCTGCTCGACGGCATGCGCAGGATGCGCATCCGGCCGTATTCGGAGCCGGCCGCGGAATCGACCGACATGAACGCCGCCAGGTTGGGCCCCTGCCGCGGCACGAACGTCGTCGTCAGTGAGAACGTCGGCGTGCCGCCCGGCATCGTGGTGGTCAGGTAGTAGGGCGGCTGCTTGATGTTCCTGTCGCCCTGCGTCGGGTCGCCGGGGACGTTCCAGAAGTCCTGGCCGCTGTAGAAGGCGGCCGGGTCGGTGATGTGGTAGCGCGACAGGGTGTAGCGCTGCACCTTGAACAGGTCTTCCGGGTAACGCACGTGGCTGCGCAGGTCGGCGCTCATCTCCGAGGCCGGCCTGATGATGCCGGGGAAGGCGCTGCTCCAGGTCTTCAGCACCGGGTCGTTGCTGTCCCAGCCGTAGAGCCGGACCGTGCCGTCGTAGGCGTCGACCGTGGCCTTGACCGAGTTGCGGATGTAGTTGATGTTGTCGCGCGGCTGCTGGGCGATCACCCGGCGGTCGGTCGAGGTGTCCCGCGTCATCTCGCCGAGGCTCTCGCTCTGCGCGTACGGGTAGTCGTTGGACGTCGTGTAACCGTCCACGATCCACTGGATGCGCCCGTCGACGATCGCCGGATAGGGGTTGCCGTCGAGCGTGAGGAAGGGCGCGACCTTCTGAACCCGCTCCCGCGGGTTGCGGACGTAGAGGATCTTGGAGTTGTCGTTGACGTCGCCCGAGAGGAGGATGTTGGCCTCGCCGTACTTGGCGGCGTAGAGGAGCCTGTTGAAGAACGACCCGACGGGCACGCCGCCGTTGCCGGTGTAGGCGGTGTTCTTCTGGCCGGTGCCACCCGTCTCCGGGTAGTCGAGCTCCTGCGGAGCGTTGGGGTTGCCGCCGGCGATGACGTAGCTGTTGCTGTTGGGAGTCGAGGACTCGCCGTAGTAGACGCGCGGCTCCTTCAGCATCGACGACAACTCGCCGGTGACCGGCATGTCCTTGGCGTCGTACGCCGGCAGGCCGCCCGAGTCGACCTTGTTGCCCGGCGCGGCGACGAAGCCGTAGCCGTGGGTGTAGACGAGCGCGCGGTTGATCCAGTTGTTCTGGGCCTCCGGCGGGCCGGTCAGCTCGCGGACGCCGACGATGTGGTCGACCAGCTTGCCGGTGCTGTCGGGGTAGCGGTCGACGTCGAGCGGGTCGGCGAAGCTGTAGAAACCGCGGATGCGCTGCGTCTGCTCGTACGTCGAGGAGACCAGGGCCGGGTCGAGCAGGCGGACGCCGGAAACCGAGGTGTCGCCGTTGGTCGTCTGAACCTTGGCGGGGTCGGCCTGGGCGTTGTAGGTCTCGACCTCGGTCTTGTCGACGTTGTACGACTCCCGCGTCGCCTGGATGTTGCGCTGGATGAAGGCGGCTTCCTTGCCCTGCTGGTTGGGCTTGACCTGGAACTGCTCGACCAGCGCCGGGTAGACGCCGCCGATCAGGATGGCCGAGAGCACGAGCAGGCCGAAGGAGACGCCGGGCAGCATGCCGCCGGAGCGCACGACACCGGCGAAGAACAGGGCGGCGCAGATCAGCGCGATGACCGCGAGGATCTGCTTGGCCGGCAGGACGGCGTTGATGTCGGTGTAGGAGGCACCGTGCACGAAGCCGCGGTCGGAGAAGACCAGGCTGAACTGGTCGTACCAGTAGGCGACGGCCTTGAGCAGGACGAAGATGCCCAGCAGCACCGACAGGTGCGTGCGGGCCGCCTTGGAGGCGTGGACGCCCGGCGACTGCAGGCGGAACCCGCCGTAGAGGTAGTGCGTGATCGCGGCCAGGACGATCGAGATGATCACCGCGGTGAACAGGAAGTTCAGCACCATCCGGATGAAAGGAAGGTCGAACATGAAGAACGAGATGTCCATCCTGAACTGCGGGTCGACCTTGCCGAACGACGCGCCGTTGATGAACTGCAGCCACGTCTGCCACTGCCCCGAGAACGAGGAGCCGGAGAAGAGCGCGAGCAGTCCCATGCCGACGATGAAGATCAGCTTGCGGTGGGGGTCGAGCGCCATGCGATAGCGGTCGGCGCCGCTGCCCCCGCCGAACATCGCGGGGCCGAACATCGGCCGCATCCGGAAGGCCAGCAACATGTTGCCGCCCGCGATGCCGACCATCAGCACCGCTCCGACCAGGAACAGCACGATCTGGGTCAGCACCACACCGGTGAAGATCGACGTGTAATCGACCGCGTTGAACCATAGATAGTCGGTATAGATGCTGGAAAAAAGAAAGAAAAGCGCAACGATCGCCACGAGAGCGATCGCCACAGGCAGAAGCAGTCGCGGTCGGCGGGGCAAGCGCATCGCCCTGCCGGCTCCTGGGGTCCGGAAGCTCAAGGCCAACCCCTCGTCGTAATGAAAGAACGGTCCGTGTCTGGCAACCTACACCGCGGTGCCAGCCCTAGACCTAACGTACGGGCATCGCCAGAAGTTTCATCCAGCAGCACATGCGGGCACGTTTCCCTGCCCGTTGCGCAGCGCGTCGAGCGCCAGCACGGCGTCGTGCAGCGTGTCGGCCTTGACCAGTCGCAGCCCGTCGGGGACGGATTTCATGGCCTCGGCGCAGTTGTCGGGGGGCGTCAGGAAAACGGTCGCGCCGGCGTCGCGGGCGCCCACCATCTTCTGCGGAATGCCACCGATCGGGCCGACCTCGCCCTTCGGGTCTATCGTGCCGGTGCCGGCGATCTGCTTGCCGCCGGTGAGCTCGCCCGGCGTGAGCTTGTCGAGGATGCCGAGCGAGAACATCAGCCCGGCGCTGGGACCGCCGACGTCGCCCACGTTGATGTCGACGTCGAACGGGAACTTGTACATCGCCTGCATGCGCACGCCCACGAGGCTCTGCCCCTCCGGGTCCGCCACCGTCCGCACGGTGACGTCGAGCTTGTCCTTGCCCCTGGCGATGGTGAAGACCACATCCTCGCCCGGCTTGTGCGCCTTGACCATGTCGGCCACGACGTCGACGTCCTTCGCCGGCTTGCCGTCGACCGCGGTGATCTGGTCGTCCTTGCGCAGCTTGCCCTCGGCGGGCTTGCCCTTCTCGGTGGACACGATGGTCACGACCATCTCGTACGGGATCTTGAGCTCGGTGAGAGCGGCGGCGGTGGCAGAGTCCTGGGAGTTGGTCATCTCGACCGCGTTCTCCTCCTCGACCTGGCCCGGATCGCTGTTGGGCGCGAAGATGGTCTCCTCGGGGACCACCGCGACGGTGGGATCGATCCAGCCGCGCAACGCCGTCAGCAGGTCGATCTGCGCGGCCGGGCCGCCCTGGTATGCCACCGTGACCAGGCTCAGCGAGCCGCTGGTCGGGTAGGTCTCGCGGCCCTTGATCGAGATCACCGGCTTCTTCTCGACGTCGCCGATCGTGTTCTCGGTCGGGCCGGGGCTCAGCACGACGTACGGGACCGGCCGGAACGCTCCCACCACGCCGAGCGCGAGGACGAGCAATCCCGCGAGCAGAAGGGTCAGAGCGCGTCGAGACATGATGATGAGCTTATTCGCAGGCGCCGACCCATTCGGTCCCACCATCGGCGAACACCTGGTTTTTCCAGATCGGGACCTGTGCCTTGAGGTCGTCGATCAGCCTCCGTGAGGCCTTGAACGCCTCGTCCCTGTGTGGCGCGGCCACCGCCACGATGACGGCCGCCTCCCCCAGCTCCAGGTCACCCACCCGGTGCACGGCGGCGATCGCCGTCACGGGGAAGTCGGCCGCGACCTTCTCGGCCACCAGCAGCAACTCGGCCTCCGCCGAGGGGTGCGCAGAGTAGGAGAGCTTGACCACCGGCTTGCCGTGGTCCTGCTCGCGTACGGTGCCCACGAAGAACGCGGTGCCGCCCGCGGCGTGGTCGCCCACGGCGGCCAGCACCTCGTCGACGGACAGCGGGGTGTCACGAATGCCGAGCAACCGGATGACGTCCACGGAAAAAGCCTACTTAATGTTCGCGCTTCGATGTTCCCGGCCTCGATGCCGGCGAGCTCACTTATTGGCGGCGCTTCCTTCTGACCTGGCGGACGATCGCGGCGGTGCCGATGACGGCGACGGTCGCGCCCGCGGCCGTGAGCGTGGCCTCCTTGACGGGAAGGCGCCTGCCGACCACGGTCGTCCTGTTCGCGCGCAGCTCCAGGAGCTGCGCCAACGCGGCCTCGTTGGTCCAGGAGGGCTTCCAGCCCGCCTCGCGCAGCGCCGTGCAGTCGACGACCCACGGGTAGACGACGTAGTGCAGGTCGGTCGCGGGCGCCGGGGTGATGCCCAGCCGGTGGAGCCGCTGCGCCGTGCCGAACGTCAGCCCCGCGGGCAGCTCGAACCCGCGCAGCCCCGACAGCTCCTCGACCTGCTCCTGCTCCAGCCAGCCGTCGGAGCCGACCGCGACAACGCCCGTGACGAGGCCGCGTGCGGCCAGCTCGAGCGCCGAGATCAGGTCCTCGATGTGGCAGAACTGCCAGTGCGAGCTGCAGCCCTTGACGGTCAGCAGCCTGGGCGACTCGAAGTGGCGGGTGATCACCGTGTCGACGCCCGGGCCGACCACCGCGGCCGGGCGCAGCACGGTGACCTCCAGGCCTGGGTGGCTGCGCAGCGACCTGCGTACGAGGGACTCGATCTCCAGGTAGTCGCCGACGACGCCGGTGTCGGGCTCGGCCGCCACCGGGGCGTCCTCGGGCAGGGGGACCTCGTTGTCGGGCGCGGCGCCGTAGACCATCGCGCTCGTGACCAGCACCACCCTGCGTACGCGCGCCGCGGCGCTGGCGGTCAGCACCGTCTGGGCGGCACGCAGGTTGTACGCCCGCCGCTCCCCGGGATCGGAGTCGACGGCGTAGTCACCGGCCAGATGGACGAGCACGTCGATGTCGGAGATCCGGTTCGCCAAGAGCGGATCTCGTACGTCGATCACTCTCCATGTGGCTTCCTGAACATCGCCGCGCTGCTCATCGACGGCCACCACCCTGCGGAAATCCGCGGAGGATACGAGCCTCGCGAGCAGCTCGCGGCCTAGGCCGGAGGCCGCACCTGTGACGGCGACGACGGGTCGGCGCGGGCGTTTCGAGGTAGGCACCAGGTCCTCACTTTGCACTGATCCGCCGTAGGACGACTAACGTGGCGGATGTGGACTCCTCCATCCTGCACGAGGTAGAGCGGTGACTGACCTGCCAGGTCGCGAAAACGACCCCAACGAAAACCCGTTCGCCATGTTCGGCAACCCTGAGCAGATGGCTCAGGCGATGCGCCAGTTCGCCGACATGCTGTCGGCGCCCCAGGGTTCCGGCCCTGTCAACTGGGACATGGCCAAGAACATCGCCCGCCACGCCGTGGTCGCCCAGGGCGACCCGAGCGTCATGGAAGGCGAGCGCCGCCAGATCGTCGAGGCGCTCCGCCTGGCCGACCTGTGGCTCAACGAGGCGACGACGCTGCCGAGCGGCGTGTCGAGCCCGCAGGCCTGGAGCCGGTCCGAGTGGATCGAGAACACCGTCCCGATCTGGCGCAAACTTTGCGAACCGATCGCGGAGCGCATGGTCGAGACCATGGGCGGCGCGATCGGCGGCTCCGGCCTGCCACCCGAGGCCCAGCAGATGGCCGGGCCGCTCATGGGCATGCTCAAGCAGATGGGCGGCATGATGGTCGGCCAGCAGATCGGCCAGGCCATCGGCTCGCTGGCCCGCGAGGTGGTCGGCACGACCGACATCGGCCTGCCGCTGTCGGACACGGCGGCGCTGCTGCCCGGGGGCATCGCGTCGTTCAGCGAAGGGCTGGAGAGCCCGGCCGACGAGATCAGGCTCTATCTGGCGCTGCGCGAGGCCGCGCACCACCGGCTGTTCCAGCACGTGCCGTGGCTGCGCTCACACCTGCTGGGCGCGGTCGAGGAATACGCCAAGGGCATAACGGTCGACACCTCGGCGCTCGAAGAGCAGATCCGCGGGCTCGACATCAACAACCCCGAGGCCATCCAGGAGGCGCTGAGCGGGGGCAACCTGCTCAAGCCCGAGGAAACCGAGCGGCAGAAGGCCGCGCTGACCCGCCTGGAGACGATGCTCGCCCTGGTCGAAGGGTGGGTGGCCACGGTGGTCGACCGGGCCGCGGAAGGCAAGTTGCCCTCCGCTGTGGCGCTGGCCGAGACCGTACGCAGGCGGCGCGCCACGGGTGGTCCCGCCGAGCTGACGTTCGGGACACTGGTGGGGCTGGAGCTGCGGCCCAGGCGGTTGCGCGAGGCGGCGGCGCTGTGGCGGTCGCTGGAGAGCGAGCGCGGTGTCGAAGGTCGCGACGCGTTGTGGGGTCACCCGGACCTCATGCCGACGGCCGACGATCTCGACGACCCTGAGGCCTTCGTACGCGGTGAGGCGGCCTGGGACATCTCCCAGCTGGAGACCAAGCCGGACGACGAGGGCGACCAGAGTTGAGCCTGCGCCGCGACGCGGTGGCGGTGCTGTCCGCCTGGACCGCTCCCACGACGGAGGAAGAGGCGCTGCGCACGGAGTTCCTTGAACATCTGCGCGCACACGACGACGCGATGCTGCGGGAATGCGTGCCCGGGCATCTGACGGCGACGACGGCGGTGTTGTCGCACGACGGCTCGCGGGTGCTGCTCACGCTGCATCCCAAGGCCGGGATGTGGCTGCCCATGGGCGGCCACTGTGAGGTCTCCGACGCCACGCTCGCGGACGCCGCGCTGCGGGAGGCTTGGGAGGAGTCCGGAATCTCCGGGCTCGAGTTGCTGCCAGGCCCGGTCGCGGTCGACAAGCACGTCGTGTGGTGTCACCCTCCCCGGAGCTGGCATCTCGACGTCGAATACGCCGCCGTGGCTCCTCCCGGCGCCGAAGCCGTGATCAGCGACGAGTCGCTCGACCTGCGCTGGTTTCCCGTGGACGAAATTCCCGAGTTGTCCGACGACGCCACGCGGCGCCTGGCCGCACGTGGACGGGCCGCGCTCGGCTCTCACACGCGAGCGGTCGGTTAGAGTCCTTTGCGCCGTTCCAGAACAGGGGGGTCGCTCGCGTGGAGACTTCGGCCGTCGGTGGCACGATCGTGACGCCCGTACGCCGGCGGAGGAGGTTCCCCGGCACGGCGCTGACGTGGCTGGCGGTGACCCCGTTCGCGGCGTGGGCGGTGGCCAGGGTGGCGGGGCTGGAGCGGGGGTCGTTCCCGACGCAGCTCATGACCGCGACCCCGTACGCGGCGGCGGGTTCGCTCGTGCCGCTCCTGATCGCCGCGCTCGGACGCAAGCGCGCCGCGACCGTCGTGGCGCTGCTCACCACGGCCGCGCTGGGGTTCAGCGTGCTGCCCAGGGCGCTGGGCACGGCCTCGGCCGCGACCGGCAGGCCGTTCAAGGTCATGACGATCAACATGCTGTTCGGCCGGGCCGACACGGACACGATCATGCGGCTCGTCCGCGAGTTCGACCCCGATGTGCTGAGTACGCAGGAGCTGACGCCCGAGGCGGTCTCCGAGCTGGACCAGGCCGGGCTCAAGGACCTGATGCCGCACCGCGTGCTTGAGGACGAGTGGAGCGCCGGCGGCAGCGGGCTCTACTCCAAGCACGAGGTGGCGGAGCTGCCGGGGTTCCTGCCGCCGGTGGGGCACAGGATGCCGTCCGCCCTGGTGTCACTGCCAGGCGGGGCGCCGATCGGGTTCGTCGACGTGCATCCCTACCCGCCACTGGGGCCGCAGGTCACCGATTGGAACGCGGCACTGGCGTCGTTGCCGTCGGCCTCCGCCGACCGGGTGCGGATCCTGGCCGGCGACTTCAACGCCTCGCTCGACCACGCCGCCATGCGCGGGGTGCTGGCCCGGGGCTACCAGGACGCGGCCGACCAGGTGGGGGCCGGGTTGATACCGACGTGGCCGGCGAACAAGCGGGTGCCGCCGATCATCACGATCGACCACGTGCTGGTGGACCGGCGGGTGGGCGTCAAGGAGGTCAGCGTGCACGACGTGCCGGGGACCGACCATCGTGCCGTGCTGGCCGAGCTCATCGTGCCCTGATCAGGGCCCTGGTGTTGTCCCAGCCTTCGAGTCCGGGGTCCAGGCGTTCGACGTCGTCGCCGGTGCGCAGGCGGTGCCAGCCGGGGGTGGTGGCCACCCTGCGGGGGCCGGGTGCCTGGGCGCGTAGCGTGGCGACCACGTTCGCGTCGTCCAGGTCGGGGTCGGCCCAGGCGGGGGCGGGGAGTGCGCAGGCCAGGGCGACGGCGCCGCCGTTGTCCGCGGGGCAGATGGTGATCTCGGCCCGTCCCAGCTCCCTGAACAGCTTGCCGACCAGGAGAGGCGGCAGGTCGGGGGCGTCGGCGCTGATGACCGCGGCCTGCTCGGCTCGGATGCGGTTGAGGATCATTTTCAGCGGTTCGTCGTCTTTTATCGTGATTACTTCGGTGCCTGGCCAGACGATCTCCTCCAGGTCGGGGACGCTGGTGATCAGGACCGGGGTGACGACTTCGAGGGCGGCGACCATCTCGTACGTGTCCTCCGCGATCGCCTCAAGGAACACTCGCCGGTCGACGCCCGGCGGCGCGGCCTGCGCCATGTGCTGACGTACGAGGACCGCCGCGACGCGCGTCAACACTCCTCCGGCGCCGTGTGGGCCGCGGCAGAGAACCCCTCAAGGAACCCGCGCGCCCGCTCAGCCTTCGGATACTGCTCGACCAGCGCCCAGAACTCGGCGCCGTGGCTGGGCACGATCAGGTGCACGAGCTCGTGGATGATCACATAGTTGATGACCCACTCGGGCAGGCCCTTGAGCCTGGTCGAGATCCTGATCGTGCCGTTCTCCGGAGTGCAGGAACCCCAGCGGTGCCGCTGGTTGTCGACCCAGCGCACGCTGACGGGCTGGGGCTTGCCGTCCAGGTATTTCGCCGACAGCTCGACCGCCAGCTCCAGCAGAGCCTCGTCGGTCGGCCTGCGCCGGCTTTCCTTGGCGGCCAGCCGATCCAGCATCCGGCTCACCCACTCATCCGCGTCTTCGCCGCTCAGCCAGGCGGGCAGGAGCACGATCGTCTTGTCGCCGTCGCGGTAGGCGGAGACCGTACGCCGGCGACGAGAACTGCGACGAACCTCGACTGTCTCGGGGGGCACATATGCACGGTAGCCGAGACTGGCGAAATTCCACAGAGGGTGGACGCTGTTTCTGCTGGTCAGATGATTAAGAGCCGGTGAATTTGGGCACGCGCCTTTCCCGATGCGCGGCCAGGCCCTCCAGCAGATCGGAGGATGCCATGGTCACCGGCTGGGCCAGGGATTCCCAGCGCAGCGCGGCTTCCAGGTCTTGATGATCCTGGTTCAGGGCGACTTTGGCGAGTCTTGTGGCGATAGGAGCGTTCTGCGCGATCTTCGTGGCGATGGCCTGGACCTCCGACATAAGGTCATTTTTCGGGAAAGATTGATTTACTAGTCCTTTACCCGCCGCTTCCGCTCCTGACAGTGTGCGGCCCGCCAGCAGCATCTCCCGTGCCAGTCCAGGACCCGACCTGCTCGGGATCAGGTACGTGGCCGCCATCCCCGGATGCAGACCCAGCGACGTGAACGGGGCCATGAGCTTGGCGTCGTCGGCGGCGTACACGAGGTCGCAGGCCAGCGCCACGCACAGACCGGCCCCCACGGCAGGGCCGTTGACGGCGGCGATGGTGGGGATCTCGAGCTCCGTGATCATGAGCCAGGTGCGGTAGAAGGCGAGCATGCGGTCGCGCAGCTCGGGAACGGCCTCCGCGCCGCGCTCGCCGATCCACGACAGATCGCCGCCTGAGGAGAAGGCCGTGCCCGCCCCCGTCACGACCACACACCTCGCGTCGCGGTCCGCGGCCAGGCCGGACATGGTCTCGCGCCATCGCGCGGTCATGGCGTCGGTCATGGCGTTGCGTCTGCCGGGGTCGTTGAAGGTGATCCGTACGACTCCGTCGGGGTTGCGATCGACCAAGAGCTCGCTCATGGCGGGAAGCGTACTCGCGCCCCCTCCGCCGATCCTCGCCACCCGTTCTCACGCGGTTCCTCGTTCAGGGCCATGTGCGGGGGAATGGCTTCGAGGCCACTGCGCCAGGGAATGGCTTCGGGCCACGTGCCGGGCAATGGCTTCGGGGGCATTTGCCGGGAATGGCCGTCAGGAGGGCTGCTCGGCCCGTTATCCACAGCTCTCCTTCCCGGGGCCTTGGTTATCCACAGGCGACCCGGAACCGGCTCGGGATCTTGCTCCGGCGTGAAACCTTGACCGCCATGAGGCCACGAGTGAAGCCCGCCCTCCGGCGCATTCTCCGCGACGACCGCACCCTCCAGCTCGGCGTTCATCCCCTGCGGGCCGTCCTGATCAGCGGCCTGACACTGAAGGTCCTCCAGTGGATCGAGGGTCTCGACGGGACCCGCGATCTGGACCACGTCCTGCGTGACGCCGACGTCGCGGGGCTCGACGAGTTCCGGGCCCGCGCGCTGCTCGACCAACTCGTCGTACAGGGGGCCCTCCACGACGCGGCCACCGGTCCCGGGCCGCTCTGCGATCTCCCCCTGGCTGAGCGTGACCGGCTGAAACCGGACCTCGACCTCATGGACCTCGGCTCCACCGACCCGGAAGGCGGGCTCGCGGTCCTGGCCCGCCGGCGCAAGATGCGGGTGCGGGTCTACGGGGCAGGACGGGTGGGCGCACAGGTCGTCGCCCTGCTCGCCGCCTCCGGCGTGGGCCACATCAGGGTGATGGACCCGGCTCCGGTCCGGCCCAGCGACATCACCCCTGGCGGTCTGACCTGGTCGGAGATGGGGCTGACCCGAGAGCAGGGCGCGGTGGCGGTCGCCAGAAGGCTCACATCCGGCGGGCGCCTCACCGGCCAGCAGCCCGATTCCCGCCCGAGCCCCACTCGACAACCCCGGTCCGGGTCGACGGACACCCAGCAGTCCCGACCACGCAGCGCCACCGACTCTCCGCCCCGCGCCACCACGAACCGGCAGTCCCAAGCCCGCACCACCGCGAGTCCACAGTCCCAACCCCGTGCCGCCACGAACCCACAACCCCCACCCCGCACCGCCACCAACCCCCAGCCCGCGAGTCGGCCCCAGCCGCAGAGGACCGCAAATCCACAGCCTCAACCTCGCAGCGCCGCCAACCCGCAAGGTCAAGCCCGCAGCACTGCCAACCCGCAAGGTCGGTCCCGCTCCGGCGCACGACCGGCTGGGGGGTCGTCTTCAGCGGTTGCCTTGCCCGCTGGGTGGCAGGGCGGCCGCTCGTCCGGCGGCGTTTCCGGTGTGGTGGGCAGGCCGGGGAGAAGTCCGTCGGGTCGGACGGCGGGCACAAGGGGCGAGGCGAAGCCGGAAGAGCCGGCCAGCCGACCGGCATCCGCCGCGCGTCTCCTCGAAGAAGGGCTCGATGATGAGGTCGACGTGGGCGGTCGGCCGATCAGGTCGTGGGTGAACGCACTGGCAGGCGGCTCATATCTTGGGGACAAGTCGGATCGGCCCGATCTCGTCATCCTCGCGCCGGTCGGCCCGCTGGACGGGGTGCTCGTCAACGAGCTGATCGATCTGAAGATCCCGCACCTGCTGGTGTCGGGGTTCGAAGGGCATGGGATGGTGGGCCCGCTGGTCCTTCCCGGCGATACGGCGTGCCTGCATTGTCTCGATCTCACCCGGCGCGATCGCGATCCCACCTGGCCCATGGTCACCGCGCGACTGGGTGGCTACCCACCCGGGGAGATCGCGTGCGACGCGCCTCTGGCAGCATTGGTGGCGGCCGAGGCGACCGGGCATGCGCTTGCTTACCTGGATGGCAAGGAGTCGGTTGTGACCAACGGCACAATGGACGTTATGCCTGATTGGCACTGGAAAAAGCGGTCATGGACCATGCATCCGCAATGTCGTTGTATGCGAAACAACCCGTATTCGCTAAGAATGGGTCATGTCACCTAATCGCGACTGACGTGCTCAGGGGACGACCACGAAGGGGGGAAGCGGCATCTCTGCCGAGATTCCGCGTATCAGTGTGAGCGATCTTCCGCGCCGTGCCGTCACACGCTCCGCCAAACTGGCTGCCCTTCCGCTCGGATTCGCCGGCCGCACCGCTCTAGGACTGGGCAAGCGCCTTGGCGGCAGGTCCGCCGAGATCGTGGCGCAGGAGGTTCAGCAACGTACCGCCGAGCAGGTCTTCAAGGTGCTCGGTGAGCTCAAGGGCGGCGCGATGAAGGTCGGGCAGGCGCTGTCGATCTTCGAGGCGGCGCTCCCCCAGGAGATCGCCGGCCCCTACCGTGCCACGCTGACCAGGCTGCAGGAGGCCGCTCCCCCGCTGCCGGTGTCCACCGTGCACAAGGTGCTCACGGAGCAACTCGGGGACGACTGGCGAGAGAACTTCCTGTCGTTCGACGACAGGCCGTCGGCCGCCGCCTCGATCGGCCAGGTGCACAGGGCGGTGTGGCACGACGGCCGTGAGGTGGCCGTCAAGATCCAGTACCCGGGAGCGGGCAAGGCGCTGCTCGGCGACTTCGCCCAGCTCGCCCGGCTGGGCAAGCTCTTCGGCGCGCTGCTGCCCGGACTCGACATGAAGGCCGTGCTGTCGGAGCTGCGTGAGCGGATCGCCGAAGAGCTCGACTACTTCCGCGAGGCCGAAGCGCAGCACGCGTTCGCGCTCGAGTTCGACGGTGATCCCGACTTCCATGTTCCCGACGTGGTCGCGGCCAACGAGATGGTGCTGGTCAGCGAATGGATGGACGGGACTCCGCTGTCACGCGTCATCGCGGACGGCACCAAGGAGCAACGCGACCACGCCGGGCTGCTCTTCGTACGCTTTCTCTTCTGCTCACCCGCGCGGGTCGGGATGCTGCACGCCGACCCGCACCCGGGCAACTTCCGCATGCTGGCCAACGGCAAGCTGGGCATCCTGGACTTCGGTGCGGTCAACCGCCTGCCTGGCGGCTACCCCAAGGCGTTCGGGCAGCTCACGCGGATCTTCAACCAGGGCGACATGGAGACGGTCGTGTCGGGGTTGCGGCAGGAGGGGTTCATCCGGGAGGGCATCGAGATCGACCCCCAGGCATTGCGTGGCTTCCTCGCCCCGTACGTGGAGCCGACGGCGGTGGAGGAGTTCACGTTCAGCCGTCGATGGCTCCAGGCGCAGGCGGCCAACGTCGCGGATCTTCGACCCACCAACGTGGTACGCCAGCTCAACCTCCCAGCCTCATACGTGCTCATCCACCGGGTTCATGCGGCGGGTGTGGGGGTGTTGTGCCAGTTGGGGACTACGGCCCGCTTCCGCGATGAGGTGATCCGCTGGGTGCCCGGCTTCGCCGACGACCCCAACGACGAGCCACTGGCAATCGGCTGACGTCCCTCGCTTCGCCGCCCCCTTCGGCCCCCACACTCACCGAGGCGGATTCATGAGCTGCGGCGAGGATTGGTGGTGCTGGGGTGTCGTAGGGCTTGGGGTTGGGGGTGTCTGGCCGCTTGGGGTTCTGGGCTCCGGGGTGGCCGGCCTGGGTAATTTACTGAACCGGCTATTAGGCCCTGACTACTTTGTGTAATGCTATAGATGCAAACCGTTACTCTCTTGAGAGGATCCGCAATGCATCGACCCCTACGTCTGCTTGCCGTTGCCGCCCTGGCGTCCGCAGGTCTGTTCGCCGCCGCCTCCGCCGCACACGCCGTCGTCGATCCGGCCGTCGCCCTGGAGTGCCTGACCACCAGCGCCACCGACCTGACCAGTCTGGTGGACCCGACCGCACCTGGCGTGCCTGCCGAGGTGCCCGGCGTCAACTGCCTGAGCGGCCCATGAGCCGGTTCGCTCGTTGAGCGTACGACGCAGTGGAAAACCGGGGCCGCCAGGGCGCGGTCCCACCGGGGATCGCCGGCGTTGACAGAGCACCCTCATGCTCGGCGACCCGCCAGAACTGCTCGCAGGTGCCCTCCCCCTGGGCGGCCCGGCGAGCGGCCCGGCTGCTGGACAGATCCCCAATGTCCAGCAGCCGGTTCTATTTAGGCGAGGCCCGAAATGAGAGCACGGACACCGTCCGTGAGCACACGTTCGCCTTCCGCGCGGGAGTTCAGGAACCAACCGGGCAGCGGACTGCGCGACGAACACGTGAGCTCGATGCTGACGAGGCCGTGGATCGTGGTCCATACCAGGTACGCCGCCCGTACGGGATCCTCCGAGCAGATGAGACGGGCTTCGGCGGCGGCCGTCGTGGCCTGGGTAAGCAGGCTGAACGTGCGACCGAGAGCGTCGTTGCGCTGCTCGGGTGAGGGGTCGAAGTCGGGGAGCGGGCGCTCGAACATCAGGGCGTAGAGGGCAGGATCGGCCAGCGCGAACTCCCGGTAGCCGTACGCCACCGCCATGATCCGGGCCAGCGGGTCCGTGTGACCGTGCAATGACGTGGTCATCGCCTCGTGGAGGAGGCCACAGCCGTACCGGTAGATGGCTTCCAGCAGGCCGGAACGGCCTCCGAAGCAGGTGTAGATGCCCATCGTCGACGTGCCGGCGGCGTCGGCCACGCGGCGGAGGGTCAAGTGGGGCGCTCCCTGCTCGCGCAGCACCCGCATGGCCGCGTCGAGGAGGTCCTGGCGCAGTGCGCCGAGTTCTTTCGGGGTGCTTACGTCTCTCGGCACGTTCTCACCATATCTGGCGATAACGCGCATCATAACGATTGTTTTAGGCGCGAGGAACGAGCGTCATCACCGAGGGAAGGGCTACCGACATGCGGGTCTATCGGGTCGCCGGAGCGGCGGGGTTCGTCTGCGCGATCGTGCTCGTGGTCAACTGCGCCAGGCGCGGCGGGTTGCTGCCGGAGACGGCTGTAACGCACGCCGTCGCACCGTTCGGCGCGTTAACCGGCTTACTGGTATCAGTTACGTGGAATCAACTCCCCGTGCGTGTCCCTTCCAATGAGCTGATCTTGATTCGGTAGCCTCGCTGTCAGTCGAGGGGCGGGGGTCCTGGACGTGGCGGTGGTGCTGGAGGACAAGTGGC
>NZ_JADOGI010000166.1 GCF_015645445.1 Nonomuraea cypriaca | reverse complement strand
CCTCATGACCCGCCGAGGTCAGACGGTCATGGAAGAACGCCTGATCCCCGCCCTCCTGACCGACCTCTCCGGCAACCGACCACGCTGCTGACGGCCGAGCTCCAGGAGTTGTCTCCGGTAGGGGTGGGTTGGCTTCCTCGAGCGTCGTTTCGAGAGCGTTAATCCCTTCGCGCCGGCCGAGGCCGAGGAGCGCTTCACTGAGGCGTACGGACTCTCATCTACGCGCAACGGCCCATCAGCGGCCCGCGCCTACCGCGGACGCGGTAGATCAGCAGTTCGTGCGACGTCCGCGGCAGGGAGAAGTGCCTCCGTCCGGAGGATGACCGGCGGCGGGTTCAGCGGACATAGTTCTGGCGTCCAGTCGTCGGAAGAGGAGGAGCACCTCATGTCCATCCTATTTGTGCTTGCCGCGCCGATCTGTACGACGCCGGCGGAATGCGCGGGCCAGGGTGTCGATACCTTCCTCGGGACCCCTGAGCGAATCTGGGCCAGTGCAGCCGCACTGGTGGCGCTGGGCGCCGTCGTCATCGGCTGGCTGGCGCTGCGCTCCGGCCGTCGTATCGGCAACGGCGAGCGGAAAGGAGCCATCGTGGCCCTGGTCGGGGGCCTGACCGGCGCGGTCAACGGCGCGGTGAATCTGGCTGTCGCCGACGGTGGTCTCGGCACCGGCAACGGAGTATTCGGAGGCGCCATGGCCCTGGTGCTTGGGCTCGTCGGTGTGGTCCTCGGCGGGCTGGCTCTGGCTCGCTCCCGCCGCACCGTACTGAGCGGTTGACAGCAGCGAACAACCATGTCGGCCCGTGCGAGGCGGCGATCCCGGCCTGGATGGCCGCCCCTGACCGCTGAGCCGCGGCGCGTGTGGCGTAGGTTCGCCCCTATGGGGGGTGTCGCCGGCTCGCGTCTCGACGAGGAATGGGAGTCGCACCGGCCCGCCGTCTTCGGGGCCGCCTACCGGCTGCTGGGCAGCGTCGCCGAGGCCGAGGACGTCGTCCAGGACGTCTGGCTGCGTGCGGCGGCGGCTGACCTGGCGCAGGTGGTGGACCTGCGGGCGTGGCTGGTGACGGTGGCGGCGCGGAGCGCGTACAACGTGCTCAACTCGGCGAGGGTGCGCAGGGACGCCTACGTCGGCCCGTGGTTGCCCGAGCCGCTGCTGACCGGCCCCGACGCCGGTCACCGGGTGCTGGTCGACGAGTCCGTCAGCACCGCGCTGCTGCTGGTCATGCAGGAGTTGCCGCCGCCCGAGCGGGTGGCGTTCGTGCTGCACGACGTCTTCGAGCTGCCGTTCGGCGAGATCGCCGGCGTGCTCGGCCGGTCGCCGGTGGCCTGCCGCAAGCTGGCCTCCCGGGCGCGGGCCCGGGTCACGACGGCGCGGCGGCGGCCGTCCGCGAGCCGCGCCGAGCGGGAGCGGGTGCTGAACGCCTTTCGCGCCGCGTCCGAGGAGGGGGACTTCGCCCGGCTGGTGGAGTTGCTGGATCCCGACGTGGTGTACGTGGCCGACGGCGGCGACAAGGCCACCGCCGCGCGGGTTCCCGTGCTGGGCCGCGTACGCGTGGCACGCCTGCTGGCGCGGCTGGGCACGCGCCGTCCGGGCGCCCGGATGCACCTGGTCGAGGTGGGCGGCGAGCCGGGCCTCGCGACGTACCGGGACGGGGCGCTCGTCTGGATCGACACCGTCGACATCTCCGGCGGGCGCATCACCGCGTTCCGCCGGGTGGCCAATCCCGACAAGTTGCGGCACGCCGGTCACACTCGGGCCTCCTGATTTGTCTCCCTCGCGTCATGGCGTCTTGCAAGGCAGAGATGAGGACATGTCACACATCGTGATCGCCGGAGGCGGGTTCGCCGGGGTCTGGGCCGCCGCCGCGGCCGCCCGCGTACGCGGGGACGCCGGCCCGCGCATCACCGTGATCGCGCCGAGCGAGGAGATGGTGCTGCGGCCCCGCCTGTACGAGACCGACCCGGAGCGGGCGGTGGTTCCCCTGCGCCGCGTGCTCGACCCGATCGGTGTCCGGCACCTGCGTGCCGCCGTGGACGAGATCGACGTCGAGGCCCAAGTGGTGCGTGCCGGCGAGGCTGAGGTCGGCTACGACCGGCTGGTGCTGGCGGCCGGCAGCCGGCTCGCACGCCCCGAACTGCCGGGCGCGCGGCGGCTGTTCGACGTCGACACCATCGCGGGCGCGCGGCGGCTGGCCGCACACCTGAAGGGGCGTGGTGGCTTCACCGCCGTGGTGGTGGGAGCCGGGTTCACCGGGCTGGAGATCGCCACCGAACTGGCCGGCCGGGGCCGGGTCGTGCTGGTCGAACAGGCCGAGGTGATCGGCCCCGACCTCGGCCCCGCCCCGCGCCCCGCGATCGAGGCGGCCCTGGACGACCTGGGAATCGAACGCAGGCTCCGCACCACCTTGACCGCCGTCGAGGACGACGCCGCCGTACTGTCGGACGGGACACGGATCGCGACCGACACGGTGGTGTGGGCGGCCGGCCTGCGGGCCAGCCCGCTGACCGCCCAGATCCCCGGCCGCAGGGACGCGCTGGGTCGCCTGGAGGTGGACGCGCGGCTGCGCGTGACGGACCCGGTCCAGGCCGTCTTCGCCGCCGGCGACGTGGCGACGGTCCGCTCCGACGCCGGCCACCGGGTCGTGCAGAGCTGCCAGCACGCCACCCCGATGGGGAAGACGGCAGGGCACAACGCCGCCGCCGACCTCCTGGGGCTCCCGCCGATCGACTTCGACCCCGCACCGTACGTCACCGACCTGGACCTGGGGGCGGCCGGGGCGCTGTACACGCGGGGCTGGGAGCGCGAGGTGGCCCACACCGGCGCCCAGGCCAAGGAGATCAAACGGTGGATCATGGAACGGATCCATCCCCCGGTGAACGCCGATCGGCTCCTCGCCCTGGCGGGCCAGGTGAACCTACCGGTCCCGTTCTAAAGGCGCGTTTCGACTTCGGCTCAGGCGGCGAGCTGCTGACCGAGGTACGGCGTCGCCGAACTCGCCGCGAACGCGCTCCAGCACACCAGCAGCGGCCGCCCCCACGGCACCTTCATCGTCGAGATCACCCGCAGCACCACGACGACCACCATCGCCGTCTACGACTGCGGCTGGGGCGGCGTTCCGCGTTTCAACCCCCGGTGCCGGACCAACGCCGAACGCGGCCGGGGCCTGGCCGTCGTCACCGCGCTCGCCGACCAGGTCGGCTACGAAGGCAACGACGAGACGGGCCACAGAGTCTGGGCCCAGATGATCCATACCCAGACTCGCCAGTAGATCCTGGAGCCCCGCAAAGAACCCCAGGCCAACGACATCGACCTGGGGTTTGAACATGTCCCAGGCCGATCAGGATGAGGCTCCTGGCCCCCTCTTCCCCGTGATCAGGTATTCGACGTCGCGCCAGAACTTGTCAAAAGACGGCGAGTTCGCCCGGGCGAGGGCCAGATCGAGCTGGGCAGCCAGCCCCGCCTGATCATTTTCGGCCGGTACGGCAAGCCGCGTGGACGATGCTTGGTCAGCCATTCCTTGCATCCACGGATCTTCTCGGGCTCCGGCGGTGCCTCAAGATCCGCAGCGAGACCCTGACATCCTTGAGTGACGCAGCCGCGGCCAGAAACCAGGCTTCGAACTCCCTGTGCGCCAACACGACCGCGGCCAGCAAACCAGGTCTCGCCACCTGAATACGCTCCAGCAGCTTCGGTCCGAGCGTGGCGGGGCAGTCGTCGTCGGAGTCGACGATCACCAGGATTCCGGACACGTCACCAAACTGGGCCAAAGAGGCGTTCACCGCGTTCTCCACACCATGCGGCCGCAGCAGGGACTCGCGGCCCACCCGATGCGGGCGGAGGAACTCCGGCCAGGGATCGGGCATGACCTCGGCGGCGATCCGGTAGAGCAGGATCGGCATCGCCTCGACCTCGCCGTGCCCCTCTACGACGACGGCGATCCGGGAAGATCCAGCACTCATGGTCGGCCCGTGTCGGGGTCGGCCGGGCGCAGGTGCCCTTGACGGTGCATCACCGCGATCTGGTCGGGCCGCTCGGTGAGATGACGGCGGGTGTGCTCATCCAGTTCGCCGATACGGGTCACGCCCCGCACCATCTCCACCATCCGCAGATGCTCAGGCTTGACGTACTCGTCGTCCAGCAGATCGGAGCTCTGTGTGGTGACGATCACCTGCGTCCGGGCGGAGGCGGCCTCGATGGCCTCGAACAGAGCCGCTGCATTCGAAGGGTGAATGGCCATCTCGGGCTCCTCGATGGCCACCAAGGGGATCGACCCGTCGAATGTGCCGGGCTGGAACAGAGCCGCCAGGACGCCGGCGGCGCGAACCGTCCCTTCGGACAGTTCCTGCCGCTGAAAAATACTCACATGGGGGTCGCCTTCCCTGGTGGCGCCCCTGTTGACGGCGCTGCGGAACGGCAGATGCGGCTCCCCGGTCCAGAAGCGCGCACGGACGGTGGAGAACTCGCCCTCCCGTCGTTCATCGACGCCCAGTGCCTGCGGGATGATCGCTCTGATCCACCCGTCGAGATAATCCTTGGTCTCCGGGAATGCCTCTGACAGAGCCCCCAGCACGTGTCCGAGGTGCTCACCTCGCGGGCCGAGAGAGGTGTGCCGCTCGGTGTCGTCGTCGATGTTGCGCAGGATCGTCGAGTCGAGCTCGTAGAAGCGCATGCCGAGAAGCGCGGATTCGACCTCTCGAAGAGGCGAGTCCAGTCCGAGCAGCGGGAGAAACAGCCGATCCCGTCGCTCTCGCCGCCCGTGAGCAGCCCATTTGCCAGCTTCACCGCCGTACTTCATGGGCGCCACGGCCAGACGCCCGGCCGCGAGGACGAACCCTTCCGCGGTCCCGTCCGCCAGCTCGACCTGACATTCTTCCCTCAGTACGACAGGACCAGCCCCATGCGCCGGATCGCGCCCGATCTCGAACCCATAAGAAGCGGCCTTCGCCTGTTCGCTTCCCGCGCCCTCGAGTCTCAGGTCCAGCTTGATCGAAAAAGATTCGGCTCTGATCCCTGCTTCCGGCGCGTGGCACAAGACTCGATCAAGACCACCCCGTGCTGACAATGCTCGGCCAGGCGTCCAGGCAAGCGCTTCAGCGACAAATCCATCGCGTCCAGGAAATTGGACTTTCCCGCGGCGTTGAACCCGGCCAGGACAGTGAGCGGTCCCAGGTCCACATCGCAATCAGCGATGGAACGGAATCCTCGAATCCGAACCCGGGACACGAACGGAGGCGCCTTTTCCCGCGCACTGGTCATGGCATATCGACCACTTCGCGGAGCCGAGCCGCTTCCATCCAGTATCGGCACCCAAACTTCACTTGCTCCCCAAGGTCCGGTGGAGGAATCTTCAGCTACCCGATCTGTCCTGGCTGAGACCGGGCCACCCGCATCCGACCCAAGGCCAACGATGCCATCTTGTGGGCCCGGAACCGAGCACAGAGCATACTCGGCCGCATCGTTCAGGCGTGTTGCGCCAGGTCAGCGCCAGGTGGCCGAGGAGCGCGTACGGACAGTAGGAGCCGCCTCACGGCCTCATGACGTCGGGGAACCCGGTCCAGCGCAGGTCGGTCGGGAGGTGGCTCATGTCGTTGAACATCACGATCGTGGGCGGCAGGCCGTTGCGGTACTCGATGACGGTCAGTGCGGTGTTGGCGCTGTTCAGTCCGAGCCACCGGGATGGCGGCGCCTCCAGTGCGTGCCGCACCAGCCACGCGATCTGAAAGGCGTGCGTCACCAGGACTTCGTGTGTGTCGGGCTCGGCCCCTTCTGGGACCTTGGCGAACCGGGCGACCAGGGACTCGGCGAGGCTTCGGCCCGAGGCTGCCTGGGTGTCGTCGTAGCCGTCGAAGAAGCCGGCCCAGGACGGGGGTGTTTCGGCCGCACTGGGAACGTAGGGCACGTGGTCGACGAGTTCGGCGGCCTCAGTCACGGGCACGTTCGGTAGATGCCGGGCGAGTTCGTGCGCGGTTGCCACGGCGCGTGGTAGCGGAGAGTGCCACACGGCATCGACCGGTACGCCGGCGAGCCGTTCGCCCAGCAGGCCCGCCTGCCGGCGCCCGATGCCGGTGAGCTCCCCGAACGCGTCGGCCGCGCCGTGGCGTGCCAGGTAGAGGTGTCGCGTTGCCATTAGTCGTTGGGGGCGGGGTGTCCGTGCGGGCCCGCTTCCCATCTCCTTTCGATCGCGTTTGTCACCGTGACAGTGCCGGTGGTGCCGTCGATGGTGATGATGGTGTCGTCGTGGAGCCTGCTCGTCGCGTTGGGGATGCCGAGGACGGCGGGGATGGCGTGCTCGCGAGCGACGATCGCGGCGTGGGAGAGCACGCCTCCTGTTTCGGTGACGACGCCGGCGGCGATGCGGAGCAGCGGCGTCCAAGCGGGGTCGGTGAAGGGGCAGACGAGGATGTCGCCCGGGTGCACGCGCGCGAAGTCGCGGGGACCGCGGACGATCCTCGCGGTGCCGGTCACGGTCCCGCGGCTGCCTGGTGTTCCGGTGAGTGTGGCGGCTGGGGTATCGGAGGCGCTCGAAGGCGATCTTGGCGGTGGGGGTGCGGCGGTGACCGGCCGTGCTTGCAGAACCCAGGTGCGGCCGTCGACGATCGCCCACTCGATGTCCTGCGGTCCACCGAGTACGGCAGCGATCTCCTTGCCCAGCTTGGCGAGCTGCGTGGCGGTAGCGTCGTCGATCGTCGGTTGGTCCCGGGTACGGGTGGGCACGTCGCGAATGACCAGCTGCGAGCCACGCCGGTCAAGGCGGGTCCGTTTGTCCGCGACGCTGCGTGTGACCGACCCGTCCTCGGCGACGCGGTAGGCATCAGGGGTGACCGTGCCCCCGACGATGCTGGGGCCGAGGCCCCACGACGCCTCGATCTCGGTCGCGTCGTTCGGGTCCGCGGGTGTGAACATGACCCCGGACACCTCGGCATCCAGATGGCGTTGGACGATGACGGCCATCACAAGATCGTCGGACGGCCGATCGTCACGGCCGAGGGCACCCCGGTAGTCGATGGCACGTGGCGAGAACAGCGAGGCCCAGCAGGCACGTACGGCATCGGCGACCTCGCTGACTCCGTGCACACCGAGAAAGCTCTCGTGCTGCCCGGCCGCCGATACCTGACCGGTGTCTTCGTTCGCTGCCGATGATCTCACCGCCACGGGCGGATCGCCGAGCTCGTCGAGTGCGCGTCCCAGCGCGTCGATCACGGTGGCGTGGACCGGGCGGGCCTCGATCACCTGCCGCGCCGCGTCAAGATCGTCTGGCTCGCTGGGGAACCGCCCGAGGTCCAGGTCACGGACAGCGGCGAGGTAAGCGGGGAACGAGACGACGAAGCCGTCAGGAACCGGCAGACCCGCGCGGAGCAACGCGCCGAGCGCGCCGGCCTTGCCCCCGCAGGTATCGGCGACAGCCTCCACGAGGGGTACGATCATCCATTCCTGCCCTTCAACATATTATTGACAATAGTTTGTTGATTGTGCATCCTGAGTCGCATGCCACGCAAGCAGGACATCGCTCGCACCGTGCACGCCGACCACGGCCAGGCCCACCGTGAGCATGACGCGCGTGAACGTCTTCTGGGCCTGGGCGCCGATGCGCTCGACGCCCGTCCTTGGCGACCCCCGCCCGTCCCGCCGTCGGCGGTCGACCTCGCGCAGTTCGCCGTCTGGCGCTACGCCGACCTGGATCCGGAGGACATCCTGAGCGCGCTCGCCCTCCTGCCCGCCGCACGCGCCGAGGTCGAAGAACTCGAAGCCGCCCTGCTGTTCATTGCCCGGAGCGCAGGACTGACCTGGGCACAGATGGCGCACGCGATGGGATTCAACTCCCCGCAGGCGTGCCAGCAGTGGTACACCCGCCTGGCGGCACGACAGGACGCCGGCTCGTGACGCGGGACTCTCCGTCCGACCTCCTGGTCCTGCACGCCGTGCGCGTCACCGGGTTCGCGGACACTCCGGTGATCGCTCATCGGTACGGGCTCGACGCGGCCGAGACGAAAGAGCTGCTGCACGACGCCGAGGCACGTGGCTGGGTTGGGCACACCGCCTTCGCCGGCACCAGAGGTTGGTCGTTGACCGAACCGGGCCGAGCCGAGAACGAGCGCCGGCTCGCGGCCGAGCTCGCCCGCGTCGGCGGTGCCGACGAGGTCCGTGCCGTCTACCGCGAGTTCCTCCCGCTGAACGCCCTCCTGCAACGAGCCTGCACCGACTGGCAACTCCGGCCCACCGCCGGCGATCGGCTCGCCGTCAACGACCACTCCGATTACGCCTGGGATGCCAGAATCCTGTACGACCTCGCCGGCATCGACCGCGCACTCACGCCACTCGCAGACCGGCTCGGAAGCGTCCTCACACGGTTCCGCGGATACGACACACGGTTCACCACAGCTCTGGCGCGCGCCCGAGCCGGGGAGGGCACCTGGGTCGACCGCACCGACGTCGACTCCTGCCATCGTGTCTGGTTCGAGCTCCACGAAGACCTCATCGCCACGCTCGGCCTCGACCGGCACGCGGCGCCCTGACCCCACGCGATCCCCGCGTCGGCGAGCGCGGCGGAGAACGGGGTCTTACCGAAGCCCCGTTCGCAGGGCGCGCCGGTTTCGTCTCCCACCAGCCTCGGAGAGGCCGCGGGAAGAGTCCAACCGAGCGTGGTTCTCTTTCTATCGTCGCAGGTCATCGACCAGACTGGGCGGATGGGCGAGCTCGTCATCGTACGCAATCCGGATCCGGATTCGCGGCTGCCGTACCTGGTCAGGCTGCCTCTCGGCGCCGCCGGGCTGATCTTGCGCGCCGGCGGGACGTGGCCGAGGGAGAAGGCGATCTACTGCCATCCCTCCGGTCCCGAGGAGTGGCCGCAGGACCCCGAGGAGGTCGAGCGGGTGCCCGTAAGGTCCTGCGTACGCCGCGGCGCGGCCATCGATCTGGTGCTCGACCGCGCCAGGGAGAACCGTTCGCAGATCGTGTTCACCAAGGCCCGCGGCAAGGATGCGATCTTCTGGCAGACGGCGCGCGTCCGCAAGCAGGCCCGCCCGAACGTATCCACCCCTACCGCCCGTGCCGCCGGCGTGGACACGCTCCCGATCGTGATCGACAGTGGCGAGCGTTACGCCTACCGCTTCACCCGCCAGCGGGTTCAGACCGTCAAGAGGCGGCTGACCTGCGGTGACTACGCCGTCGAGTTCGAGGGGCGGATCCACGCCGCGGTGGAACGCAAGAGCTTGCCCGACCTGGTCGCCAGCCTGCTCAACACGCGCCTGAAGTACCAGCTGATCGAGCTGGCCGCGCTCCCGCACGCCGCCGTGGTGGTCGAGGACCGCTACTCGCAGGTCTTCAAGCTCGACCACGTACGCCCCGCCGTCGTCGCCGACAGGATCGCCGAGCTCCAGGTGGCCTTCCCGGCGGTGCCGATCGTGTTCTGCGAGACCCGTCAGTTGGCCGAGGAATGGACCTACCGCTTCCTCGCCGCCGCCTACACCCTCGCCTGGCACGGCGATCGGCCCCCGGAGGACGCCGGGCCGGCGCCCGAACCCACCACGGCCGAGATTCGGAGCTGGGCCCGCGCCCACGGGCTGGAGGTGACCGACCGGGGTCGGCTCAGCCGCGAGATCGAGAACGCCTACCGCCGCGCGCACGAGCCCCGCCAGGAGTCCCAGCAGGAGCCTCGGCAAGGGCCCCGGGACGAGCCCCAGGAGCCCGCGCCCGAGGTCAGCCCACGAGCTGACGGGTGATCGACGGGTCGGTGATGGCGGTGTCGGCGGCCAGCAGGAACGCCTTGGACAGGATGACCGACAGCATGCCGCCATCCTCCTCGAAGGGCAGGAACACCGCCTCACCCACGCGATCCCGGCCGGGGACGATGCACAGGTAGGCGTCGTTCGGCTCCATCAGGATGTTGCCCGAGCCCAAGTGAATCTTGTACGTGCTCAGGTCCCCGCGTACGCGTAGGAATCGGTCGGTCAGCTCCGCCCGGTCGGCGATCCTCAGGCGGGGCAGCAGCCGGGTCAGCGCGTCCCTGCGCGTCCTGGCGGTCTCGGTGAGCTCGCCGAACCCGTACGAATGCCAATATTCCTCGTGACCCCCGGCGGCCTGCTGGTCGAGCCCCACCGAGGTCACCCCCACGGCCAGATCGGCGTCGCGCAGCACCTCGGACAGGACCAGCGGCGGCACGTCGGTCAGTGGCGAGCCCTCGCGCGAGGCGCCCTCGCGGTGAAACCGGAGCTCCTCGCTCGCGCAGTAGGAGGCCGTCCCCCAGCCGTCGGCGTCCGCGTCGCCGGTGACCTGCATGGCCGAGCGCGCCCGCCAGCCGGACAGCTCCTTGACGGCCTCACCCTGGTCGCCGCCGCACTCGTAGTCCCAGTGGCCGATCGACAGGCCGGTCCAGCCGCGCTGGTTGAGCAACGCCTTGGCCTGCCCGTAACGCAGTACGTGGCCGGCGAAGCGGTTGGAGAACGTACGGGTGCGCTCCTCGGCCGGCGTGAGCAGGTAGACCTCGCGGAACGCCTGCTTGTACGGCTGGCGCACCCCCGACCCCAGCAGGTGGTCGCGCCAGGCCCGAACGTCGTCGGCCGTCTCCCTGATCGGATGCCACAGCCGCACGAATGTGTCACCAGATAACTGGATATGCCGTCCGCTCGGATCGGCCAACTCCCAGCCGGTACCGGTCTTGACCGGCAGCCCCGCAGGTCCCTCGGCGATCTGCCAGATCAGGTTCCTGGCGTAGAAGCCGGTGACGGGGTGGTCGAGGAAGAACTCGGTGACCTCCTGCCAGCTCCACCGGCGGTCCTCGATCAGCGCCCGTTCCAGCCGGAACCGTTCGGTGGGCAGCGCCTGCTTGAGCTCCTTCAGCGTGGTCTTGAGCTCGGCCAGCGCTGGGTCGCGGCGGATGGCCGGGGGCGCCGTCTTGACGGTTCGGCCAGCCGGGTTGACGAACCGAAGCGCCGGACCGTCGGCGTGCAGGCGTACGAGACAGTCGCCGATCTTCTCCTCGCGCACCCCGTCCGGCCCGAGCCCGAACGCCGGCACCGTACGGTCGAGGAGTTGTTCGCGGCTCAGCCCGGCCCGCTCCGCCACCGCGTCCAGCGTGCTCGCCACGAGGGCCAGCACGGACCTCTGGCGGATCTTGACCTGCGTCCTGGCCAGGGCCGGCACCGTGTCGAGGCCGCCACGGCGGGCCAGGACCTTGACGGCGGCGTTGGCCAGCTTCACGCTGCGGCAGTTGGCGCCCGTCCCGCCGATCCCGGTGCCGCAGGTCAGCGCGACGTCCCCGAGCAGCCCGGTCACCCACGGCTCGTCGATCAGCCCACAGGTCCACACCATGCCGCGCACGGGCACGGCGGTGCGCTCGTCCAGGAAGACCGTGGCCTTCCACTCGTAGCCCTCGTCGTTGCGATGCTGGGTCGTCCGCTCGCGGTGCGCCGCCACAAAGGTGAGGATCTCGCGGAGCAGCGCGGCGGCCTCGTCAGTCAGCAGGCTCCCGGCCCTGGCGAGCCACTTCTCGCTGGGGTTGGTCGAGCGGGCGGCGGTCATGTGGCGGAACAGGGGCAGGACGGCGGGGGCGGTCAGGCGCGGGCCGTAGTCCTCCGCCAGGGCGCGGGCGACGGGGTCGAAGTCGCCGATCAGATTGCGTACGACGCCGGCCGGGCCATGCGCGGCAGGCTCCTCGAGGAGCCGTTTGATCTGGTCGCCCAGCGCGTCCCACACCGGCCGGTGGTATTTCCTGAACCACTCGGGCGTCCCCTTCAGCACGCCGCGGCGCTCGGTGTAGTCCAGGCGCTGGACGGCGGCCAGCGGGATCCGGTAGAGCTCCTGGTAGTTGGTGTGCCGCCAGGTCATCAGCGCGTCGGCGACACGCCACAGGAAGTGCACGTCCTGGATGGTCCAGGGGGTGTCGCCGACGGCGACGTCACGCACGGTCGCCAGGAGCCGATCGTCGTAGTCATGGCCGCCCTCGTCTCCCAGGCTGAGCCGCAGTTGCACCCACCGCCCGAACAACCGCCGCTCCGTGTCATCCCCCTCCGACGGCCGGTGATCGGCGTCGTAACGGGCGAAGAGGTCGCGAGTCGGCAGATCCACCTGATGCAGGATGTGGCCGTGCGCGCGAGGGAAGTCGTGGATGACGCCCACGTCAGCCTCCGACCAGCGCGACGAGCTTGACGAACGACACCACGGGATCGACGGTGAGGTCGATCATCTCCGACAGGTCGTCGATCTGCCGCTCCCCCACCAGCAGCAGGAACCCGTTGCGCTGGAACGCCCGCTCGGCGATGTCGGCCTGGCGCTCCCAGTCGATGCGCCGGGCGGCGCCCATCCGGTAGCCGTTCAGCTCCACCTCGGCGTCCACCGGCCGGACCAGGCCGCGGAACCGGGAGGTGGGGGCGGCGTTGTGGCGGGCGACCTCCTCGCGGACGCGCAGGCGTACGAGCTCGCGCGCGGAAATGCGTTCGGGCAGGTCGGGCAGCGTGAACTCGTCCAATGGCTTACCCGTCGCGCCCTCGTCCCTGAAGGTGACCGTGGCCATCTCTTGGCTCCACCAATCGTCGGAGATCAACTCGTTGAGCCATGGATAGCACCCGAGCCCGACAGAACCCGCGCCTCGCTCTGGTCAAACCATTGAACTCGCGTTACGGTTCGAGCGAGAAATCACTTTTGTAATCTGTCATATTGTATCGATTACTACTTTAATGAGAGAGCATGCCGAAAAGAGTGCTGAGCGCCCTGGTGGTGGCCCTCCTGGCGACCACCGCGACCCCGGCCACGGCCACGACGGAGAAAACGGTCGTGTACGTCTCCCCCGACGGCAGAGAAGGCGCGACAGGAACGCTGGAAGACCCGTTCGCCACGATCGAAGGGGCCCGCGACGCGCTGGCGGGCAGGACGAGCGAGCGCAGTCCGGGCGTCGTCTACCTCCGTGAAGGCGTCTACCAGACGTCCAAGACGGTCGAACTGACCGGTAAGGACAACTCGTACGTCACCTACGCCTCCTATCCGGGCGAGAAGGCCGAGTTAGCCGGCGTCACCACGCTCGCCCCCGGCAAGTTCCGCAGGCTGAGCGAGGTCCCCGACGGCGAGGCCAAGTGGTCGTCGAAGTCGCGCGTGCCGGAGGCGGCGGCCGCCGACGTCTACGTGTACGACCTGGGCGCCGAGGGCATCCCCACCGGTCAGATCAACAAGAACGGGTTCAACTGGAAGGCGCAGCCGTTCGCGCCGGAGCTCATCACCGACGACGCCGCCCAGACGCTCGCGCAGTACCCGAACGGCGACGAGAAGCTGGACAGCTCGCACATCAAGGTCAAGGAGGCGCCCAAGGGCGCACGGGACTACTTCTCCGATAAGACCTCCGACGGCACCACCCTGCCCTACGAGGACATGCTCGAACTGCCCGGTCCCGTCTACACCACCGTCGACCCCGCCGCCACCGGCCGCTACACCACGTGGGCCCCGCCTCCCGGCGGCACGCCGGACAACGCGGCGTACGAGACCGACGGCTGGCTGTCCGGATATTTCGGCAACAACTACGCCAACGACCGCGTACGCATCGTCTCCATCGCCGACGGCGACCTGCGGACCCAGTACCCCACCATGTACGCCGCCACCGACAAATGGACGTCGTTCGTGGCCCAGAACGCCCTAAGTGAACTGGACGCCGAGGGCGAGTACTACATCGACCGCTGGAACGACGCCGACACGCTGTACTACTACCCGCCCGGCGGCACGGTCGAGGGCAAGGAGATCAGCCTCACCTCCTTCGACGCGCCGTTCTTCGAGCTGGAGGGCGTCACCGGCGTGACGCTCAAGGACCTCAAGCTGAACGGGACCACGGGCACCGGCGTACGCCTGCTCGACGCCGAGTCGTGCACCATAGACGGCCTGGAGATCCTCAACGTCAGCATGGACGCGGTCACGATCGGCGAGGCCGGCGACGCGATCACGGCGGTCGCCGAGTACCGCACGAGCAGGGGCGGCCACCGCAACAAGGTGATCAACAGCAGACTGCACGACCTGGGCGGCGGCGGGGTGTTCACGGCCGGCGGCGACCGCGACTCGCTGGAACGCGGCGGCCACGTCGTGGAGCACAACGAGATCTACGACTTCTCCAAGCTCGCCACCTACACACCCGCCGGATACATGTACGGCGTCGGCAACACCTTCAGGTACAACCATGTCCACGACGCGCCCCACATGGCGATCCAGATCATGGGCAACGACATGGAGATCAGTCACAACAGGTTCGAGAACCTCGTGACGCACGCCTCCGACCAGGGCGTGATCTACGCGGGGCGGGACTACACGTATCTGAACAACGTGGTGTCGTACAACGTCTTCAAGGACATCGGCGCGGACGGCAACCAGGCCATCTACATGGACGACGGCATGTCCGGGATGGTCGTGCACCACAACGTCTTCGACAACGTGCAGCACGGGTTGTTCTACCAGTCGGGACACAGCAACGTCGCGTCGGACAACGTGTTCAAGGACGTGAAGTACATCGGGCACGACAAGCTCTACCACGAGAACGAGCTGCCGGTGCCCAACTCGAAGGTCGTGGTCGAGCGCTTCAACGACATGCTGAAGCCCGGCGACGGGACCGGGTTCACCAACACCCGGGCGAACATCGAGAAGTGGTACCGCCACTACGGCAGGCAGTACCCGAACATCCGTGACTGGTACGTCCCGGCGGCCGCGAACGGCGAGATCTGCACCTCGGTCGGGACCACGGAGTGCACGGAGTCGTACGTGTGGAGCGACCCGGACTCCGTGTACGTGCCCGCACACAACGTGCTGACGCGCTCGGTCAGCATCGGCACCGGCGACTTCGCGTACACGGACGACGCCGACGGAGTGAGCGTCAAGACGTTCAACCCGGACTTCGACTCCTACAACGTCAAGCGGGCCACGGCCGGGGAGTTCGGCTTCGACCCGGCCACGGGACGCTTCGACGCGAAGACCACCCCGCTGAACTCGGCCGACGGCTTCGGCCGCGCGTGGGTGCGGCAGTGGAACGCGCACTTCACCCTGGACGGGATCGGTCCGAGGCGCTGACACCGCGCCACCCGGGCCTCTCCGGCCCGGGCGGCGGTTTCTCACCAGACCTGTCCAAATGTGGGCACTGGTGTCAACCCCGCTCACCGCCGCCCCGTCTCCTCTTGTGCACCATTCGCCGCAAGGGAGCCGCCGTGCGTATCAAGCTGATCACCTCAGCCGCCCTCATCCTCATGTACGCCGCCGCCTCCCCAGCCCACGCGGCCGCCGACGTCGTGAACTACGAGTGCACGATCACGGCCACGGACGAGAAACAGACGGTCGGCCTGGACATCGAGTTGACCGTGCCCACCGACGCCGAGGTCGGCGTGGAGATGACGATCGGCTGGCGTGGCAGTTATGTGGCGGGCGCCGAGTTACACGCCCCCGCCGCGGGCGTCGAGGGCGACCTCAACATCTACGCGTACGCGGGCATCAGCGGCTACCCCGGCCTGACCTCTGCCACTGGTGTCGCCCCGGCGGGCCTGATCCTCCCAGGACAGCCCATCGCGCTACCTGAGACGATCGTCGAACTGAAGACGACGGCGGACGCGGCGGACTCCGGGACCGTTCACGCGGGTGCCGTCAACTTCGGCCTGACCCCCCAGGATCCCCTGATCGAGTGCGAGGTGCTCAACAGCGGCACCCTGACCGAATACCCCCTCACCGTACCCGGAACCGGCGAGACACCCAGCCCGACCCCGACTCCCGAGCCCACCGAAGAACCCACGGAAGACCCCACGGAAGACCCCACTGAAGAGACCACAGAGCCGGAGACCACCACGACCACGACGAGGACTCCCGAGGGTGGAGCCGCGACCGGCGGCGGCGGTACGGCGGGGCCGGACGGGCGGGCGCTGGTGGCGACGGGCCTCCTGGTCATCCTCGCCGCGGCCGCCGGCCTCGGTTTCCGGAGACCCCGCCGCGCCTCCTAGACACTTTGCGGAGCGAATCGCTGCGGATGACCGCCACGCTCACCGTACCGACCGGCACCGCTCAGGCCCGGCCGGCCAGGCCCCGGCGCTTCTCCGATCTACAAGCTTCGGAGGTGCGCTTCGATGGGAACGGTCTGCAGCAGGTCTGATCCGCGGGTGAGATGTGCGGTGCGTTGTGTGTTCACCACGACTCCGGCGCGGGCCGGCAGGATGTGAAGCCGGTCACCCACCGCGGGTGCATCGGTCTCGCCGGTGAACTCGACCGTGCCGTGCTCTTCGCTGAGTCTGGTGACCTTCGCGGTGGGTGTCTCCGCGACGAGACCGAAGTTGTACGGACCTGCTGTGGCTGGAGACAGGACCTTGGTCCCGGCGTCGATGATCGCCATGTGTGGGTTCGGTCGGCTGATCACGGTGGCGAGGACGGTCAGCGCACAGTCCTCCCACTGAGCTGCGGCACCTTGGACTGTGCGGATGTCCCCATAGGCGTAGACACCTGGTCGGACTTCGGTGATTCCCATCGTCGCGTGCATGTGGGTGGCGGTGAGGGTCGAGCCGACGCTTACGATCGGGCAGTCGATTCCGCGGCCCCTGATGAGTTCGGCGGTCTCCACCAGGCGGTCGGCCACCTGGACCGCGAGATTCTTCAGGTCTGTGGGGTCGTGATCGTGGGCGTGCCAGGCCGACGGTTATCGCTTGCGAGGCGATCATCGGTGTGACGTGTCGGAGGCGATGATCGCCGACCGGTGGGTAGGCGAGGAAGATGTCGTTGATGCCGTGCTCATGGAAGACGGCAGCCTCGGACGGTTTCGCTGAGGTGATGCCGGCCGCACCGAGGGCCAGCTGACGGCGCGCCACGTGCACCGACTTGTGCGTCTTGATGTGTGGCCGGAGGGCGAGCTGAGCGTCCGCCGCCATGCGGGCCATGCGGGCCAG
The DNA here is from genome assembly GCF_015645445.1 of Nonomuraea cypriaca. Lineage (GTDB taxonomy): Bacteria > Actinomycetota > Actinomycetes > Streptosporangiales > Streptosporangiaceae > Nonomuraea > Nonomuraea cypriaca. The sequence continues at coordinate 6,501 of NZ_JADOGI010000166.1, read as the reverse complement.
GTTGGCGTCGAGGACGTCGGTGTCGACGACGAGCGCAGGGGTCTCGATCTCGCTGAGGCGGCCGAGCGATCGCCCGAGGCTGGGTGGGGGTAGGCCGAAATCGTGTGTCATCAGCTGCTCCTGCGGTCGTGGGTCAGGGCTTGCGGCCCACCCCGCACACCATGGCCATCGGCCCCATGAGATCCACCTCGGGGACCGACTTGTCCGGGCGCCATTCCGGCAGCGAGACCACCCCTGGGGGGACCAGGTCCAACCCGTTCAGGAACTCCGCGACCTGCTCAGGCGTCCGAGGCACCACCTGCGCGCCGGACGCGCGATAGAAGCTCGTCGCCTTCCTGGCCCTCGGGGTGTCACCGAAATGGCTGATGGCGAGGTACGACCCGGCCGGGACGCCGTCCATCACCGTGCGGACGATCCGGTGGGCGTCCTCGTCCGGCACGAAGTGGAGCATCGACAGCATCATGACCGCGACGGGTTGATCGAGGTCCATCAGGGAGTCCGCCTCCGCCAGGATGCGCTCCGGCTCGTACATGTCGGCGTCCAGCACGTGGGTGTCGCCGGTCGTGGCCAGCAACGCCCGCGCGTGCGCCAGCGCCACCGGGTCGTTGTCGACGTACACGACTTTGGCCTCTGGACGTATGGCCTGCGCGACCTCGTGGACGTTCTCCATCGTCGGCAGTCCCGCTCCGATGTCCAGGAACCGTCCGATGCCCGCCTCGCCGGCCAGGAACCGGACCACCCGGCCCAGCAACAACCGGTTGTGGCGGGCCATCAACGGGATCTCCGGCATGAGCTCCATGACCCGGTCGCCCATTTCTCGATCGGCGGCGAAGTTGTCCTTTCCGCCCAGCGCGTAGTCATAAACGCGAGCAATGCTCGGTTCATTCGGATTGATACCCTCCGGCGACCCCTCGTCGTGTGCGTTCACGCGTTCAACTCCCGTAGCTTCGCTTCTCGACTGCCCGAGCCCCTCGGGGACGCCTCGGCACAGCGATCCGGCCCGCCGGATGTGACGGCTTCCCCTTGAGCCTCGAACAACCGGTATACCATCGGCGCGTTGATCAAGGCATCTTTGTTCCAAACCTAAGAAATCAAGACCAGTATCCGATGTGGCGCAACAGAATCCGCAGCCGGCGCTCGATCTGTGCTGCGGTCACGTCGTCCGCACGCTGGAGCAGGACGGATCCGATCGAGCTGGCCAGGACGTCCTGGATGACGCTCGGGTCAGTGTCCGGTGGGAGGTGACCGGCGTCGATGGCCTGCTGCGCGATTTGGGCCAGGGCGTTCAGTCGTGGCTGTAGGTAGCGCTCGGTGTAGGCGGTCACCAGTTTCGGGTAGTCGACTGAGGCGCCGATGACGCGTGCCATCAGCGCGCGGAACCGGGGGCGGCTGAGGAGTTCGGCAATGGATGAGACCAGTTCGTCGATCGACTGCCCGGCCATGGCAGCGTCCATGTCGGGGGCGCGGGCGTGCTCCAAGGCGGCCATCAGGAGGTCGTCTTTGGCTCGCCAGCGCCGGTAGACGGTCAGTTTTGCCACGCCGGCGCGTTGGGCGACCGCTTCGATGCTGGTGCCGGCCGCGCCGCGTTCGATCAGCAGGTCCAACGCCGCCTCCAGGATGGCGGCGTCGTTTTCTGGATCGCGTGGACGACCGTGGCGTTCTATGCCGGCCACAGCACCTGATTCAGCCATGCCGTCAGTTTGTCGGGTGCCGGATGGTCACGCCAACCGATGTGCCCGTCAGGGCGGATCAGCATCACGTTGGGCGAGCCGGGCTTCACTGGCGTGAGCGCGAGGATCAGGTCGTCGCCCAGTTGTGCTGCGGCGGCCTCGGCATGGCGGGTGGCGACGTGCTGATCGGAGGCGAGCACCACCCAGCCTCCGGAGATCGCGGCGTGCAGCGTGGTCTGTCCGCCGTCGAGACGTCGGCAGGTGAGGTCGGGCATCCGGTCGCCGGGACGTAGCCCGGGCATCCACCGGTGCGAGGCAGAGGCCAGCGGTCCTCCCCGGTAACTGATGCCGAGTTGGGACGCGGCCAGCCACAGCCGGCGCTGCACTGCGGGCAGGCGGACGACCGGCAGGACGACCTTGTCGCGCAGCAGGCGTTTCCAGGGGTCGTGCGGCAGCATGACGTCCACGGCGGTGCTGGTGGCGCGGAGGACTTTGCGGGCCAGCGGCCGTCGTTCGCCTTCGTAGGTGTCGAGCAGTCGATGGTCGGCGCGCCCGCGGGCGACCAGCACCAGCTTCCAGGCCAGGTTCTCCGCGTCGCCCAGCCCGGTGTTTTGTCCCTGGCCGCCGGTGGGGCTCTGGATGTGCGCCGCATCGCCGGCCAGCAGGATCCGGCCGCGCCGGTAGGCGTCGGCCAGCCGGCGGTGGATGCGGAACTCCGAGGCCCAGCGGATGTCCGTGACCGTGTCGAGCACGACACCACTGCGGCGGGAGAACTCGCTCAGCACCCGGTCGATGATCTCGCGTTCGGACAGTTGGTCCGGCAGGTCCGATGGTGGTTCGGTGAACACCCGCCAGGTGTCGTCCGGCAGCGCGGTGACCGACAGCATGTGACCGGCCTCCATCCAGGTCGTACTGCCGTTCTTGTCCAACGGCCACGGGGCCCGCACGTCGACCATCAGCAGGCGTTCGAGGAGTTTGCGGCCCGGAAAGCCGATGCCGGCGAGCTTGCGTACGGTGCTGTGCGCGCCGTCACAGCCGATCAGCCACCGGGTCTCGATGTGGTGCTCGGTGCCGTCGGTCGTCTGGACGGTGGCGGTCACGCTCGTGTCGTCCTGCCGAGCTGCGACCAGCCGGGTGCCCCACTCCACGTGGCCGCCCAGTTGGGCCAGGCGTTTCCGCATCGTGCCCTCGACCTCGGCCTGCGAGATCAGCAGCGCCTGTTTCGGCTGGTCGGCGACGGCTTGGCCAACGTGAAGGCGCAGCACGGTGCGCGATCCCTCGTTGTAGGACATGTTGAGCGAGGACTGTGAGCGCTGTCGCAGGTCGCCGAGCGCGCCGATGCGTTCCAAGACCTCGACGCCGCGTGGTTGCAGGCCGAGGGCCCGGGAGGTGGTGGCGGGGCTGGCGGCGGCGTCGATGACGCGCACGGGGATGTCGTGTAATGCCAGGTGGATGGCCAGGGCCAGCCCGGTGGGGCCGGCCCCCGCGATGAGTACGGTGTCATTCACTTAGTAAACGATACGGTACCGATTACTAAGTCGGGCCAATCTTCTTCAAACTCCAGATGGCTGATCGTCAAGCACGGTCTGGAGCAGGTCCAGGGCCTTGTCGATGGAGGGCAGCGGGATGGCTCCATAGCCGAAGACGAGGCCGTCCGGACGCCCCCGGACCATCTGGAAACGCGAGAGGGGATACACGCCGACACCGCGGGATCGGGCGCGCCGGGTGATCGCCCGCGCGTCGAGACCGGGAGCGGTCCAGGCCGCCATGTGAAGACCGGCCGCCGAGGGTATCCAGCTGAGCGTGTCTCCGAAGTCCTGGGCCAGCCTCGACGCGATGCGCTCGTACCGGGCCTGGTATTCGCGGCGCATCCTGCGGATGTGCCGGGCCAGCAGCCCTTCGTCGATGAAGCCGGACAGGGCGGCCTGGGTCGGCTGCGGGGAGTGCCAGTCGGTCACGAACTTGGCGGCCCGCAGCGCATGCCGGAGCGAAGCCGGCGCGACCATGAAGCCGAGTCGCAGGACCGGCAGCATGACCTTGGAGAAGGTGCCGACGTAGACGACCTGGCCCGAGGTGTCGAGGCTGTGCAGCGGCTCGATGGGGCGGCCGCCGTAACGGAACTCGGTGTCGTAGTCGTCCTCGATGACGACCGCGTCGCGGCTCGCGGCCCACTCGAGCAGGGCCAACCGGCGTTCCAGGGACATCGGCATCCCAAGCGGGAACTGGTGCGAAGGCGTGACGTAGACGATCCGCGCCTGCGCGGGAAGTGCGTCCACGAGCAGGCCCTCGGCGTCGACCCCGACCCCGACGACCTCGGCCCCCAGCGTGCGGAAGAGCGCACGAGGTGTCGGGTAGCCAGGGTCCTCCACGGCCACGCAGTCGCCCGGACGCAGCAGTACCCGGCCTACGAGATCCAGCGCCTGCTGGATGCCCTGGGTCACGACGAGGTCTTCGGGGGTCACGCGTACCCCACGCGAGACGCCGACATGACGGGCGATCGAGGCGCGCAGACGGGGTAGGCCTGCCGGATCGCTGTGCATCCCGGTCCCCATCGCCGAGGCGCGCAGTTCCCGTGTGATCAGCCGCCGCCACGCCTCATACGGGAACAGCCGTATGTCCGGAATCCCGGTGCGCAGATCGTACTCCGGATCGTCCGAAAGGAACTCCGGCTCCGGAGGCTGGATCTGTGACCACACCGGCACCGGCCGTACGCCCGCACTCCCCGCGAAGGGAGCGCCGCGCCGCGGCGGCGCCGAGACCTCGGCCCGTACATAGGTACCGGCGCCGATCCGGCTTTCCGCGAACTCTTCCGCGACCAGCCGGTCGTAGGCGCCGGTCACGGTGTTACGGGAGACGGCCAGCCGCTGTGCCAGTTCCCGTGACGGGGACAGCGGCTCGCCCGGCCGCAACCGCCCGTCCAGAATCGCCGCCCTGATCTGCCGGTAGATCTGACCGCCCAGGTCCCCCCTGCCGTGCAGGGTCACGTGAAAATCCACGCCCCGACCTTAAATTGGCCCACTCCAATTCGTCGATTTCGGCCCTTCCTCAGAGCCGCCGCTCCTCCCTAGGGTCGAGGCATGGACGTCAGAGAACTCGACCGCCGGGCCAGTGCCACCCTCGGCGATGTCATCGCGAAGGTACGGTTCGACCAGCTCCGCCTGCCCACGCCTTGCGATGACTGGACCTTGCACGGCCTGATACGCCACCAGGTCAGCGACAACCTCGGTTTCGTGGCCGCGGCGAACGGCGTGACCGACCACATCCTCGCCTGGGACGCGGGCCGCCTCGGCGATGACCCGCTCGCCGCCTACAACGCGTCCGTCGTGGCGATGGCCAGGGCCTTCGCGGACGACGCGGTGCTCGACCGCAGCCTGCAGATCAGGGAGTTCGGTTTCTTTCCCGGGGGCATGGCCCTCAGCATGCACGTCCTCGACTGCGTGGTTCATGGATGGGATGTGGCCCAGTCGATCGGCCTCCCCTACTCTCCCGATCTCGACCTGGTCGAACACGCCCTGGGCGTCGCGGCCTTCATCCCGACCGGCGAGGATCCTCACGAGCGGCCGCGCACCGCCTTCGCCCAGATCATCAAGATCACCGACGACGCGGCGCCGCTCGACCGCCTGCTCGGCCTCGTCGGGCGCCACCCCAGTTGGCAAGCGAGCATGTGAGGTGGTGTGATGCGCCGGACGACGGGCTCGCCAGCGAGTCGGATCCAGGCCGGGCATCTGGCGCATCGTGCTGGTCGACCGGCTCTCTGCCCGGGCCGACGACGGCGACCTTGCGCGCGATGTCGGCCTCGACCGTCTTCAGGACGGCTGCGACGTTCCCCGCGTGGCCTGACCCTGCTCTGCCTCCTCGCTCACGTCCCTCCGTGGACTTACCGGAGATGTTTTATGGAACTCAACGCCAAAGCCGAACTCCTGCGCGGCTTGCACCAGGATCTCCTCATCCTGCCCAATGCCTGGGACGCGGCCAGCGCCGCCGCGGTCGTGCACGCGGGGGCGTCCGCCGTCGCCACGACCAGCGCCGGCATCGCCTGGGCTCAGGGCCGGGCCGACGGGCACAAGCTCAGCCGAGCGGAGATGGTGGAGGCGGTACGGCGCATCTGCGCGGTGGTCGACGTGCCGGTCACCGCCGACATCGAGAACGGTTACGGTGACGACCCCGACGACGTGGCCGGCACGGTCGAACAGATCATTGACGCGGGTGCGGTCGGTGTCAACTTGGAGGACTCCCGGTCGCCGCGCGAGCCCCTCCACACGCCGGGGGAACAGGCCGCGCGTATCCACTCCGCCCGGCAGGCCGCCGTCCGCGCAGGCGTCCCCGATCTCTTCATCAACGCCCGTACCGACGTGTACTTCTTCCAGGTCGGCGCCGTCCACGACCGTAACGCCGACGTGCTCGCGCGTGCCGCCGCGTACGCTTCGGCCGGTGCCGACTGCCTGTTCGTCCCCGGTCTGCTCGATCCGGCACGGCTGAGGGAACTGGCCGGCGCCTCACCGCTTCCCCTCAACGCGATGGCCGTACCGGGCGGCCCCACCGTCGCCCAACTCGCCGCGACCGGAGTCCGCCGCGTCAGCGTCGGTGCACAGCTCCACCTGTCAGCGTACGCATCCGCGCACCGCGCAGCCGTCGAACTCCTCGCCACGGGCACGTTTCATGCCTTCACCGACGCCTCCGAGGTCGCACCCCTCGTCATGCGTTTCTAGGTGGCTGGTGTTTTTTGATCTGTCTCGCGTAGGTCTGTCCTGGTGTGCCAGGGTGATCGGTGTTGGTCGCCGGGCGTGGGGAGAGATCGAGCGATGGCAGTGGGCCAGACTCCGATGCAGCC
>NZ_JADOGI010000165.1 GCF_015645445.1 Nonomuraea cypriaca | reverse complement strand
GCACGCCCCCGCGATCCCCCAAAAGCGTCGAAGAGGCTTTCTTTCCGGTGGAAGGGGCGCCTGCGGCGCCCCTTCCAACCAAGAGGGCCCGTCCTTGTGGACGGGCCCTTTTGGTTTACTGGGGGGTTACCGGCGTATTGACTTTGCTGGTTGAGAAGTACTGCTAATGAGCAGGTTATTGTCCTGAGTTGGTTACCTTCTTAATGTTTTAGATAGTAACTAGCTGAAGGGACTTCGGATATGCGTTTCGAGGATGTCTGGATTGCTGGGACGGGGGGCACGGTCGGGGACCTGGTGCCGGTCGAGAGGGCCGTCGAGGAGGGCTCGTACGCGGCGGAGGTGGCCGAGAGCACGGGTGTGGTCTCGGTCTCACAGTCGGCCGCCGCGCCTCCCGAGATGGCCGTGACCGCCGGTCGGCAGGCGATCAAGGAGGCCGCAGAGTGCGGCGTCGAGATCGGCCAGGACACCTACTACCTGCACAGCCACAGCCACTTCCAGGGCCTGGACATGTGGCCGGCGGCCTGCTGGATCGGCAGGGAACTGATCGGCACCCGGCTCCAGAGCATGCCCGTGGCCGTCGGGGCGGCCTCGAACGGCTCCCTCGCCAGCCTGGAGATCGCCGCGAACGCGCTGGCCGCCCGGCCCGAGCTGCCCAACGCGCTCATCACGATCGCCGACCGGTTCGCCCCGCCCACCGACCGCTGGTACCTCTCCCCTGGCATGGTCTTCGGCGACGGCGGCGCCGCGGCGGTGGTCAGCAGGGGCGGAGGCAGGCTCCGTCTTGTGTCCCTGGTGTCCGAGACCGACACCTCGCTCGAAGGGCTGTCACGCGGCGACCAGCCGTTCGGCACGGTCCCCCAGATCCAGCCGGACATGCGCAAACGCACCAGGGAGTTCCTGGCCGGCGGCGAGGTGTCACTGCGCGAGGTCCGCGCCAGGTCCGCAGCCGGCGTGCGCGGCGTCGTCACCCGGGCGCTGGACGAGGCCGGGGTCGCGATGTCCGGCATCGACTGGTACGCCGCCCCCTTCGTCGGGCGGGCACTCTACCGCGACAGCTTCGTCCGCCCCCTGGCGGAGATCCCCCAGAACACCCTCGCGGGCCTCGGGCTGACGATCGGTCACCTGGGCCCCGCCGACCAGCTCTACGGGCTGAGCTACCTGCTGAAGGAAGGGCTGCTCCAGCCGGGCTCCCGGGTCCTCCTGCTCGGCACCGGGATGGGATTCACGTTCTCCGCGGCGGTGCTCGCGGCCGACGGCGTCTGACCTGCTCACGACTTTTCACACGGAAGGAACAGCACATGCGCACTCTCCGGGCCGTCAACCCCCGTATCCAGGTGGTGGAGCCGCTCCCGTCTCCCGCGAGGCTGCGGGCGGAGATCCCGCTGTCGCGCGGCGCCCAGGACCTCGTCCTCGGCGCCCGCCGGGACATCGTCCAGTCGCTCAAGGGCAACGACGACCGCCTCGTCGTGGTCGTCGGCCCCTGCTCCATCCACGACCCCGCGGCCGCGCTGACCTACGCCGAGCGGCTGTCCGAGCTCGCCAGAGAGGTGTCGGGCGAGCTGCTGATCGTGATGCGCGTCTACGTGGAGAAACCACGCACCCGGCTCGGCTGGAAGGGCCTCGTCAGCGACCCCGGGCTCGACGGCACGCACGACCTCGCCGGCGGGCTGCGGCTTGCGCGGGGCCTGATGGCGGAGATCGCCGGCCGTGGGCTGCCGATCGCCTGCGAGTTCCTGGACCCGGTCGTCCCTGCGTACCTGTCCGACCTGGTCTCCTGGGCAGCCATCGGCGCCCGTACCGTCGAGAGCCAGATCCACCGGCAGCTGACCAGCGGACTGGACATGCCCGTCGGGTTGAAGAACGGGACCGCCGGCGATGTGGAGCACGCGATCGACGCCATCGTGGCCGCCGCCGGCGGGCACGTGTTCCCGGCCGTCGACGACGACGGCATCGCCGCGATCGTGGCCACCACGGGGAACCCCGACGGCCACATCGTCCTGCGCGGCGGCGCGAAGGGACCGAACCACGGCCCGGCCGACGTGGCCAGGGCCCTCGACCAGCTCGGCTCGGCGGGGCTGCGGCGCAGCCTGTTCATCGATGCCAGCCACGGCAACAGCGGCAAGGACCACGAGCGGCAGCCGGTCGTCGTCGGCGAGATCGCCGGACGGCTCGCGCAGGGCGAGCGCGGCATCGCCGGCGTGATGATCGAGAGCTTCCTCGCCGCCGGCCGCCAGGACCTGGTCCTGGGCCGCACCGACGACCTCACCTTCGGCCAGAGCGTCACCGACGCCTGCGTCGGCTGGGGCCGGACCATCCAGATGATCGAGGACCTCGCGCAGGCCGTCACCGCCAGGCGGCGACTCGCCGAGGTCCCGCTGCTCGCGGGCTGACTCCCACCGACTCAAGGAGAGACTTCCATGGACATGACCGCCCTGCCCCTCGCCCACCCCGTAGGCGGCGACCGCTCCTGGCCCGTGCACCGGCACCCGGTCGCCATGCCCGACGGGGCCGCGCGGCAGCCTGACCGGTACGCCGTGGCGGCGCTCGCCGCCCTGATCCACCGCTACACCGCTGAGAGCGACTTGACCATCGGCTGCGCGACCGGCGTGATCCGGGTACGCGTGACGGCCGACAGCCCCGCCTGGGACCTGATGGCGTCCGTCGCCGCCGCCGTGCCCGAGCCGTACACCGGGCAGTCCTGCCACGCGTCCGTCGCCGCCGCCCCGGACGCGCTGCTCGCCCCGCTGACCCTGCTGGCCCGCGAGCACGGCTTGGAGCTGGTGATGTCACGGGCCGAGTTCGACGAGGAGGCGTGCGCCCAGTACGCCACCCACCTCACCCGGGTCATCGCCACGATCACGGCCGACCCGATGACCGCGGTGCGCGACATCGCGCTGCTCGACGCCGAGGAGACCGGGCGCGTCTTAGCCGACTGGAACCAGACGGACGAGCCCGTGCCGCCCGCCTTCTTCCACGAGGTCATCGCCGGCATCGCCGCGAGCACCCCCGACCGGATCGCGGTGGCGTGGCCGGGCGGCCGGCTCACCTTCCGCGAGCTCGACGAGCGCGCCAACCAGCTCGCCCGCCGCATGTCGCGGATGGGGGTGCGGCCGCGGTCGGCGGTCGGCGTCTGCTTCCCGCGCGGCCCCGAGAGCCTGATCGCCCAGCTCGCCTGCTTCAAGCTGGCCGCCGCGGCCATCCTGCTCGACCCCGACTTCCCCGCCGACCGCATCCGTTACATGATCGACGACGCGGCCGCCGTGGTGACGCTGACGATGCGCGCCCATGAGGACAAGGTGTCCGGCGGCTGCCCGGTGCTCACCCTCGACGGCAGCGACTGGCGCGCCGAGCCCGCCGACCCGGTCAGCGAGCCGGTGCGGGCCGACGACCTCATCCACATCTGCTACACCTCGGGTTCGACGGGCGCGCCCAAGGCCGTCATGGTCCGCCACGGCGCGTGCCGCAACCTCGTCTACAGCATGCGCACGCTCTGCGGCATGACGAGCGAGTCCCGGGGGACGTGGCTGGCCGCGCCCGGCTACGGCATGGTCGAGGTCGAGTGCTTCTCGGTACTGTCCGCCGGGGCGCCCGTGCACATCCCCGAGCCGTCGGTCGTGACCTCACCCGAGTGGCTGCGCGACTGGTTCGTCGCCAACGGGATCACCCACACGCTGCTGATGAAGGCCATGGCGGAACGGCTGTGGACGCTGGAGTGGCCGGCGGGGACCGCGCTGTCCAACATCAGGATCTGCGGTGAGCGCGTCCAGTCCTGGCCCTCCGCCGACCTGCCGTTCCACGTGCTCAACCTGTACGGCTCCGCCGAGGCGACCGTGGTGGCGATGTGCGACCTGACCGAGCTCGGCCAGAGCCTCGGCCCGGAGGAGCGCGCCCGCAGGACGCCGCCGATCGGCCGGCCCACCCCCAACGTCAAGACGTACGTGCTCGGCGACGACATGAAGCCGGTGCCGCCCGGTGTGATCGGCGAGCTGTGCGTGACGGGCGACAGCCTGTCGGCCGGGTACCTGAACCGGCCGGAGGCCACCGCGGAGAAGTGGATCCCCAACCCGATCGACCGGGAACGTCACCCGCTGCTCTACCGATCGGGCGACCTGGCCCGCTACTGGGCCGACGGCAGCATCGAGATCGTCGGCAGGACCGATGGCCAGGTCAAGGTGCGGGGCAACCGGGTGCACCTCGGCGAGATCGAGGTGGTCCTGGCCGACTTTCCCGGCGTCCGCCAGGCCGCCGTGCTGGCCAAGAAGGACGCCCAGGGGGAGACGCGGCTGGTGGCGTACGTGGAGCCGGAGTCGGGCGCCGAGCCCGCCGTCAGGCAGATCCGCCGCGAGCTGGGCCGCCGGCTGCCCGCCTTCATGGTGCCGGCGGCGTACGTGGTCGGGACGTTCCCGACCACGACCAACGGCAAGATCGATCGCGGCGCGTTGCCTGAGCCGCCCAAGTCCAGGCCGGACGTCGACACCCCCTACCAGGAGCCCCGCACCCCGGTCGAGCGGACGCTGAGCGGGATCTGGGCGGAGCTGCTCGACCTGGAGGGCATCGGGGTCCTCGACAACTTCTTCGAGCTGGGCGGGGACTCCATCGGCGCGGCCAGGCTGGCCACCAGGATCTGCGCCGCGTTCGAGGTCGAGATGGAGCTCGACGAGCTGTTCGACCACGCCAGCATCGAGCAGATGGCCGCCGCCATCGACGCGATGCGGGTCTGAGGAGCGGAGATGGCGGACATCATCGTCGCGGGCGGCGGCATCGGAGGCCTGGCCGCCGCCCTGGCCATCGCGCGCAGCGGACACCGGGTGACCGTGCTTGAGCGGACGGACCGGTTCGCCGAGCTGGGCGCGGGCATCCAGCTCGCCCCGAACGCCTTCCACGCGCTCGACCGGCTGGGCGTCGGAGACCGGGTCCGCGCCAGGGCCGTGCACATCGACGAGCTGCGCTTCATGGACGGCACGAGCGGGGAACAGGTGGCCGCGATGCCGCTGACCCGCGCGTACCGGTCCAGGTTCGGCAACCCGTACGTGGTGGTGGCCCGCGGCGACCTGTACCAGCCGCTGCTGGACGCCTGCCGCGCCGCCCCCGGCGTCGAGCTGCTCGGCGGCCGGGCGGTCACCAGGTACCGGCAGGACCAGGGACGGGTGAGCGCGTTCACGCTGGCGGGGGAGCGGTTCACCGGAGCGGCGCTCATCGGCGCCGACGGCATCCGGTCCGCCGTGCGCGCGCAGCTCCTCGCGGACGGTCGGCCCCGGATCTCCGGGCACACCATCTACCGCTCGGTCATCCCCATGGAGCGGGTGCCCGAGGACCTGCGCTGGAACACCGTGACACTCTGGGCCGGGCCGAAATGGCACTTCGTGCACTATCCGATCGGTGGCGGCACGCAGCTCAACCTGGCCGCGACCAGGGACGACGACGCCCGGGAAGAGGTGGTCGGCAGGCCGGTCGGCAAGTCCCACGTGCTCGGCCGGTTCCCGAGCCTGAGTGAGACCGCGCGCCGGCTGCTCGACCTGGGCGAGCAGTGGCGGAGCTGGGTGCTGTGCGACCGCGACCCGGTCCGCCGGTGGACCGACGGGCGCGTGGCGCTGCTCGGCGACGCGGCTCATCCGATGCTGCAGTACGCGGCCCAGGGCGCCTGCATGGCCCTGGAGGACGCCGTGGTGCTCGGCGGGATGCTCGACTGCTCCGCCGACGACATCCCGCAGCGGCTGGAGAAGTACAACGCCGGGCGTCGCGAGCGTACGGCCAGGACCCAGCTCGTGGCCCGCGAGATGGGCACGCGCCTCTACCACCCTGCGGGCGAGGCGGCCCGCGCCAGGAACGCCATGCTGGCCGCGCTCACCGCGGACGAGCTCTACGACAAGGTGGCCTGGCTGCACGGCGCCTCGATCGGCTGACCCACCCCGAGAAGCAACGCTAATCGCCGGTCCATTGCGACCTTGCTGTTACCGGCATAAGACTTTAGATAGTAACCCGAGAGGGGAGATGGCTTCGATGAACAGGCACTACTTCGAGACGCGGGTACCACTGTCCGACGACCCCACCGTGGTCGCGGCCCGGCTCGCGAGCGACGGCCCGTACTCCGACTACGTCGTGTACGAGAGCGGCGGCACCTGGTTCTACGCGAGCGGCTGCCGCGCCGAGCTGACGCTGGACCGCGACGGGGCACGGCTGCGCCAGGAGGACGCCGGCGAGGTGTTCATGCCCTGGGACGGACGCCCGCTGTGGCAGGTGACGAAACTGCTCGACACCGTGACCGTGCCGGCCTGGCGGGCCTACGGCTGGGCCGCGTTCGAGCTGTCCTACGCCAAGGACGGCCTCGACCACGTCGGTGACGGCCGGCTGCTCCACCTGACGGTGCCGGCCGCCGAGGTGCGCATCGCCCACGGGCGCGCCCACCTGCGGGCGGTCGACCAGGAGACGCTGACCGCGTTGCTCGACGTGGTCGCCGGGGCGGCCCCCGCGCCGGTCGCGCAGCCGAAGCCGCTGGACGTCCGCGGCACGGGCGAGGTGGCGTACCGGTCGATCGTCGAGAACGCGGTCGGCGAGATCAACGCGGGCGAACTGCACAAGGTCATCCTGTCCCGTGTCGTCCAGGTCGACGAGGAGGTCGACCTGGTCGGCACGTACGTGGCCGGCCGCAAGGGCAACAACCCCGCCCGCTCGTTCCTGCTCAACCTGGGCGGCATCGAGGCGTGCGGGTTCAGCCCCGAGATCGTGGTCAAGGTGTCCGCCGACGGCACGGTGGTCAGCCAGCCGCTGGCCGGCACCCGCGCCCTCACCAACGACCTGATCATGAACGAGCGGCTCAGGGCGGACCTGCTGGGCTCGGCCAAGGAGGTGTACGAGCACGCGATCTCCGTCAAGGTCGGCACGGACGAGCTGGTGGACGTGTGCGTGCCGGGCTCCGTCGAGGTCCCCGAGTTCATGGCGATCCGCGAGCGCGGCAGCGTCCAGCACCTGGCCTCCCGCGTCGCGGGCCGGCTGGCTCCCGGCTACGGCGCCTGGGACGCGTTCGGCGCGGTCTTCCCCGCGGTCACCGCCTCCGGGGTGCCTAAGGACGCGGCGTACACCGCGATCCGGCGGCACGAGAGCGAGCCTCGCGGGCTCTACAGCGGGGCGGTGCTCACCGTGGACCACAACGGCGAGATGGACGCGGCGCTCGTGCTGCGCAGCGCCTATCGCGTCGCGGGCCGGACCTGGCTGCGCGCCGGCGCCGGCATCGTCGGTCAGTCCACGCCCGACCGCGAGTACGAGGAGACCTGCGAGAAGCTCGAGAGCGTGGCGCGCTACCTGGTCCCCGCCAGGAGCGCGCGATGAGATTCGACGACGTCTTCCTCGCCGGGATCGGCACGTACCTGCCGCCCACCGTGAGCACGGAGCACGCGGTCGAGAAGTCCTGGTACGACCCGGCCGACCGGGACGCCTCCGGCATGGCCGCCGTGATGGTCGCGGGCGAGCTGCCCGCACCCGAGATGGCCGCCAGGGCCGCCAGGGTCGCGCTCGCCCGCGCCGGGCACGCCGCGGACGACTTCGGCGCGCTGCTCCACAGCGACAGCTTCCACCAGGGCCCGGACGGCTGGTCCGCACCGCACTACGTGCTGCGGGCGACCCTGGAGCAGCCGATCACCGCGATCGAGATCCGGCAGGGCTGCCTCGGCATGATCGCCGGGCTGGAGATGGCGGCCCACCGGCTGATCGCCGACCGTGGAAAGGACGCCGTGCTGCTCACCGCCGCGGACAACTTCTCCACGCCGCTGGTGGACCGGTGGCGGGCCTCGCGGATGTTCCTGCTCGCCGACGGCGCCGCCGCCACGGTCGTGTCCAGGCGCGGCGGCTTCGCCCGGGTGCTGGCCGCCGGCTCGGTCTCCGACCCCTCCATGGAAGAGCTGCACCGCGGCGGCGAGGAGCTCTTCCCGCCGGGCGTCACCGTCGGCCGCGGGCTGAACTTCGAGGAGCGCAGCGACCACTGGCGGCGGCTGTGGGCCCAGGGCATCGCGCCCCCGATGGGCAACTTCGGTGACTGCGTCGCCGAGGTGGCGGAGCGGACGCTGGCCGAGGCGGGAACGTCGATGGAGAAGATCGTCAAGGTCTGCCACACCGGTTTCGCCCGCGGCGCGCTCGGCGCCATGTTCCTCGACCCGCTCGGCATCGACCTGGACCGGAGCATGTGGGAGTTCACCCGCACGGTCGGCCACGCCGGCGCCGGCGACCTGTTCATCCAGCTCGAGCACCTGTGGACCGGCGGCGCCCTGGCGGCGGGCGAGCAGGTGTTGCTCGTCGGCAGCGCCCCCGGCATGGAGGCTGGCTGCGCCGTCATCGAGATCACCACACCGTACGCGCCGGATGAGGAGGAGTGATGTTGCAGGGGTGCACACCGTGGCCCGAGGAGACCGCGGCCCGGTACCGACGTGACGGCCTGTGGCGCGGGGAGGCCCTGGGCGACCTGCTGAGAGACTGGGCCCGCCGGTACGGATCCGCCACCGCCCTGGTCCACGGGGAGCGCCGGATCTCCTACCGCGACCTCGACGCGCGCGTCGACCGGATGGCCGCCGGTTTCCTGCGGCATGGCGTCAGACCCGGCGAGCGGGTCGTCTTACAGCTGCCCAACGTCCCCGAGTTCGTCATCGTGGCCTTCGCGTTGTTCCGGATGGGGGCCGAGCCGGTGTTCTCGCTGGCCTCGCACCGGGCCAGCGAGATCAGGCATCTGTGCGAGTTGTCCGGCGCGGCGGCGTACGTCGTGCCTGGCACGCACCGGGGGTTCGACCATGTGGCGCTCGCCCTGCGCATGCTGGACGAGGTGCCGACGTTGCGCCGGGCCTTCGCGCTGGACGCCCCCGGTGACGCGGCGGTGACCCCGCTCGCCGAGGTGGACGCGGAACCGGCCGGGCTGCCTCCGGTGGACCCGTCGGATGTCGCGTTCTTCCTGCTCTCCGGCGGCACCACCGCGCTGCCCAAGCTGATCCCGAGGACCCACGACGACTACGCCTACCAGGTCAGGACGGTGGCCGAGCTCTGCGGGCTCACCTCGGCCGACGTCTACCTGGCCGCGTTACCCGTGGAGTTCAACTTCACGTGGGGCTGCCCGGGCGTCGTCGGCACACTCGCCTCGGGCGGGCGGGTCGTACTCGCCGATGACCCGGCCCCGGACGACTGCTTCGCCGCGATCGAGCGGGAACGGGTCACGATCACCTCGGTCGTCCCCACCGTCGCCCAGCTGTGGCTGGAGGCGATGGAGTGGGAGCCCGCCGGCCTGTCCAGCCTGCGGATGATCCAGATCGGCGGCGCCCGGCTCCAGCCGGAGCTGGCCGCGCGGATCGAGCCAGGACTCGGCTGCCGCCTGCAGCAGGTCTTCGGGATGGCCGAGGGGCTGCTGTCCATGAGCCGTGCTGACGACGATCCCGCGTCGGTGCTGGAGACGCAGGGGCGGCCGATCTCGCCGGCAGACGAGGTGCGCATCGTGGACGAGCACGGCCACGACGTGCCTCCCGGGGTGGCGGGTGAGCTGTTCACCCGGGGTCCGTACACGCTGCGTGGCTACTACCGGGCACAGGAGCACAATCGGCGGGCCTTCACCTCCGACGGCTTCTACCGCACCGGCGACGTGGCGCGGCTGACCCCAGAGGGCCGCCTGGTCATCGAGGGGCGGTTGAAGGACGTCATCATCCGCGGCGGCGACAAGATCTCGGCCGGCGAGGTGGAAGGACACCTGCTCACCCACCCGCGGATCGCCAGGGCGGCCGTGGTCCCGGTGCCCGACGACTTCCTCGGGGAGCGGATCTACGCCTTCCTCGTCGCCCCGGGCGAGCAGCCGGGGCTGCCCGAGCTGAAGCGGACGCTGCACGAGCGCGGGCTGGCCGAGTTCAAGCTGCCCGACCGCGTGGAGTTCGTCGAGGCGTTCCCCCTGACGCCGCTCGGCAAGGTCGACAAGAAGGTCCTGGCCGCCGCGGCCGGAGACCGTACCGCGCCCAGGGACTGGGCCAAGGAAGGGTGACCGATCATGGAAAGCACGCTGCGCGAGAACGTCGCCGGCCTCATCGGCGCGGCGCCCGAGGAGATCCCCGGCGACGCCAACCTCGTCTACCTCGGTGTCGGCTCGCTGGAGATGATGCGGCTCGTCACGAAGCTGCGCAGGCAGGGCATCATGCTGGACTTCGGTGAGCTGGCCGCGGAGCCGACCCTCGACGCGTGGGAGAGACACCTGAGAGAGGCCGTCCGATGAGCACGCTGCTGATCAAGGGAGGCTGCCTCTACCCGGCCGACCCGGCGGCGAGCGTCATCCCCGACGGCTCGGTGCTGGTCGAGGACGGCCGGATCGTGGCCGCAGGCCCCACCGCCGAGGTCGTGTCCCCGCCGGGGACCGCCCGGGTGATCGACGCCCGCGGCAAGATGATCCTGCCGGGCTTCGTCAACGCCCACTGGCACGAGATGTTCGCGATGCGGCTGGCGTTCAAGGGCGCGCTGCGCCCGCCCGCCGATCGCGACGACCGGCCCGCGTTCATGGCGCTGGGCGGCGACATCGGGCAGATCTCCGCTGTCTTCGACTCCTTCCACGACAAGATCGACCAGCTGCCGCCCGACGAGGCCGCGGCCATCGCCCGCTACTCGATGTGGACCCAGCTCCGCACCGGCGTGACCACACTGGGCGACGTCGGCTCGGTCAACCGCCCGGAGGCCCTGGCCGCCGCCGCCCGCGACCTCGGGATGCGGTGCGTCATCAGCACCTGGGCGAGCGACGCCGTCTGCGTGCCGGGAGAGGGCCGCTTCCGCAGGACCCGCGACGCCGACACGGTGCTGCGGCGCATGGAGGAGGTGCTGCGCGGGGTCGCCGCGGACGGCGGCGGGCTGCTGCGGGCCCGGCCGACCGCCGTGTACGGCACCAACATGACCGACGAGCTCGGAGCCGGCTTCGCCGACCTGATCGCCAGGTACGACGTGCCGTTCGCGGCCCACGTCGGTGCCCTGCGCAACGAGCCCGAGGCGATGCGGGCCTGTTACGGCGCCACACCGGTTCGCCGGTTCGCCGATCTCGGCCTGCTGTCCGGCCGGTTCATGGCGGTCCACTGCGCCTTCGCCGACGAGACGGAGCGCAAGCTGCTCGTCGAGGCCGGCGCCCACATCAGCCACTCGCCCGCCAAGTACGGCGCCGCCGGCGAGTCCACCCTCACCGAGACCCGCGTCATCCCCGAGCTGCGCCGGGCCGGACTGGACGTGTCGCTGTCCACCGACGGCGCGGCGATGCCCGTGGGCGGGATGGCCGAGGCGATGAAGAGCGCCTGGCAGGTCTACAACGAGATGTACGCCGACCCGACCGAGCTGCCACCGACCCAGGCGCTGGCGATGGCCACCCGCGTGGCCGCCCGCGGCCTGGACTGGGACGACGAGATCGGCAGCGTCGAGGTGGGCAAGGCGGCCGACCTGGTGCTCATCCCCGCCGACGACTGGCGCTACCTGCTCAACCCGCGCCCACTGGAGAGCTTCCTCGCCCTCGGCGGCTCGATGGACGTGGACACCGTCATCGTGGCGGGCCGGGTCCTGGTCGAGGGCGGCCGGGCCACCGAAGTGGACGAGGCGCGGCTGGAGTCCGGCTATCTGGAGGCCCTCGCCTCCTACTCGGTGCGCTGCCTCGGCATCGACCCAGATCTGGCGACCGCAGTCACAAGGAAGGAGGCTGACCGATGAGAAACAAGACAGGCCTGGTCACGGGGGCCGCGGGGGGCATCGGCGAGGCCGTGGTCCGTGCCCTCGTCGCCGAGGGCGTGGCCGTGGCCGCGCTGGACGCCAACGCGCAGGCTCTCGCCGTGGTCGTCAAGGGGCTCGTGGAAGAGGGACACGTCGTCCGCGGCTATCCCGTGGACGTGTCGTCCAGCGTCGCCGTCGACGCGGTGGTCGAGGCGGCCGAGCACGAGCTGGGTCCCATCAGCTACCTGGTGAACGCCGCGGGCGTGCTGCGCACCGGTGCCGCGATCGCGCTCACCGACGACGACTGGAACCAGACGTTCGCCGTCAACGCCACCGGCGTGTTCCACGTCAGCCGGGCGGTGGCCCGCCGCATGATCCCCCGCAGGACGGGAGCCATCGTCACGGTGGCCTCCAACGCCGCGACCACCCCGCGCTGGAACATGGCCGCCTACGCGGCCTCGAAGGCGGCGGCGGCCGGGTTCACCAGGTGCCTGGGCCTGGAGGTCGCCAAGTTCGGCATCAGGTGCAACGTGGTCGCGCCCGGCTCAACCAACACCCCGATGCTGACCTCGCTGTGGAGCGAGGGCGGCGGCGACGCGCTGCGGGCCTCCCTCGACGGAGCGCCCGAGCAGTTCCGGCTCGGCATCCCGCTGGGCCGGCTGGCAGAGCCCGAGGACGTCGCCGACGCCGTGCTGTTCCTGCTCTCGCCGCGGGCCGCGCACATCACCCTGCACGACCTGACCGTCGACGGCGGCGCCGCCCTCGGCCGCTGACAACGTACCTGAGAAAGGAGAGATCATGGCGATCCCCGTCATAGAGACCTACAGCATGCCGGTCGAGGCCGAGCTGCCGCAGAACATCGCCCCGTGGACCATCGACCCGGACCGGGCGGTGCTGCTCGTCCACGACATGCAGAACTACTTCCTCCAGCCGTTCCGTCACGAGCAGGCCCCGCTCACCGACCTGGTACGGAACGTCGCCACCTTGCGGGCCGACTTCGCCCGCCGCGGCGCGCCCGTGGTCTACACGGCCCAGCCCGGTGGCATGAGCGACGAACAGCGCGGCCTGCTGAAGGACTTCTGGGGGGCCGGAATGTCCAAGGACCCGGAGCATCGGATGATCGTCGGCGAGCTGGCGCCCGCGGACTCGGACGTCGTGCTCACCAAATGGCGGCCCAGCGCGTTCTGCAGGACCGGTCTGCTGGAGCTGATGCGCGCAGGCGGACGCGACCAGCTGGTGATCTGCGGAGTGTACGCCCACGTCGGAATCCTGATGACCGCGCACGAGGGCTTCTCGCATGACATCCAGACCTTCCTGGTGGCCGACGCGGTGGCGGACTTCTCGTGGGAGCATCACAAGCTCGCCCTGGTGTACGCCGCCACAAGGTGCTCGGTGACCGTGTCCACCCGGTCCGCGCTGGCCATGATGGACGGAGGAGAGCGGTGACCGGGCGCGCGGGGGCGCACGCGCTGGACAGGGTGCTAGGCCCCGACGCGCCCCCGTTCGCCCTGCTGCACCGGCCGGGCGCCGGCCGTCTCGACCGGGTCGACCTGCTGGTCGGCGACATGGCCGAGGTCGGCACCGTGGCCGACATCCCCCTGTCGTCGTCCGGCGGCGGGCGGCACGAGGTGCTGGCGATCCTGCCGTACCGGCAGATCAGGGAGCGCGGGTTCGCCTGCCCCGACGACGGCGCGCCGCTGCTCGCGATGACCGTGACGGCACAGGCCGAGCTCGGCCTGGACGAGGTCATGGACCGCCTCCCCGACGGGCCGATCGAGCTGGGCGAGGGGGAGTTCGACGCCGATGACGAGCAGTACGCGGCCACGGTCCGCCGGGTCCTCTCCGAGGAGATCGGCCAGGGCACGGGCGCCAACTTCGTCATCAAGCGGACGTTCTTCGCCGAGATCGCGAACTGGTCGGCCCGCACGGCGCTGGCCTTCTTCCGCCGGCTGCTCGGCCGTGACCCAGGCTGCCACTGGACGTTCCTGATCCACACCGGCACGCGCACCTTCGTCGGCGCCTCGCCTGAGCGGCACATCAGCCTTGACCGGGGCACCGTCGTGATGAACCCGATCAGCGGCACCTACCGCTACGGCGCGGCGGGTCCCGAGCTGTGCGGGCTGCTGTCGTTCCTGTCCGACGGCAAGGAGGCGAACGAGCTCTACATGGTGCTCGACGAGGAGCTGAAGATGATGGGCCGGGTGTGCGAGCGGGGCGGGCGCGTGCTGGGCCCGTACCTCAAGCAGATGGCGCGCCTGGCGCACACGGAATACCTCATCGAAGGGCGCAGCACGCTCGACGTCAGGGAGATCCTGCGCGAGACCATGTTCGCGCCCACGGTCACCGGCGGCCCGCTGGAGAGCGCCTGCCGGGTGATCAGCCGCTTCGAGCCGGAGGGGAGGGGGTACTACGCGGGCGTGGTGGCGCTGCTCGGCCGCGACGAGGCGGGGGAGCGCGCCATGGACTCCGCGATCCTCATCCGCACCGCCGACATCGACGCGGCGGGCCGGATGCGGATCGCCGTCGGGGCGACACTGGTGCGGGACTCCGCCACGGAGTCGGAAGCGGCCGAGACCCGGGTGAAGGCGGCCGGCCTGATCGACGCCCTGCGCGGCGTCCAGGCGACCTCCGGGTCCCCCGATCCCGGCTGCGAGCCGCCGCCCGATCTCAACACCCATCCCGAGGTACGGCGCATCCTCGCGGAACGCAACGCCCCGCTCGGCGCGTTCTGGTTCGAGGACCCGGAACGCAGGACGTGCCGGATGCCGGAACTGGCGGGCAGGACCGTGCTCGTGATAGACGCCGAGGACACCTTCACCGCGATGGCCAGGCACATGCTGGAGGCCCTGGGCTGCGACGTCACCGTACGACGCTACGACGACGACTACCCCCTCGACGGATACGACGTCGTCATCGTGGGTCCTGGACCTGGAGACCCTGGAGACCACCGGCACCCGAAGATCGCCCGCATCCGCGAGGTGACGCGGCGGTTGCTGCGGCTCGGCGTGCCGTTCCTGTCCGTGTGCCTGGGCCATCAGATCCTCAGCACGCTGCTCGGCCTGGACATAGTCCGCACCCCGTCACTCAACCAGGGGGTGCAGCGGAAGATCGGCTTCATGGGCCGAACGGAGCTCGTGGGCTTCTACAACACCTTCGCGGCCCGTAGCCCGGCCGACCGGTTCCCGTGCCGGGCCCGCGAGGGCATGGTCGAGGTGTCGAGGGAGGTGGACACCGGTGAGGTCCACGCGCTGCGCGGCCCCGGCTTCGCCTCGGTGCAGTTCCACCCCGTGTCGGTGCTGACGCACAACGGAGTGCGCATCCTCGGCGAGGTGCTCGGCGACCTGCTGAGTGAACGCCGGCGCCCGTGCCCGGTCACTCGCCCGTGCCCGGGCGAGTGACCGGCCGGCGGCCCCGCGGCGGTGGAGCGCGGGGCCGCCGCCGTACGTCGCGCACTCTTTGTGCGTGACGAGGCTACGCGCGCCGCGGAACGCCGGAAATGGAATTCCGATCAGCGGTTGTTCGCGAACCGATAAATAGTCGTGATGGCTCGATGAATAAGCATCCTTAATGACGTACCCCGTTGTTCCGGGCGTATCGGCGGCATAGCTTGAGCACACGTCAGCCTTAGTCGGATTGAGCGAAGGAGGTAACGTGAAGTTCGGCACTTATCCCGCCTACATTTGCGGCCGGGACGTTACCGGCGACCACGCGCGACTCGTTCACACAATCACCGCCCGAGCCATTGTCGAGGACACCTTTCCCAGCCTGAGACTCAAACAGGACCTCGATCGGGGAGTCGTCTCTCCCGCCGCGGCGGGAGAGCGCCTCGTGGGAGCGTGCGTCGTCGCCGATGAGGCCATGGCCGCCATGGCACTCGAATCGGCCGCGCGCGCCGCCCCCGCATGGCGCCGCGTCCCGCTCGCCGACCGGATCGAGATCGGGCGGCGCATCGCCGCGCGGCTCCTTGAGCACCTCGACCCCATCGTCGAGATCCTCGTCGCCGAGGGCACGCCGCGCTCGGCGGCCGAAGGCATGATCGGCGGTCTCCCGTACACGAGTTGGAGCAGGGAGACGCTCGAATGGTGCGCCGGGCAGTTCGAGTTCCGCCGGCAGGACGGCACGCGGGAGATGATCCTGCGCCGTGTCCCCGACGGGGTGGTCTGCATCAACCCGCCCCAGAACGCCGCGACCGTCAACGCGCTGAACGGCCTCACCGCCCTCCTCGCCGGCAATTCCGTCGTGGTACGCGCCCCGCGCGGCGTCGCGCTCAGCTGCATGTACGCGATGCGTGAGGTCGTGGCCCCGGTGCTCGAGGAGGCGGGGGCGCCGCCCGGCACGTTCAACGCCCTCTGCGGGCCGCCCATGCTGGACGCCTGGCTGGCCAGCGAGCACGTCGACGACGTCATCTACTTCGGCGGCAGCAAGAAGGGCCTGGAGTTCGAGGGCGCGTGCATCGCGGCGGGCAAGAAGCCGATCCTTGAGCTGGCCGGCAACGACTGCTGCGTGGTGTGGCG
This sequence comes from Nonomuraea cypriaca, assembly GCF_015645445.1. Lineage (GTDB taxonomy): Bacteria > Actinomycetota > Actinomycetes > Streptosporangiales > Streptosporangiaceae > Nonomuraea > Nonomuraea cypriaca. The sequence continues at coordinate 7,247 of NZ_JADOGI010000165.1, read as the reverse complement.
CGACGCGGATCTGGACGCCGCGGTGGAGAGCGTCACCCAGTTCTTCCTCAACTCCGGCCAGATCTGCAACGTTCCCAACCAGGTGGTCGCCCATCCGGCCGTCGCGGACGAGCTCATCGAGCGGCTGATCGTGGCCACCAAGGAGATCCAGCCCGGATTTCCCGACGAGCCCGGCGTGGTGCTCACCCCGGTCCTCGGGGTCGACTGGTTCTTCGGCTGCCTGGGCGAGGCGCTGGCCAAGGGCGCGACGCTCGTTCACGGAGGCCGCCGCCTCGAAGTGGACGGATCACCGTCGGACACCGGGTTCTTCGTCGAGCCCAGCATCGTCCGCGTCGACGGGCTCCACGGCGCCAGGTCGCTGTCGGTGGTCCGCGACGAGACGTTCTTCCCGCTGCTGCCGATCATCGTGCCCGACGCGGGCACGGGCGACGACGTCCTGATGGAGGAGGTGCTCGGCTTCGTCAACAGCAACGCGTACGGCCTGCGCAACTCCTTCTGGTCGACCGGTCCCGCGACGATCCAGCGGTTCCTGGACGGCGCCGTCCACGGCGGCAACCTGAAGATCAACGACTCGCACAGCGGCTTCCTGCCCTTCCTGCCCAACCAGGGCGGCAACGGACTCACCGGCGGCGCCTTCGGCGAGGCGAGCCACCCCATGCTGCGCACCACACGCCTGCAGGCCGTCAGCGTCATCCGCCAGGCGGACGAGGAGTACCGACCATGACCACGCGCGTTCTGAAGGCCACGGTCGCGATGCCCGCCGCCGACCTGATCGAGCGGCTCGGCGACGAACTGGCGTTCCCCGCGTACGCCGCCGACCTCGTCTCGGTCTCCGACGTCGGCGACGGGCTTCGAGAGTGGGTGCTCGCCTTCCGCGGCGGCACGGCGACATGGGTGCAGCGCAGCCGGAGGGCGGAGCCGTACCGCATCGAATTCGAGCAGGTCGGCGGGGACTTCCAGCACCTCAAGGGAGCCTGGACGGCCACCGGCCGCGAGGCCGGGTACGAGGTGAGCTACGGCACGAGCGTCCCCCACCTCGCGGGCGCCATCGACTCGGCCGCCGGGCGCGTGCTGATCCGCACCGCACACCAGATCATGTCCGCCGTCGCGGGCCCGGCGCGCGTCACGGCAGGCGGCCACCTCCTGCGGGACCTGCCGGCGACACCCTCGCCCGCCTGAAAGGGCGGCGCGCCCCGCCGACATCGGCAACCGAGCACAAGGAAGAAGGAGGAATCATGAAGCAGATCTGCATCATCGGAGCCGGCTCGGCAGGGCTCGCCGCCTGCCAGGTTCTGCACGAGCGCGGCATCGCCTTCGACTGTTACGAGGCCGGCTCGCAGGTCGGCGGCAACTGGCGCTATCTCAACGACAACGGCCGCTCCTCGGCCTACCGGTCGCTGCACATCAACACCTCCCGGCGCCTGACGGAATATCGCTGTTACCCCATGCCGGAGGACTATCCCGCTTATCCCGACCACCAGCAGATGGCACAGTACTTCGACGACTTCGTCGACCACTTCGGCTTCCGCGACTCGATCGTCTTCCGTACCGAGGTCACCCACGTGGGGCCGGCCGAAGGCGGGGGCTGGAACGTGACCGCGCGCGACCGCGACACCGGCCTCGAGACCATCCGCCACTACCAGTCGGTGCTGGTGGCCAACGGCCACCACACGGACCCCCGCTTCCCCGAACCCGCCTTCCCCGGCGCGGACACCTTCACGGGTGCCCAGACCCACTCGCACCACTACCGGGTCCCCGAGGAGTACGCGGGCAAGCGGGTGCTCGTGCTCGGCTTCGGCAACTCGGCGTCGGACATCGCGGTGGAAACCTCCGCGGTCTCGGAGCGGACGTTCCTGGCCATGCGCCGCGGGGGCTACGTCTTTCCCAAGTTCATGTTCGGCAAGCCCAGCGACGACCTCATCAGCCCCTTCCTGACCACGGTGCTGCCGCGCGAGATGCAGCGGTGGGTCATGGCGGGCCTGCTGCGCCTGACGATCGGCAAGGTCACCGACTTCGGCCTGCCGGAGCCGGGCCACAAGCTGTTCAACTCCCACCCGACCGTCTCCGAGACACTGCTGCCCAAGCTCGGTCACGGCGACATCACCGTCAAGCCCAACATCACCCGTTTCGACGGCGACACCGTACATTTCATCGACGGCAGCAGCGAGGTCGTCGACGCGGTCATCTACTGCACCGGCTACCGGATCAGCTTCCCGTTCCTGGACGAGTCCGTGATCGCCCCCACCGACAACGACGTCTCCCTGTTCCGCCGGGTCGTCGACCCCGTGCGCCCCGGCCTGTACTTCATCGGCCTCTTCCAGCCCCTGGGCGCGACCACGGTGCTGTCCGAGGCTCAGTCGCACTGGGTGGCCGACCTCCTGTCGGGCAAGGCCGCGCTGCCCTCGGTGGAGAAGATGCGACGCGAGATCGCCCAGTACAAGGAACGGCTCGCCAAGCGGTATGTGACCTCCAAGCGCCACACCGTCCAGGTGGACCACTACCCCTACCTGGCCGAGCTGAGCCGCGAGCGGCGGCACGGCGCGCGGCGCGCGGCCAAGGCGGCCCCGCCGGAGGCCGCGCCGGCGGGCGGCTACCAGCCGGAAGAGGAGTCGATCTGGATCGACGCCGACCCCGGCCTGGTGTGGGACCTCATCAGCGACGTGACGCGGATGGGGGAGTGGAGCCCCGAATGCCGCCGCTGTGTCTGGCGCGGTGACAAGCGCGGGGTCGGGGCCCGGTTCACCGGGATCAACCGCCGCGGCTGGGTCGTGTGGGTCACGGGCAACGAGGTCGAGCAGGCCGAGCGCGGCAGATCCTTCGCGTTCCGCACCACCACCAACGGCGTGCGCTGGGGCTACCGGCTGACGCCCGACAGCGGGGGCACGCTGCTCACCGAGCTGTGGGACGTCTCAGGACAGAGCACAGGGCAGTACAAGCGCACCGCCTCCTTCGCCAAGATGTTGCTCGGCGGTTTCGAGAGCCACACCGCCGAACTGCGCGAGGGCATGCGCAAGACCTTGGAGCGCATCAAGGCCGCCGCCGAACAGCAGGCCTACACTGGCATGCGGCATCCTTCGGCCGAAGCGGAAGATCTGGTGACCCGATGACGGACGACGCCCTGCGCTGTGCCACGGCCGAGGAGTTCGCCGCCTGGATGGAGGCGCATCACAGCGCCGCGGGGGAGGTCTGGCTCGCCCTGCCGAAGAAGGGCACGGGCGTGGCCTCCGTCACCAGGTCCGAGGCCCTCGACGTGGCCCTGTGTTACGGCTGGATCGACGGGAAGGCCTTCTCCGGCGGCGTGCCTGACGGCTGGTGGGCCCAGCGCTTCTCACCGCGCAGGGCCCGCAGCCCGTGGTCGAAGATCAACTGCGCCAGGGTCGAGGAGCTCATCGCCACCGGCCGGATGCGTCCGGCCGGCCTCGAACAGGTCGAGCAGGCCAAGGCCGACGGCCGCTGGGCCGCCGCCTACGCGCCGCCGAGCACGGCTGAGGTCCCGCCCGAGCTACAGGCGGCGCTCGACGCCTCACCGGCCGCGGCGACCGCCTTCGCCGCGCTCAGCAAGAGCAGCCGCTACCAGATCCTGCTCACCCTCCAGAAGGCGAAGAAGGCCGAGACGCGGGCACGCAGGATCGCCGGATACGTCGAACGCCTCGAAGCCGGCGAACCACCGCACGGCCCCGCCAGAAGCCGTACCACCAGCCCTGGCTGAAATGGCTCTTTCGACCGCGCCCGCACCGGCCGCCCCGCTTCGGCGCTATGGGCGGCCGTTGCCGTTGAGTGCTTCGCGGCGGTATTTGCGCCCGGTGGTCTCGTGTACGCCTAGCGCACGGGCGAGCGCGGCACCGGTCATCGCCGGATCCTGAGCGAGCAGGGCCGCCGCCTGGGCGCGCCGGTCGCTGGCCTCCCGAGTCTCGCCCGTCTGCGCGTCTTGGCCTGCCGGTGTGGCCGCCGGTTCTGGCTCGCCGATTTCCTGCGTCGGCTCGCCTTGGCCGCCCCGCGGCGTGGCGCGCACCACCGGTCCCGGCCACGGCACCCGCGGCGCCTGGTCCAAGGCGACACTCGCGGGTGCGGGCTCGGCGAGCGTTGGCTCCGGCTGTCCCGAGTCGTCCGCGCGGTCGGCGAGCGTTGGCTCCGGCTGTCCCGAGTCGTCCGCGCGGTCGGCAGGCGTTGGCTCCGGCTGTCCCGAGTCGTCCGTGCGATCCGCGAGCTCGCGACCCGAGCGGACCACCCACATGATCAGCTCATGGTCCCGGCGGGGTCGGTGACGATGCCGATGACGTCCAGCTCAGCGATCATGGTGCGTAGCGCAGGTGCGGTGAGCAGCACCCACGGTTGCCGCGGGCCGAGCACCCTGGCCAGCCTGAGCGGCGAGGTGAAGGCGACCGCCGTCCGCCTGCCCGTGGCCGTGCGGAACAACCGCAGGGTCAAGGAGCACGCGCCTGTCTTGACCGGGACGCACAAACGGGGCTCTGACATCTGCTTTCCTCCTGGAAAAGGCGTACATGACCGACGCTAGAGCCGTTCGGGGAGGGGATCGGCGATCGCTACGCAATCTGGACGCGCAGGCCCGAAATGCTGACGGGAAATTGACGAGGTGTCACGGGCCCCAAAACGGCGGGTCGCGTCGAGCACGTGCAGGGATGCGTGTGGCTTCGCCCACCGGCACGAGTCCGGCAGAACTTCGACGACCATTTCTAGAGAGCGCTCTCTTGACAGGGGAGTCACGTTGCCGGAAGGTTTCGGTAAATCCGCATCCGTGAATCCGGTGAGGTAAACCCGAATGGATCGCACCCCCCGTTCCAGAACGTTGCTCGCCATCGGTGCCGCTCTCGCCACCGTCATCGCGATGCTGGTCCCGACGACCGGCATCGCCAACGCCGCTCCCGCCCCCGGCCCCCTGGTCTGGTCCGACGAGTTCAACGGATCCGCCGGCAGCGCCGTCGACCAGTCGAAATGGCGCTTCGACATCGGCGGCAGCGGCTGGGGCAACAACGAGCAGCAGTACTACACCAACAGCACCCGCAACGCCGCCATGGACGGCGGCGGAAACCTGGTGATCACCGCGCGCAGGGAGAATCCGTCCAACTTCCAGTGTCACTACGGCACCTGCCAGTACACCTCCGCCCGCCTGCTCACCTCCGCCACCTTCACCCGAGCGTACGGGCGGTTCGAGGCGCGCATGAGACTGCCCCGCGGCCAGGGCATCTGGCCGGCCTTCTGGATGCTCGGCAACGACCTCGGGTCGGTCGGCTGGCCCAACAGCGGCGAGATCGACATCATGGAGAACATCGGCCGCGAACCCAGCACCGTTCACGGCACCATCCACGGCCCGGGTTACTCCGGCGGCGCGGCCATCGGCGCCCCCTACTCCATCGGCGGCGCGTTCGCCGACGGCTTCCACACCTTCACCGTCGACTGGTCGCCGAACCTGATCATCTGGTACGTCGACGGCAACGAATACCAGCGCCGCACACCGGCCAGCCTCAACGGCAACCAATGGGTCTTCGACCACCCGTTCTTCATGATCATGAACGTGGCGGTCGGCGGGCTCTGGCCCGGCTACCCTGACGCCTCCACCACCTTCCCGCAGACCCTGACCGTCGACTACGTCCGCGTCTATGCCCCGCCCACCGACGGCGGGACCGGCGGCGGCCGGATCACCGGCGCCGGCGGCAAGTGCGTCGACGTGGCCGGCGCCAACCCCGCCAACGGCACGGCCGTGCAACTCTGGGACTGCAACAGCACCGCCGCTCAGAACTGGACGTGGAACGGCGACGGATCCGTGCGCGCGCTCGGCAAGTGCATGGACGTCGCCTCCGGCGCCACGGCCAACGGCGCGAAGGTGCAGCTGTACGACTGCAACGGCAGCGGCGCCCAAAGGTGGACGTTCAACTCCGGCACCGGCCAGATCGTGAACCCTCAGGCCAACAAGTGCCTCGACGCGACCGCGGCGAGTTCCGCCAACGGCACCCGGCTGCAGATCTGGGACTGCACGGGCGGTGCCAACCAGCGGTGGACCCGCAGCTGACCCCCCGCACTTGACCAAGGGCTCCTCCCGTCAGGGGGGAGCCCTTCAGTGCTCAAGGAAAGCAGGAACGCGCTCTCCCGATCGCCTCGGTGTCATCCTCCAGAAGGCCGGCGGGGACGACGGCTTCATGCGAAGCCCGCCCGGAGTGCATGTCCCAGAGGATGCCGGCCAACGCGGCGGGGTCGGCGGCGGCCATGTCGGGCACGGGTTCGCCCTGAGCCCGGCGCCGCTGGTAATCCGCCTCGAAAGGGGTGCCCAGGATGCGGGCGCCGATGTGGAGCATGCCGACGTAGACCCCCTTGCCGGCGACCTCGGCCGCGAGCGACTGCAGGTAGTTCCGCTGTGCGGCGAGGACCGTGGGCCAGCCGCTCATGTGCGGCCGGCCGCGGACGGCGGCGGCTCCCTGGGCGCTGAGGATGGCGCCGTCGCCTCGCTCGACCATGGCGGGAAGGAACTCGCGGACCAGGGCCAGGAGCGTGTAGATCGTGATCGGCATGCGGTCGTGAAGCAGTTCCGCGGTGAGGTCGACGGCGGGAACGAACACCAGGTCCGTGGGTGCCGGGCCGTAGTAGAGGACCGTGGGGTTCCCGGCCTTCGCGCGGATCCGCTCGGCGAGCGCCGGGACGGCGCCGGTCTGCTCGAGGTCGGCGATGATCACATGGGCGGTGATGCCGTCGGCGGACAGATCCCGGGCGAACAGGTCCAAGGGTCCCTGGCGGCGTGCGACCAGGACGACGTCATACCCCTCCTTTCCGTATCGGCGGGCGATGGCCTGGCCGACACCTGGACCGGCTCCGAACACTGCGATGGATTTCGTCATGCCGTCCAGACAACCGCACCGAAGCCGAGACGATCCATGGGAGAACATCCAAAATACCTTTGCGACCGTCTACATTGAGTGGGTGGACGTGCTGACCGACCTGCTGCATCGAGCCCGCGCGCAGAACGCCCTGGTCAGACGGCTCATCCAGCGGCCACCGTGGGGGATGACGTACGCCGACGCGCCGCCGCTCACGGTCGCGGCCACGCTCGGCGGCCATGCCTCGATCAGAGTCGGGGACTCCACTCCCACGCGCCTCGCCGCGGGTGACATCGCCCTCATCACCGCCCCTGGCGGCTACACGATCGCGGACGACCCGGCGACCACACCTCAGTTCGTGATCAGGGACGGACGGAAGTACCTCCCCGCCGGCGCCCCGGCGGGGAGGTACTTCCGTCC